>JBBRCR010000450.1:0-7262 GCA_038204695.1 Opitutales bacterium | reverse complement strand
ATACCCCGCTGCTTGCGGCGGGGAGGGTTCATTCGCGGATCGGCGTGGAGCTGCCGGCTCTCGGTGGGCTCGCCGGCCATCCTTCGCCACCACTTTCTGCAATGCGTGGTCGCCAAATGGCCAGCCGGTGCCGGTCGCCATGTCAACGCCGAGTCCGAGCCGCTGCGTTTCGCGGCCGGTGTGCTCGAGCATCTCCGTCCACTTTGGGGTGAGAAAATCGACGTACCGATCCTCGTATCCACGCGCGCCGTAAATCGGCGTGATTTCGACGCCACCGATCCCGGCGGCGGCGACCTTTTCCAGCTGCCAGGTGAGATCGGGTTTGTCGACCGCGCTGCCCGGCCACCACCAGCGGGTCCACGCTTTGTTTTCGCGTGTGAGTTCAGGCCAGCCAACTGGGGCCTCGGCAGAGGAAGGGCCTGTTGCATTCGCATCGATGCAAGCGGCCGGGACGGAGGCAAAGGGAACAAGGAGCGCGAGCAGGAGGATGGGGTGCGCATGAGGACAAGTAAAGTAGGCGGCAGCGAGGCGGCCACAACCGATGTGCGCCCCGGACAGCTGGGGGTGGTTCCGGGTTTGGGTCGGCGGCGCGCGGTCTCGTTTTTCCGCCTTTTCTCGGGAGGTGGGTTGCACAACGCTTCGTGGACAGCACACCCTTCCTGCAACCAATGGGATCGTCTTCCGCCCTGAAACCAACGCACGCGCCGGTGCGCAACTATTACCTTGCGCTCGCGCAACTCGCCAACGTTGGAGCGAAGCACGAGAGCGCCGTCCGTGAAGCTTTTCACGCGCTGATCGAACACTGCGCCCCAAAGGAGTGGCATCTCGTCCGCGAATATGCCGTCACGCGGAAGAACGCCCCGCCGCTCCGGCTCGACGCCGTCCTCCTCGACACCTACCGGATTCCGCACGGTGTCATCGAGGCCAAGGACGACGCCGACGATCTCGCGGCCGAGATGCGCGCGAAGCTGAAGCTCGGTTATCCCGCGAAGAACACCCTCTTCTGGCAACCCCATCGCGCGATTCTCATCCAGGACGGGAAAGTGGCGCTCGACTACCCACTCGACATTCTCCGTGAGAATCTTTGCGAAATCGTCGCGCGGTTCTTCGCGTATACCGAGCCGGTCATCGCCGATTGGGAACGCGCGACCGAGGAGTTCCGGGAGCGCGTCGCCGAGCTCGGCCGAGGGCTAGCCGAGGTCATCCAGCGGGCGCGCGGCACGAAGGGCGCCCTCCCCAGCAAGAAGTTCGTGGCGGCATTTCACGACTTCGCGGCACTCTGCCGCTCTGCGATTAATCCTTCGCTCGCCGACTCCGCCATCGAGGAGATGCTGATCCAGCACCTGCTGACGGCACGGCTCTTCGGGTCCGTTTTCGCCAATCCCGACTTCATTCATCGGAACGTCGTCGCCATCGAGATCGAGAAGGTGATCGACGCGCTGGCCTCGGGACATTTCTCCCGCGCGGAATTTCTCAAGAAGCTCGATCGCTTCTATCTCGCGATCGAATCCGCCGCCACGTTGATCGACGACTTTTCGGAAAAGCAGAAGTTCCTGAACACCGTCTACGAAAAATTCTTCCAGGGGTTCGCCGTCAAGGTCGCCGACACGATGGGCATCGTCTACACGCCGCCGTCGATCGTCCGGTTCATGATCGCCAGCATCCGCGAGCTGCTGCGGACCGAGTTTGGCAAGGAGCTCGGCGATGCCGGCGTGCACTTCCTCGATCCGTTCACTGGCACGGGAAACCTCGTCGTCCATCTCATGCGCGAGCTGCCGACCGCTGCGCTGAAGAAGAAATATTTCACGGAGCTTTGGGCCAACGAGATCATGCTGCTGCCGTACTACATCGCGGCGCAAAACATCGAGCACGAGTTCTTCGATCGCACCGGCACCTACGAGCCATTCCCCGGGTTGTGCCTCGTTGACACGTTCGAATTGGCGGAGCCGCACGATCAGGTGGAGATGGAGTTTCTCAGCGCCCAGAACACGGAACGGGTGAACGCGCAGAAGAAGGCGCCCATTCGCGTCATCCTCGGCAACCCGCCCTACAACGCGTGGCAGCAGGACGAGAACGACAACAACAAGAACCGGAAATATCCGCAGCTCGATCGACGGATTCGCAACACTTACGCCGTCGACTCTGCCGCCACGCTGAAAAATTCACTCAGCGATCCCTACATCAAAGCCATTCGCTGGGCGGCGGACCGGATTGGCGAGGAAGGAATCGTCGCCTACGTCAGCAACAACGGCTATCTCGATGGCATTGCCGCCGACGGTGTGCGCGACCATCTCGCGCGCGACTTCAACGCCATCTACCTCGTCGATCTGGGCGGGAACGTCCGGAAAAACCCGAAGCTCTCCGGCACCACGCACAACGTCTTCGGGATCCAGGTCGGCGTCTGCATCGCGCTTTTTGTCCGCCGCGCCCAGAAGGAGCTGAAACCGCGCAAGTGTGTCATTCATTACGCCGCGGTCGGCGAGGATTGGCGGAAGGAGCAAAAATGGAAATGGCTCGAGCAACACGGTGGCGTCGGCAGCGTGAAATGGCGGACGCTTAAGCCGGATGAACGGCACACGTGGCTGCACGACAACGAAGCGGACGGGTTCGCGAAATTCGTAGAGATCGGATCAAAGAGGGCAAAGGCACTTGATAGTCTCGGTGCGAATGCGATTTTCCGCACCTTCTCGAATGGCGTTAAATCCAATAACGACGACCTCGTCTATGACTTCGACTCGGAGCGGCTCATTAAGCGCGCCCGGCGGATGGTCGAAGCTTACCACGGCGAACTCGATCGCTGGCGGCGGGCAAAGAAACCGGAAGATCTGGAAGAATTTCTCCGTGTTGATCCGAAGGTATGCAAATGGATCAGGCACACGAAACGAAACTTGGTGCGCGAAACTGAAGTCGAATTCGATCCGCAGAAGATTCGCACCGCGCTTTATCGGCCATTCACGCGTCGAAGTTACTTCTTCGAACGTATCTTCAACGAGGACATTTACCAATTCCCCGATTTCTTCCCGGTGCCGAAGACGAGCGGTGAGAATCACGTGCTTTGTCTAACCGACGTTGCGGGGCGCTCACCGTTCAGCGTGTTCGTCGCGACCGACATCGTCGATCTTCACCTCTGTGCCAGCACAGACACGTTTCAGTGCTTCCCGCTCTACACCTACGACGCCGACGGCGGGCACCGGCGGGACAATATCACCGATTGGGCGCTGGAGCAGTTCCAGACGCGCTATCCTGGCGTGAAGCTGACCAAGCGCGACATCTTCCACTACGTTTACGCGGTGCTGCACCATCCGGCCTACCGCGAGAAATACGCTGCCAATCTGCGCCGTGAATTGCCGCGAATTCCGTTTGCGGCCGACTTCACCGCTTTCGCCAAGGCCGGCGAGAAGCTTGCCGCACTCCACACCGGCTACGAAGCGCAGAAGGAATACAAGTTGAAACGCATCGAGGGATCGGGCGTGAAACCCAGTTGGCGCGTTGCGCGGATGAAGTTATCCAAGGACAAGACCGCGCTGATCTACAACGACTGGCTCACGCTCGAAGGCATCCCGGCGGCCGCGCATCGCTACCGGCTCGGCAATCGCAGTGCACTCGACTGGGTTATCGATCAATACCGCGTCGAGCGCGACGCGACCGGTGAAATCACGAGCGATCCGAACCGGGCCGACGACGAGGAATATATCATCCGGCTGATCGGTGGGGTGATCACGGTGAGCGTCGAAACGATGAAGGTCGTTTCCGCGCTGCCTGCGCTGGAGCCCGCCGAGAACGCAACGGAGCGTGGGGCGTCACCAGTTTACACCCAAGCGGACCTCGACGCGGCTCACATCTATGCGAAGGAGGAACCGGCGACGGACGTGAACTGGAGCCTTGATACCGACGGCATGCAGACGCGGGATTCAGATTGGCGTGGCGCCGGGTCAGCCCGAAAGCCGGCCGGGTCCGAACCCATCCGGGACAGCTGATTCCGTTCGCGCGTTTGTGGTCAAACTTCGTTCGAAGTGCAACGGGTCCAAGCGGGTTTTTTGTAGTCCGGAGTCACTGAGCCAAGTATATTGTGGACCGGCCAAGACGCCTTGGTGGCGGGCGCGGTGCCGAGCGGCTTTAATTTACGCGAGCGAAACGGTGATCTTTGTCAGCTTCACGATTCGCAGAGAAAGTGGCACACCCCGAATGAGGTTTGTCGCCCCGTGTTGCAGCGGAACGGTGAGTGTTTCGTCGATCGTCCGTCGCGAAAAGCTTCCGCTTTCCGCTCCAGTGTAAAAGTCCGGGGCTACCCGCCCAAGTATGTCTCTTTCAATCGCGGATCGGTGTGCAGCTGGCGGCTCTCGCCCTGCATCACGATGCGGCCGGTCTCCAGCACGTAGCCGTACGTTGAAATCTCCAGCGCGAGGTTCGCATTTTGTTCGACCAGCAGGATCGTGATGCCGTGCGTCCGGTTGATCTCCACGATTTTCTCGAAAATCGTCGTGATGAGCCGCGGCGCGATCCCGAGCGACGGCTCATCCAGCATCAGGAAACGCGGCCGGCTCATCAGCGCGCGACCGATCGCGAGCATTTGCTGCTCACCGCCGGAAAGCGTCCCCGCCGTCTGCCGCAGCCGTTCCTTCAACCGTGGGAAAATACTGAATACGTACTCGCGGGTGCTCGCGTTCCGAGCGGCATCGGTCTGCAGGTAGGCGCCCATCGCGAGATTCTCGTCCACGGTGAGATTCGAGAAAATCATCCGACCCTCGGGCACATGGCAGAGGCCGCGGGCGACAATCTGGTGTGCCGGCAGCGCCGAGATGTCTTCGCCCCGAAAGGTCACCCGCCCGGTGCGGGCCCGGAGCAGGCCGGAAATGGTGAGCAACGTTGTCGTTTTGCCCGCCCCGTTGCCGCCAATCAGCGTCACGATCGCGCGCTCGGGAATTTCGAACGAGAGGCCGCTCAACGCCGGAATCGCGCCGTAGGAGACGTGGAGATCGGACACGCTCAACATGCGGGAAACAGGATTGCGGATACGGGAAACAGGCGCTGCCGTGCGGGGGCGCGAAAACGGGTGATGACCTTCATGCGCTCGCGCCCGTCTCCGGTGGCGGGTGGCGGCTCTCGCCGTCCGGCCGGGCCACCGCGTCGTTCGCCGGAGGCGTATCCACTTTCTGATGCTCCTCGCCGAGGTACGCCTCGATCACCTTCGGATTGCTTTGAATCTCGGCCGGCGAACCCTCCGCGATCTTCACGCCGTAATCGAGCACCGCGATCCGCTGACAGCAGCCCATCACGACCCGCATCGAGTGTTCGACGAGCAGGATCGAAAGATTGAATTGCCGCTGAATCTGCTGAATCAGCCCGATGAGTTCCACCTTCTCGCTGGGGTTCATGCCGGCGGCCGGGTCGTCGAGCAGCAGCAACTTCGGGCCGGTCGCCAGCCCGCGCACGATTTCCAGCCGGCGCTGCTCGCCGTACGGCAGGCTCCTGGCGGCCGAGTCGCGGAACCGCCCGAGGTTGAAAATCTCCAGCAGTTCCTCGACCCGTCGCGTAATCGCCGCCTCGTCGGTTTGAAAGGCGCGCCCCCGCAGGAGCGCCTGGAAGGGACGCGTGCCGCGGTGTCGATTGCAGGCCACCCGCACGTTGTCGAAAACCGAGAGGGAGCCGAAGAGCCGGATATTCTGGAACGTGCGGGCGATCCCCAGCGCGGCGATCTCGCTGACCCGCATGCCCGGCACCGAACGGCCCCCGAACAGCACGCGCCCTTCGGTCGGCCGATAAACGCCGGTAATCAGGTTGAACACCGTTGTCTTGCCGGCGCCGTTTGGTCCAATCAGCCCGCACAACTCGCCGGCGTTGACCGTGAAGCCGACGCCGTTGACCGCCGTGAGGCCGCCGAAGCGGATGGTGACGCTCTCGAGTTGAAGGAGCGGTGAACTCACTGCGTGTCGATCTCGATATCGCGCACGCCGCGCCGCACCCGCATCGTCTCCGTATGAGTGCGAATCTGATCCTTGAGCTGGCTGGCCTGGGGAACCGCCCGCAGGACGATCTCCGGGTTTGACCGATCGGAGGTGGCGAGAACCACGTTCCCGCGGCCGACCAGCCGGAGCCAGAACGGCTCGACGAGCGTGTAGTCGCGGACGCGATACAGCTCGATTTCGCTCGTCCGGCGCGACAGCAGCCCCTGGGTTATTTTGACGCGCTGGGAGGTGATTTCGTAAACATGGCACCGGGTCAGGATCCAGCGGACCAGCACGATCAATCCGGGAATCACGAGGGCCACCAGCACGATTGGCACCGGGAATTCCGGGAAGGAGACGGACTGTTGCTTGAGATAAAAATACGCAGCGACAATCCCGGCGGCGAGAATCAGGCAGACCAGGTACAAACCGATGTTCGTCCATTGCGAGGGGTGACCGCGCCAAATCGGAGTTTCTTCCGAGGCGGGAGGGGCAACATCTTCGGGCGGTGTGTTCATGTTGGCGGGGCGTTTCTCTTCCGGGAGGATAACAGGCCAAAGTTAAAGAGCCCCTGCGGTCGTACAAGCATGAGCACAATCAGCAGAAGCGAGTAGATAATCATGCGGTATTCGGCGATGGGGCGCAACAGCTCCGGCAGGAGCGTCAGCAAAATCGCGGCGAGGATGACGCCAAGGGTATTGCCCATGCCACCCAGGATGACCATGACGACGATTTCAATGCTCTTGGTGAAGTCGAAACCGGTGGGCGTGATCGTGAGTTTGAAATGGCCGTAGAGTCCGCCGGCGATTCCGGCAAAGAAGGCGCCGATGACAAACGCGACGATCTTGTAACGGGTCGTGTCGAGGCCGACCGATTCGCTGGCGATCTCATCGTCATGCGTGGCGATGAACCCACGGCCGTAAGTTGAATGCACAAGGCACGTGACGACGAAGATGGTGAGCGCGACAAACGCGAGCACCCAGAAGATCGTGGTGAAGGCGGGAATGCCGTTTAGCCCGAGCGCGCCGCCCAGGCTTTCGACGTTTTGAAAAATGACCCGGATGATTTCACCAAACCCGAGCGTCACGAGCGCGAGATAGTCGCCTTTCAGCCGCAGCGAGGGCACGCCTACGACGAGTCCCGCCACCGCGGCGGCGAGTCCTCCCGTCATGAGCGCAGCGAGAAACAGCCCGCCTTGCTGCCACGCGGGGCCACCGGCTTCGCCGAACAGCCGCGGTGCCGCAAACATCGACACGGCGGCTGCGAAATAGGCGCCGACGGACATGAACCCGGCGTGCCCGAGCGAGAACTGGCCCG
>JBBRCR010000449.1:0-7264 GCA_038204695.1 Opitutales bacterium | reverse complement strand
CGGTATCCCCGCGCACTGCGGATCACGGCGGGCATGCTGGCCTGCTTCGGGCTGATGCCGGGCATGCCATTGCTGCCCTTTTTCGGTCTGGCGGCGCTCGCGTTTTATCTGGGACGAACCTTGCGTGATGACCGGGCCGATGACGACGCGACAGGGCCGAAGGCGGCTCCGATTCCGAAGGGAACGGCCACCGGCAAGGCCGGCGCCGCGGTATCGGCCGGCAGTCCCCCGGGGGTCGAGGATGTGCGCAAGCTGATCGAGGTGGACGTGTTTGCGATTGAGATTGGTTACGGGCTGCTCGGCCTCGCGGATCCCAAGCATGGGGGGGAACTGCTCGCGCGGGTGACGGGCGTGCGCAAGAGCCTGGCCCGGGAGAAGGGCATCGTGGTGCCGCCGGTCTCCGTGCGCGACAATCTCGAGCTCGAGCCGAACGATTACCGCTTCCTGTTGCGCGGGCGCGCGGTCGCCCGGGGGCAGTTGATGCCGGATCGCTGGCTCGCGATGAATGTCGCGGGCAGCAAGGTCCGCGTGAATGGCGTGCCGACGCGCGAGCCGGTTTTCAATCTCGAGGCGATCTGGATCGATCAGGCGGAAAAGAAGACGGCCGAGCTGAATGGTTTCACGGTTGTCGATCCGGCTTCGGTGCTGATCACGCACCTTTCAGAGGCGCTCAAGGTCAACGCCCATCACCTCCTGGGCCGGCAGGACGTGCAGCTCCTGATCGATCATCTGAAGCAGACCCAGCCGGCCCTCGTGGCCGAGCTGCTGCCGGATCTGGTCACGCTCGGGGTGATCCAGCGGGTGCTGCAGAACCTGCTCCGCGAGAACATCGCGATCCTCAACCAGCCGCTGATCCTCGAAGGCATCGCCGATTTCGCGGCCTTGTCGAAAAATCCCGACGACCTGAGCGAGCTCATCCGACGGCGGCTCGGCTTGTACTTTGTACCTGAATACGAGTGCCGGCCCGGAGTGGTGCGCGCCCTGACGCTGGATCCCCGCTTTGAGCAGTGGCTCGGCAGCAAGGTCCACCGCTCGGCCACCGAGGTGGGCCTGGCTTTGGATCCCGCCACGGCGCGCCATCTCGTGGAGGAGATTGGGCGCGGGGCCGCCGAGCTCGCGCAACTGGGCCACCCCTCCGTGCTCGTGGTGTCCGCCGATATCCGGCTGCCGCTGCGACGGTTCCTCGAGTCGTCCGTCCCGCGGCTGGGGGTGCTGGCCTTCCAGGAATTCCCCCCCGCGACCGAAGTTGAAAACGCCGGGATCATCCGGCTGCCCGCGCATCTGGCCCGCAGCGATGTGCCGCTGGCCGCCGCCGCCTGATCATGGCCACCGCTGATCAACCGCTCGCCCCCGGCACTTACCGCTTCTCGGTCCACACGCCCGCGGAGGCAGTCGAACTGATCCGCGAGCGGCTGGGCCCGAACGCCCGGGTGCTTTCCGTTCGCGCCGTCCCGATGAAGGGACTCCGGCGGTTCTTTGGCCGCCCACGGCTCGAAATCATCGCCCAGGCCGGGGCTTCGCCGCCGGCCGACCCGGTTCCGGCGGGGCGTTCGTCCACCTTCGGGGCGACTTCTTCCGCGCCGGCGGAGCCCGATCGCGCGGCCGCCCTCCCGCCCGGCACGCCGGTCGCCCCGGCGCGGCTCGACCTCAGCGCATTGCTCCGCCGTTCCGGGTTGACCGAGACGACGCTCGACCGGCTGCGCTGCGAGGCGGGCTGGCCGGAGTTGAACCGGCTGCCGCTGCATCGGGCCCTGGCCGAGACCTCGCGGTTGCTGCGGGCCCAATGCGAGCCGCGCAGTGATCGCTCGACGCTGACGCGCGTGGCCATTCTCGGTGGTCCGGGAGCGGGCCGGACGACGGTGTTGTGCAAGCTGCTGGCCCAGGAAGTGTATCGCCGGGGACGGATCGGACACGTGGTGGCCGTCGAGTTTGACCAGTCGAATCCACTTGGGCCGCTGCCGGTGTTCTCGGAGGCGCTCGGCGTTCCGCTGGCGCATTTTCCCTGTGCCACCCAGCCGGTGGTGCCCGGCGGATTTGTGCTTTTCGATTTGCCGGCGATGTCGGCGGCCGCGGGGCCGGCGAATGCCGCGCTGCGGGCCTTTCTCGAGCGTGAGGCCATCGAGCAACGCGTGCTGGTGCTCAACGCCGCCTATGACAGCCAGTCGCTCCGCGCCGCCCATGCCGCCGGTCGGACCCTGGGCGCCACGCACCTTGTTTTTACGCACCTCGATGAGGTGCCGCACTGGGGCAAGCTCTGGGACTACCTCTTCGACGAGGCGCTCGAGCCGCTGTTTCTGGCCACCGGTCCGTCGCTGACCGGCGAATGCGAAGAGGACGTCACCGGCGCCATGGCGCGGCGCACGCTGCCGGATGAACGCTGAACCCCGGGAGAACCGCCGATGAAATTTATTTTTACCCTGGGTGGATTTGCCGGTTTCACCGTCACCGGTGCGGCGAGCCTCTGGGCCGGTCATGGCCCGGCGCGCGTCCTGTGGGATGCGGCGCTCGGATGCATGGCCGGAGCTCTCCTGTTTCGCTGGTTCTGGACCGTGCTGGTACACGGTCTGCGCCACAGCCTCGTCACCCGTCATGCCGCCGCCACTGCGGCCGCGCTCCGGAAGAAGTAATTACTGTATGAATACCGCCATCGACACCCCGCCCGGCCCGGAAGTAACCCCCGCCGCCGCCTGGCGCGCCTACCACTGCGTCACCCCGCAAGCCGTCGATGAGAAAGATCTCATCGTGCGCTACCTGCCGCTCGTCCGCAACGTGGTGGACCGGATCAAGCTCAACCTGCCGGCGCACGTGGATGCGGATGATCTCTACAGCGTGGGCATCACCGGATTGATCGCGGCCGTGCGGCGCTTCAATCCGGAGCAGGGCAACACCTTCGCGACCTACGCCGTCACGCGGATCCGCGGCGCGATTCTCGACGAGTTGCGCCGGCTCGACTGGTGTCCTCGCCGCGCCCGGGCGCGTGGGCGCAAGCTGAAGAGCGCCATCGGCGATTTGGAGCAGAAGCTCGGCCGCGTGGCGACGGAGGCCGAGGTGTGCACCGCTCTGGGGATCAGCCGCGAGGAGTACACCAAGTGGCTCGAGGAATCGAAGCCCCTCACGTTTATCGCCATCGACCAGCATGCCGAGGGCGAGGAGGGCGATGGGGCTTCGCTGCACGAGTTGCTGGCGGATGAAACGGACCAGACCGGCCGCGACACCCTCGAAAAAGCCGAACTCCTGCAACTTCTCGCTCAACGGATCACCGGGTTGCCCGATATACCAAGAAGAATACTCGCGATGTACTATCATGAACAAATGCGGCTGGCCGAAATCGCGGCGGTCTTTGGGCTGACGGAGTCCCGAATCTGTCAGATCCACGCCCAGACCATTCTCGGATTGCGCGGCTGGCTCCAGCGCGCCCGAAACCGGTAACGTGGACATTGCACCTTCCAAGTCACAACATCCCCCGGGCTCTCCTGGCCATCGGGAATGACGCGCGCCGGCCGGTTTTGCGCCCGGCCGGGCCGGTCGTCCCGGGGCAGAGCGGGGGCCCGGCGGCCGGGCGAAATCGATTGACTGGCGGCAGCCCGCCGCGGCGGACGCTCCCGACCCGTCTGCCCGCCGTCACGGCGGCGGGGGATTGCCGGCCCGGCCGGCACGTAGGAGGACACTGAATACGCCATGCTCATCCTGATTGGCGCCTTCATCGTTTTGGCCTCCACCGTCGGCGGTTTCATGCTCGCCGGGGGCAACCCGCTCGTGCTGCTGCAGATCTCGGAGTTCATCGTCATTCTGGGGGTGGCCCTCGGCGTTTTGATCATTGCGAGCCCTGGCCACGTGTTGAAGGACATCATGCACCGGCTGAAGGACACCGTCACCGGATCGACGCCGAGCCGCAGCGACTTCCTCGAGCTGCTCAAGTTGCTCTACGAAATCTTCATGGTGGGGCGGCGTAACGGATTGATCGCCCTGGAAGAGCACATCTCTGACCCGACCAAGAGCGCCATCTTCCAGCGGTACCCGACGGTGCTGGAACACCCGGAGCGGTTGGAGTTTCTCTGCAACGGCCTGCGGCCGGTGATCGACGGCAAAATCAAGCCCGATCAACTGGAGACGCTGATGCGCACTGAACTCGACTCGAAGTCCGAGGAGGCCGACCACCCGGTGCATATTCTCCAGATGGTCGGCGATTCACTGCCGGGCATCGGCATCGTCGCCGCGGTGCTCGGCATTATCAACACCATGGCATCGATCTCCGAGGGGCCCGAGAAGGTCGGCCACAGCGTGGCGGCCGCGCTGACCGGCACGCTGCTCGGCATCTTCTTTGCCTACGGCTTCATCAATCCGCTCGCCAACCGGGTGAAGTTCAACAACGCCGCCGACGCGCAGTGCTTGAACTGCATCATGCATGCCGTGGCGGGTTTCGCGAAGGGACTGGCGCCCCTGACGGCGGTGGAGGTCGCGCGACGCTCCATTGGCAGCCACGTGCAGCCGGCCGCCGACGAGTTCGAGGCCGCGGTGAAGGCCCTCGTGCCGGTGAAGTAGACGACCATGGCCAAGAAAAATACTCCCCATCACGGTGGCGCGTGGAAGGTGGCCTACGCGGATTTCGTCACGGCGATGATGGCGCTCTTCATGGTGCTTTGGATTTCCACGCAGGAGCGTGAGATCCTCATCGCCACCTCGCAGTACTTTCAAAACCCCTTTCGCGCCCCCGTTGATTCAACTTCCGGCGTGCTGCCGTTCAACTCGAAGAAGCAGTCGTCGTCGCAGGGGCGCGAACCTGGTGCGGAGAAGGAGGCGGAGCGCAAGAATCAGATTCCGCTCACGTTTCTCAACTCGGTCGCCGCGGATCTTTACCGGCTGCTCCACCTGCCGGACGATCTCGAGGACAAGCCGATTGACGTCCAGGTGACGACCGACGGGCTGCGGATCACGCTGTTCGATCGACCGCAGCAACCGCTGTTCACGGAAGACGCGGTGGAGTTCACCGAGTGGGGAAATTTCGTGTTGCAGAACCTCGCCTGGTTGATCGACCGCCACCGCTTCCAGGTGACGATCGACGGGCACACAAGTGACAATCGCGTGATCACCGCGCCGGATTACAGCAGCTGGGAGTTGTCCGCCGATCGCGCGAACGCGGGCCGGCGGGCCTTGGTTCTCTACGCCGTCGCCCCCGCCCAGATCGAGCGCGTCACCGGATACGCGGATACGCGCCCGCTGCCGGAGCTTCCCGCCAACTCCGAGTCGAACCGGCGAGTCACCTTGAGCCTGACGCTGAAGGGCCGCGCCGGGTTCCGGGACATGAAGCTGGTGGAAAGCGCGGTCCCCGTGGAGGCTCAATCCAATTTTTGATGAAATCATTTCTCCAGCGGCAACACTCCGCGCCACTCCCCGCTCTGCGGCCGCCCGGTGCACCAGCCACCGCGGCCTTGGAACGACTGCGTGTCGCCGGCTCGCCGGCCGGGCACGGCGGGCCCGGCTCGCGGGTCGAGGTGGTGAAGGAGGGCGACAAGGTTGTCCGCCTCGTGGTCACGTGCGCGTGCGGCGAACGCATCGAAGTCGAGTGCCTCTATGCCGCCGGCTCCTGACGTGCGACGAGCAATTTACTGATCCGCGAACGCCCCGAAACGCCCCCACCGCACATCCAATGAAACTCCAGAACAAATTTCTCATTTCCCTGCTCGCGGGGATTATCGCCATTTACCTGGTCTCACAGGTCGCGCAACACGTGGGCGCCGGGTCGCTCGTCGAGCGAAGCGCCCGTGAGAGTCTCGCGGCGGCGGAGGCCAGGGAGTGGGATTGGGTGCAGAAATTCGTCCGCGTCGGCGAAACCTCGCTCTTCACCATGATGGCGGGGGGAGACATGGAGCAGTTTCGCGCCGGGCTGGCGGAACAGGGAGCCATGAAGGGCGTGCTGGAGATCTCGCTCTACAACCACGCCGGCCTCGTGGCGCTCTCGTCGGTGCCCTCCCGGCTTAAACAGCCCTTGCCGGTCGAGCTCCAGGCGCAGCTCCTGAGTTCCGCGGACACCGTGAAGCGCCGGACGGATCTCGCTTATGAATTTTACCGCCCCGCACCCGTCGCCACGGGCTGCCTCGAATGTCATGCCGAGCTCAAGAACCGCCGGATGGCCGGCGTCCTGGCGTATCGCTACAGCACCGACGGCGTCACCCAGGCCAGATCACAGTGGACGGGTTTCATCCGCCAGTTCGATGCCTCGCTGCGGAACATCGCGGTCGTGACGGCAATCGGCTTGATGGTGGCGATCATCGTTTTGGTGCTGCTGCTGGTCCGACGGCAGATTGCGCGGCCGCTGGACCGGATCGCCTTGTCCCTCAGCGAGGGAGCCGGCGAGGTTCAGGCGGCGGCCGGGAGCATTCGCGAGGCCAGCCAGCAACTCGCCGACAGCGCGATCACGGGCGCGGCGGCGCTGGAACAATCCGCAGAATCCCTCTCCGCGGTCGCCCGCGTGAGCGAGCACAACGCGCAGGGTGCGCAGCAAGCCCGGGCGGCGGCCGCCGACGCACGCCGCGCGGCCGATGGCGGGGCCGCCCACATCCGGACGATGCGCGACGCGATGGCCGCGATTCGCACCAGCAGCCAGGAGGTGGGCAAGATTCTCAAGGCGATCGACGAGATCGCCTTCCAGACCAACATTCTCGCGTTGAACGCCGCCGTCGAGTCCGCCCGGGCGGGCGAGGCGGGCGCCGGCTTTGCGGTCGTCGCCGGCGAAGTCCGGGCGCTGGCGCAGCGTTGCGCCGAAGCGGCGCGGGAGACGGCGGCAAAGGCCGACGCAGCCCTGGCGTCCAGTGAAGAGGGGGTCGCCATTGGCTCCGAGGTCGCGAAGAGTTTCGAGGCGGTGCAACGGGAAATCCACCGGGTGGATACGCTGGTCGTGGAAATTGCGAAGAGCTCCGCGGAACAATCCAGGGGAATCGACGAGGTCCGATCCGCGGTTTCCCAGATGGACGAGGTCGCCCAGGTAAACGCCGCGGGCGCCGCCGGGGTGGCGGCGGCCAGCGCCCAGTTGAACGGGCAGGCCGCGGTCCTGGCCGAGGCGGTCTCCTCCCTGCACCAGCTGATCGAGGGGCCCACGGGCCCGGCGCCGGCGGCGGTGGTGGCCGGGGCGCGCCGCGACCGGGACGTGGGGCCGACTCCGCGCCCGCGCGCTGCCGTCCGGGGCCAGCGCATTTCGGCCGACGTATCCGAGTCTCCAGTACAAAGCGTGGCCGGCGATGCCGCGGTCGCGCCCGCCGGTCGCGCC
>JBBRCR010000448.1:0-7268 GCA_038204695.1 Opitutales bacterium | reverse complement strand
CGGCTAATCCCTCGCAAAAACGTGTGTTGAAGCGCGGACGCCGCCTATAACCGCGCTTTCGGGGGGGGCGTGCGCCAGCGTGTGTTTTTTGGAAATGTGCTCCACTCGCGGGCGCTCGCAGCCACTATTCATCACGTCGCGAATTGTATCCTCCATCCACTCGCTGGCGCTCGCCGCCACGGAATTGCGACTCGCTGAACTGGGTCTTCGCATTTCGCGTTTATTCGCGTCCATTCGCGGATACGACTCAGCCTTTCAGCCTTTCTGTTCTCCTTCGATCGCGACGGAGCCGCATTACGAACTTCTGCGCGAGAATTCGGCAACCCGCTACTTGAGCGATCTCGCGATCAGCGCACCCGCACGACAATCGTCTGGCCGCCAACCGTAATCTTATCCCCGGCGAGGAGCTGTTTACGCTTCCGCATCTCGACGGTGCCATTGACGAGCACGCCACCCTCGGCGACCAGCTGTTTGGCGGCGCCGCCGCTCTCTGCGAGCCCGCCGAATTTGATGAACTGGCACAACTCGATCGGTACGGCGCGCACCATCACGTCCCGAGGTTCAGGAGAAGTTCCGTGGGTCATGGCGCGGGATTCACTTTTTCGCTGGTGTAAGCGGCTCCAGCATTTTGATCGCGACCTCGTTCTTGTACTCACGCGCGATGTCGAGCGCCGTGACACCAAGTTTGGAGACGATCGCCGGATCCACTTTGTGATCGAGAAAGAGTTGAACCATTTCCGCCCCACCGCTGGCCGCGGCCTCATGCAGCGGCGTACCGCCGCGCTCGCTGAGCACCATCGGATTCGCGCCGCCTTTCAGCAGCGCACGTGCGACCGCGACCTTGTCTTTCGCCGCGGCGTGATGCAGAGGCGTCCAGCCCATCTTGTCGCGCTCGTCGGGTTTCGCCTTTTTCGCGAGCAACGCATCGACGAGTGCCACGTTCGCGCGCTCGACCGCAAGGTGCAGAGGAGTCCGCTGGCTGCGGTCCGGCTCACTGACATCAGCGCCTTTCTCGATCAACAGCAGGGCAATCTCGTTTCGATTGCGCAGGATCGCCTGATGCAAGGGCGCCATCGCCGCTTCGGGCGCCCGCTTCACGCGCTTGGGATCAAGCGTGAGATGCAGCCGCACATCATCCAGATCGCCGCGTGCGATCGCCTCGTCGATCGTGGCGTATCGTGGCAATGGAGACACGATGGAGGATACGCCCTGCGCCGGCACCTCGATGCCCGCCGCCCACACAATGCCGTTCAGGACCAGCTTCCGAAAATCGTCATTCGCCCAATTGCGATGATAGTGTCCCCCGGTGAATCCGAAGGTGCGCGCGCCACTGCCCTCGAAAACCCAGCCGAGCGTCTGCGGTTCGCCCTTCGCCAGCGCGGCCCGGACGGCCGGATTACCGGAGCGGGGGCCGTCCTGACCGAGCGAATTTTCCGGAGGCACGGCCTGGAGCACGGGAGTCACTCCGGCCCGGAATCGCAGGTGATAATACCACTCGTCATCAATCGCAAAAGCAGTCACGCCGCGCGTGACCGCGTGCCGCGCCAGCTTCGGCTGCTCCATTTTCCAGAGCGGGTTGACCGACCAGCCCTCCTCGAAGCGTCCCCCAATCGCCTCGAGCAGAAAATCCGACAACTCGCCGCGCGACGGCTCGAGCGCAAAATGCAGGACGGCCAGACCTTTCCGGGCGCCGACGTGACGACGAAGTGCGGGGACCTTTCCCTCTGCCACGTGATTTTCCAGGCCGTCGGAATAAAGCACGACGGTGGTGGCCGCGGCGAACACCGCATCGGCGGGCCAGCCATTGCTCACCTCGGCGCGCAGCGGCAGTCCGCTCGCATTCAAGGCCTCCGCCAGCAGCGCGCAGCCGTCCGGAAACCGGTGTTCACCGGGGCCGTGGCTCGGCTCACCGGCGATGAAGAGGATGGTCGTATTGGCGTGTGCGATACTGCACAGAAAAAACATCGCCGCCAGCCACCGGCGGGCGACCTGCCCGAATCGTAGGTTCATGCTTCGGAATATTCGGGCGGGAGGAACGACGGTCAAACGTGAACCCCAGGCGCCCGGCGTATGGCGCGAGGAATCGCCTGGCGTCCCGCCCGTGAATTACTTTACGGACGACGGCACCCGTCACCGCACCTTGCCACCGCTCTTCCGCCAAAGATCCACCATCGCGAAAAGCGGGTTGTGGCCGAGGTAATCGCGACACGGCACGTTTCGCCCACTCGGCTTGCGCAGGAGCGTTCCGGGATCCCCAAGCTGCGGGTGATAAAATTCCCACACCGTGCCGGTGTGCTCGAACTGGGTCGCCGTCGCATCGAGCGCCGCTTCGAGCAACCGGCGCGCACCCTCCGTCTCCCCGTAGCGCAGGCAGCCCCGCGCGGCCCAATATGTCATGCAGTTCCACGCGGGCCCCCGCCACATCCGCAGTTCGAATTTTGGATCCGACAGCGCCACGGTCGAGATGGGATGCGGCGTGAAGAACTCTTTCGGATTCAACAGATGTTCTTGGATCACGCGTCTCGCCTGCGCCGGTGTCGCCGCCCCAACGACCACCGGCCACATGCCCTCGAAAGCCAGCCGGCGCTGCGCGGGCTCTTTCACCGTCCAGGCATCGTAGAAGAATCCGGTCTCCTCGTTCCACAGCTTCTGCTGGATGTACTGCTGCAATGCCACGGCCTTTGCAGCCCAAGGCTCCGCCGGTTGGCCCAGTTGCCGGCTCCAGCGCGCCGCGTGTTCATACAGCATATAGAGGTGAGAACAGGCGTCGATGCAGGCAGCCCGCCCGGGTGGACGCGGATGATAACGAACGCCCTCATCCATGCCGCTCTCCCACGTGTCTTCGAGGATATCCAGATAATAGAAGCCACCGTCCGGCAGCCGGCGCTTCGCCTCAAACCAGCCGATCTGCTTGCGCAGCCCCTCCAGACATTCCTCCAGGAAACGCGCATCGCCGCTCACCTCCACATAGGCGTCGGCCGAGACGACCCAGATCGGCGGAAACCCCTTGAAGTTCTTCCACCACGGCTTCCCCTCCGCGTTGAACGTGATGATTCCAGGCACGAGCCCGTCGGCTTGCTGGCCGGCGAGCTCGTTGCGGATTTGATTGCGGGCGTGCTCCGGCCGAGCGCGAACCGTGTCGAGCCGGATATGGGTGATGTCAATATGTCCGAAAACCATGCCCCCCTGATAGCCCGGCCCAATTGATTCGAACGGGTATTTGAAATGCGCCACCGGTGGAAAAACGCTTTGCCCGTGCAACCCGGCGAGATAGTTCAACACGGGCCGCCACCGCGGCTGCATGGTCTGGGTGGCTTCACGAAGCAGCGCATCGCGCAAGGGTGCGCCTTCAGGCGTGACCGCAGCCGCGGCGCTGCGAGAGGTTACGGATACGCAGAGCGAGACTATGGCGAGGAGCGTTCGCATCGTGTTCACGCGATCGAGTCGCGAGCCTGGGGCAATCGCAAGCTTCACGATGAAGTCCGTCGACTGAGCGGTGCGTATAACAATATGGGCGTTTCGCCACCGTGTGCTTCGCGTCGTGCCGTTCACGGCGAGACGCCCGTCGTTGCAATTCGCCGGTCGCGTTGATATAAATCAAGGACGCAATCACGCGGTCACGCTACGATTTGATTATGCTGGCGCTCCTCACGACTCTGCGCTTCGGCCGGCGCTCCTCCGGGCGCCGGCTTGGCCGTATTCGCGCCCACCGCAGGGGACACGCGGAACGCCTGCGCATTTTCGTTTTGCTGATCGGCTGGACCGGGGCGACGGGCGCACACTGGGATATCCTCCAAGTCGCGGCATGGGCCCGGATGTGGGCCGGCTATGCGCAGGTGCAACCGCTGGCCACGGCGCTCGCGACAACATTCTCCCCCGAGGCGATGTGCGGCGCATGCAAGACCATCCAAGCCGCGAAACACGACCAGGCCGCCGATCCGGCCATCGATCTTTCCGCCATGGAGAAGGCGCTTCTGCTCCTTCCATCGGCGCATCCAGCCGCCGTGGACCCACCGTCCGCGATCCGCGTCGCGCGGCGTGAACTGGTCACGCGGCCACTCTCGTGGCGCGCAGCTCCACCGGTCCCGCCCCCGCGGACCGGCGGGTTCGCCGCCGCCTGATTCCGCCCTCGCGCGGCATGCGTTTGGCCGCGGGCCGCAGTCCCGCGTTGTTCCTCTGCGAGCATCGATTCTTCGCGTCCCCGCGGAAGCACCCGTGGACGCGGTTTCCCTTCCTTTGTCAGCCAACTGATTTCCCGGTTATGAATTTTCCCGTTCCCCATTCGATCGCCCTTGGCACGGTCCTCTCGCTTCTCGCGAACGTGTGCCCCGGTGCGCAGCCCATCGTCCCTCTCTCACCGGTCGTTGTGACCGCCCATCACAGCGATCAGCCGCTTGTTCTCATTGCGGACCCCCGCTCGCCCGCGCAACCGATGCCGGTGCAGGACGGCGCGGACATGTTGCGCAGCATCCCGGGCTTCTCCGTTGTCCGCAAAGGCGGCACCGACGGTGATCCCGTGCTGCGCGGTATGGCCGGTTCCCGGCTCGGCATCCTCCTCGACGGCAGCGTGGTTCTGGGCGGCTGTGGCAACCGGATGGATCCGCCCACGGCCTACGTTCACCCGGCGGCGTTTGATCGCGTCACGGTCCTCAAGGGTCCGCAGAGTGTGCTCGATGGTCCCGGCTATTCCGCGGGCGTCGTTCGGTTCGAACGCGATCCCGACTGGGCCGGTCGCGCCGCGGCCGAAGCGTCCGCGTCTCTCGCGTTCGGCAGCTTTGGCCGAAACGACCAGGCGGTGCGCGTGCGGTCCGCCACACGGCCCCTCTCGTTCGAGGCGAACGCCACACGCTCCGCCGCGGGCGACTACCACGATGGCAACGGCGCCGCCGTCCACGCGCGCTACGAACGCTGGAACACTCAAGCCTCGCTCGCGTGGATGCCCGCCACGCACACGCTGCTCGAGTTGAGCGCCGCGGCTGGCGACGGTGAGGCAGCCTACGCTGATCGCACGATGGACGGCACCAAGTTTGCCCGCGAAAACCTCACGCTCGCATTCAACCGTCGCATGACGTCGGGACCGCTCCAACGGATCGAAGCCCGAGGCTACCTCAATTACGTCGACCATGTCATGGACAACATGACCCTGCGCCCGTTTGCCCCGTCCGCCGCGATGCCGAATCCTTCCGCCTCGAACCCCGATCGCCGCACGCGGGGCGGACGCGCGCTGGCGAATCTGTCGATCGCGCAGGCCACCCTGGATGTCGGCGCTGATTTCCAAATCAATCGTCACCGGATCCGCAGTACAACGGACGCTGCGGGCATTCCATATTCGTCGCTGCCGCGAACCGCCGACGCGGCGTTTGGCCAGACCGGCGTGTTCGCCGAACTGGCGCGCGCGTGGTCGGAACACGGACGCTGGGTGGCGGGCGGCCGGGTCGACGACTGGCGGATGACGGATCACCGGGCCACGGTCGCCGCGGGCATGGCGGGGAGGTTGCCGAATCCATCCGCGGGCCTGCGCCGCCACGAGACGCTGGGCGCGGGCTTTGTCCGGCTGGAGCAGGAATACGCCCGCGCCACCACGTATCTGGGACTTGGTTACGCGTCGCGTTTCCCGGACTACTGGGAAGTGATGGCGAAAGAGAGTGCCCATTCGGTGAGCGCGTTTCCCATCGCGCCGGAGCGCACCGGGCAGCTGGACGCCGGCGTGATTCTACGGCGGGCGAATTTTACCGCTTCCGTCTCGGCGTTCGCCAGCCGGGTGGACGATTTCATTCTGATTGAGAGCGGCGTGCGGAAGGGCATGCGCACCGCAGTCATTTCGCGCAACATCGACGCGCGCACCTGGGGTGGCGAAGCGACGGCATTGGTGCGAATCGCGAACCACTGGCGCGCCGATCTGAGTGTGACGCACGTGCACGGCACGAACGGCACGGACGACCGTCCGCTGGCGCAACAGCCACCACTGGAAGGGCGCGTGGCGCTGACATATGCCGGCCCGCATTGGTCGGCCGGAGCGACCGGGCGCTGGGCGGCGGCGCAACATCGCGTGGCGCCGAACCAGGGCAACATTGCCGGACAGGATACCGGCGCGTCGGATGCATTTGCGGTGGCATCGCTGAATGCCGGCTGGAGCCTTGGCCGGCGTGCGCGCGTGACTGCGGGCATCGACAACGTGTTTGATCGCGCGTTCGCCGAGCACCTCAGCCGGAGTGGCAGCGCGATTTCCGGGTACCTGCAGGTCGTGCGGATCATGGAGCCGGGTCGGACATTCTGGCTGAAGCTCGATCTGCAATACTGAACGAGCGCTCGAGTGCGGGTGCGTGCTCGCGGGACGTCGCGCGGCAGGCGGGCGATGTGGCTTCCTCACCTTGACGGTTCGTGTCGCCGGGATTTTTTTGGGCACACACCGCAAGCGCGTCTCTGGCCAACCGCATCCCGCCGCGTCTTCCCAGTCTTCCCAGTCTTCCAAGTCTTCCAAGTCTTCCAATTTCCTCCATGAAAACTGCAAACATGCCCCCCGCTAGCGCTGCCCTTTGCCCACAAATTTCGCCATCGCGTATGGCGTCGCGCCAAGGGCGCGGTTGACCGGAAGGGCGACTTTCCAGTCGCCCGAGACCGGTCGACCGAACGTACTTCGGCGGCTGGAAAGCCGCCGCTCCGGTGCGAATGCCGACGTGCTTGGCAAGAATTGGGGGGCAAGCGCAGCGCTAGCGGGTCCGCTGCGACCCTGACCAAGGAAATTCTATCAAAGAATGGGCTCGACTGTTTGCTCATGGTGCTTGAGCCCGAAGACGTCGCTCCGTTGTTCGATGAACGCGCGGTCCACGAGCACCTCCTGTTTGTCATTGATGGCGAAGTGACCGTGCAGGTTGGCGGGATCAATTACGTCTTGAAGAAAGACGAGGCGCTGCATGTGCCGAAAGCGAAGCCGCACGCGATTACGAACACCGCCGTCTGGTCGAAGCTGCTGCGCGTGGATCTGCCGGAACGTGAATTCATCACGCCGCAAATTCTCAGTATCCCGAATCGGTAGCGGACCGTGCACGACGCGGCACGAATCAATTCGTGTCGAACTCCGCGGCAAACAGGACGCCCGGTTGGCTCTTGGCCGGACGGATTCAATAGGACGTGGGGCCGCCGCTCGTCGGCGGCCGTTTTCGAATGCCAATGCGGCCTGGCGACAAGTGCCAGCCCACGTCTCCCCCGTCTTCCCAGTCTTCCCAGTCTCCCCCGTCTTCCAAGTCTTCCAAGTCTTCCAAGTCTTC
>JBBRCR010000447.1:0-7285 GCA_038204695.1 Opitutales bacterium | reverse complement strand
TTCGACCAGGTCACCCGTTTCGAACGGGCGCTGGATGCTCAGGAAGATGCTGGCCAAAAAATTCTCCGTGATGTCCCGGAAGGCGATGCCGACCGCCAGGCCGACCAGGCCGGTTCCTCCGACGATCGTCAAAGCCAGTTGGGTCAAACCGGAGACCCGCAGGACGATATAGGTGCCCGCCAGAAACACGATCACGCCCAGCCCCCCCGCAAGGACGCCGCGCAGAAGTTTCGCCCGGACTCGCCCGCCGAGAAACTTTCGAGCGCTGCGCGCCGTTAACCAGCCAGCTCCCGCCGACAAGACCAGGATAAGGAGCGCGACGACAATAAACGGGAGGGAGCGGATGAAGTCGCGCGACAGTCCCGACAGCCCACTCCATGCCCCGCTGAAGTCCCACGCGGACGGTTGGGACACTTCGATCCGGTTGGCCACGGCGGCCACGTCCTGGGTGTTGCGGGCCAGGTCGCCCGCCCACTTCTTGATCTCGTCGGTGTCGGCCCGGCCGCTAAGAAAAACAACGCCGTCCACGACTTTTACTTCCGGAGCATTGAACCAACCTGTGGCCTCCATGACGCTCTGGAGGCGCTGGCGGATCTCCTCGTCGTGCGCGACCGGCTGCACGGCCACCGTTGCCGGCGCGAGAGAAAGCTCCTCTTTCACGGGAGCAGGTGGATTCTGCGGCCCAGCCGCGTCTCCCTGCGCGCTGACCACCGTCGTCAGCACGCCCCAGCAGAGGAGGCCAGGCAATGCTGCCCGCAAAACCCGGAATTGGCGGCAAGTCGTAAGTCGCACCTGTGAATACAGCAACCAGAGGCTCGAATGTAGATTGCTCCTGAGCTGCTTGAGTTTGTTCATGGTTCAGAATCCCGATGCGGCCGCGAAAGCGTCTGCGTCATTCATGATGCGTTTCCGTTGGACTGGGGCGTCTTTGGTCCAACGCTTCCCAGCCGTAGGAATAAATATCCGGCGACGGCGGCGATGAGCGAGGCGGCGAGCACGCCCATCTTGGCCTCCTCGATCAAGAGTTTGTCCGTGAAGGCCAGTCCGGTGATGAACAGCGCCACTGTAAAACCAACCCCCCCGATCAATCCCGCGCCGAAGACGTGCCGCCAGCTCACACCCTGGGGCAGCGCCGCCCAGCCCAGCCGCACCGCCAGCCACGACAGCGCGGATACTCCCGCAGCCTTGCCGGCGATCAAGCCGCACATTATGCCCAGCGTCACCGGACTGGTGAACGCCTGCCGGATGAACTCACTGGACAGCGCCACGCCGGCATTGACCAGCGCGAAGACCGGCAGGACGAGATAACTGACCCAGGGATGAACCATGCGCTCCAGCCGTTCGAGCGGAGACTCCGTTTGGCGGGCCAGTTCCTCGATGCGTCCGAAAATGATTTCGTCCCGCTCCGTTTCCTCCTTGTCGAAGGAGTCGCGCACATTGGGCAGCGCCGCCTGCACGGTCTCGATGAACGTCCTCTTGCGTCCAAGGGACTTCGCTGGAGTGATGGCCCCGAGAATCACCCCGGCAATCGTCGCGTGAACACCCGATTTCAACATGGCCGCCCAAAAGATAATCGCGGGAAACAGGTAGGCCAAGGTCGCGCGAAATCCCAACCAGCGCATCGCCAGCATCAGCCCCAAAGCCGCGATCGCCACCCACATCGCGATCATGGAAAAATGTTCCGTGTAATAAATGGCAATCACCAGGATGGAGCCCACGTCGTCCACAATCGCGTAGGTGAGCAGAAAAATGCGCAAGTGCGACGGCACGCGCTTTCCGAGCAACGCGAGAATCGCGACGGCAAACGCAATGTCCGTGGCCATCGGAATACCCCAACCGGACGCCCCTTTGCCACCCACGTTGAAGGCGAGATAAATTCCGGCCGGGAGAATCATTCCACCCAATGCCGCCGCTACCGGGAGAGCGGCTTTGCGTGTTTCCGACAAGTCGCCATGGATGAGCTCGCGTTTGATCTCCAGTGCCACGACGAAAAAGAAAACCGCCATCAGCCCGTCGTTGATCCAATGCTGCAGATCCAAAGCGATGGCGAACGCGCCAATTTGGATGGAGACCGGCAGTTCACGCAGGGCAAAATACGACGCACTCCACGGCGAGTTGGCCCACACCAGCGCGGCAATGGCGCACACCAGAAGCAACCCGCCGCTGATGGTTTCGCTGTGAATGTATTCCTCGGTCGGCAGCAGCACCTGCCGGTTGAGGCGCGAGCCTTCGGCCCTGACCTGGCGCATCCCAATCGTGCGCGAGGGGACGTTGGACGATTGGTCCGGCTCTTTCACGACGTGGTTTTACCTTCCTTCCCGGGCGTTGTGGTTTGCCAATGACCCGTCCGTCTTGTCTCCGACCGGCGGACGAGCGCCTGCGCAACATCGAGATAATCGATACCGGCATTTGCGACGGCCCCGGCAGGAGCCGCGCAATGCCCGCCTTCCATCAGCACTTTCGGCTCGACGACGGGAACGACTATGGCCTCCTGGCACAGCGCAGCATAGCGCGCTAGGGCGTGGGCGTTGGCTTCGAGTCCGCTGCGACTGGGAAGATCATCGCTCACGGCGAGCACGATGTTGCCCGCCACAATCAGCGAAGGGGTAAACCAAAAGCTTCCCCTCAGGTTGCGCAGGTGTTGTTTCAGTCTGCTCATGGTCTGCCCCCTGCAGAATGCCGGTTGCCTTGTGGCGGCCGCTTTCCGGTGCCGGATGCGGGCCCGGTGGCCAGGGCCTCATAACCGGAGATCACGTCGAAAAGCTCCTCGTCAATGCCGCTCTGGCGCAGGCGGTGGAAGGTGCCGTGCAGCGTCTCCAGCGATTCGTCGATATTCTTGTCCGCCCGTTGCATCGCCGCGAGCCGGCTGACATTTTCGCTGGCGAGGGATTCCGCACAGGCGCGGAAGAGAGAAATAAATAGATATTCGCGGATGAGAGCCCGCAGGGTCGTCGTGCCGTCGCCCATGACCTCGGGCGCCACCTTGGTCGGCCAGGGTTGTTGCGCCAGACGTTCGGCCCAGGCCGCGTCGAGCGGCAACAAGTGCTGGCCGACGGGCTCGTAACGCGAACCGATCTGTGGGCGGTTGTGAAAAACGTAGAGCGGCACATACTCGCCGCTGGCTCGCTGCGCTTCGCTCTCGATCTGAATCTGCCCGACGAGAGGCGCGATCGCCTCGACCGAATTCGGCACCGCAAAGAGGCCGATCGGCGTCACGCCGGCATCTGCCAGCCGCGCATGCACGCGCTCGCCGACGGCCCAGACGTGCGGCTTGCCCGGCAGCGCGCCGAGGGTCTCGATCGCGAAGTCCGCGACGATGTCGTTGAACTGGCCAACCAGTCCCTGATCCGATCCGAAAACCACGGCGCCGATCGCGGTCGCTCCGCCGGATTCTTTTGGTTTCACGGCCGGTGTCGCCATTGGGCCGTCGCGAAAGCACGCGCCCAATCCCAGTTCCACCGTGCGGTAATAGTCGCCCAAGGCATGGACCGATTTCTCGTATTGACCGACGCTCGATGCGGCCAGCGCCTTCATCGTGCGGACGACCGACTGGAGGTCTTTGGCGCTGCTGATTTTCCGGCGCAGACTGGCGGTCGTGTCGCTCATGGTCGGATTTTGCCCGGACCGGCGTTCAATGCATGGCACCAAACAGGGTTCCGACACCGGCGGTCAAGGCCATTGCCAGTGCGCCCCAGAAGGTGACGCGAGCGACGGACCTCCCGACGGGTGAGCCCCCGGCGCGAGCTGCGAGCGAGCCCAGGAGCGCGAGAAAAAAAAGCGAGCTGCCTGACACGACCCAGACCAGGGCGGATCGCGGGACAACGAACACGAGCGCCATCGGCAACGCGGCGCCGACCGCGAAAGAACCGGCGGAGGCAAATGCCGCCTGCACCGGCCGTGCGCTCAAAGAATCGGAAATTCCGAGTTCATCGCGGGCGTGGGCGCCCAATGCGTCGTGGGTCATCAATTGCTTGGCGACCTGGTTGGCGAGTCCGGCATCGAGTCCCCGCGTCACGTAGATGGCGGCAAGTTCGGCGTGTTCGCCCTCTCCATCTGCGGCCAATTCCATGCGCTCCCGTTCCAGATCGGCGCCTTCGGTGTCCGCTTGGGAGCTGACCGAAACATATTCGCCGGCCGCCATCGACATGGCACCCGCAACCAGCCCGGCCACCCCGGCGATCACCACTGTGCCCCGGGTTGATTCAGTCGCGGCCACGCCGACGATCAAGCTGGCGGTGGAGACGATGCCATCGTTGGCGCCGAGCACCGCGGCGCGCAGCCAGCCGATGCGGTGGGTGCGGTGGATTTCGGCGTGTCTCTTCATGGCTCGTTCAAGGTTTCTCCGCAGCCACCGGGGCCACGGCGGGCTTGAGTTGGGTTGCCGTTGCGGGCTCTGGCTTGGATTCGGCTTTCTTCTCCGGCTCCGGTTTGGCTTCCGCTTTCGGCTGGAAAGGCGCGAGCGCCTGGCGGGCGATTTCGATGACCGTCTTGCGATCCTCGTCGCTCAACTTGTCGGCGGTTTCAAAGCGCGCACCCACTTCCGGTGGAATATTTGCCGCCGCGGCGCGCACGGTTTTTTGGGCCTCGGTCATCTTGTCCAATGGCACCGGATCGAAAAGGTCCGCGGTCAAGGCCAGCAGGATCGCGATTTGCGCGGGGACCGACACCGGCGCAAATTCCGGCTGCTTGAGACACGCCCGGATGCGCCGGCCATGCTCGATGGTCTTTCGTGTGTCGTCGTCGAGGCGCGCGCCGAAGCGGGCAAAGGCCTCTAGTTCCTCGAACTGCGCGTAAGCGAGTTTGAGGTCGCCGGCCACCGCGCGGTAGACGGCATGTTGTGCCTTGCCGCCGACCCGCGAGACGGACTTGCCGACATCCACCGCCGGCAGCACGCCCAATTCGAACAGCGAGGGCGACAGATAGATCTGGCCGTCGGTGATCGAGATCAGATTCGTAGGAATGTAAGCGGAAATATTCTGCGCCTCGGTCTCGATGATCGGAAGCGCGGTGAGCGAACCGCCGCCGCGTTCCTCGTTCAGCCGGGTGGCACGTTCGAGCAGCCGCGAATGGATATAGAAAATATCCCCGGGGAAGGCCTCGCGGCCCGGTGGCCGGCGAAGCAGGAGGGAAAGCTCGCGGTAGGCCCGGGCATGATGTGTGAGATCGTCGTAGACGATCAGGACGTCGCGTCCCGCCTCCATGAAATATTCGGCAATGCTCGTCGCGGCATAGGGCGCAACATAAGCGACGCCGGGCGCATCGTTGCCTTCGGCGACCACGACCACCGTGTATTCCAGCGCGCTCTTCTCGCGGAGGCTGGCCACCACCTTCGCCACGGCCGACGCGCGCTGGCCGATGGAGCAATACACGCACACCACATTCCGGTCCCGCTGGTTGACGATCGTGTCGAGCGCGATCGCGGTCTTGCCGGTCCGGCGGTCGCCCAAAATCAATTCGCGCTGGCCGCGGCCGATGGGAATGAGCGCATCGACGACCGTGAGTCCGGTTTGCAGGGGCATCTTCACGGGCGCGCGATCCATGATGGCGGCGGCCGGGCGCTCCATGGGCAGGCGGTGGCTCGTGGCGATGGCACCGAGGCCATCGAGTGGCCGCCCGAGGGGATCGACCACGCGACCGAGCAATTCGTCGCCGACCCCGATGTCCATCACCCGCCCCGTGCGCTGGACTTCTGCGCCGGCCTGCAGATCGGCGTAGTCGCCCAGCAGCACGACGCCGATTTCCTCCTCGTCGAGGTTGAACGCGATCCCGAAGACGTCCCCGGGAAATTCGAGCAGTTCCTCAAAACCCACATTGGGCAAGCCGCTCACACGTGCGATACCCGTGGATACATCGATGACGGTGCCTATCTCACGGGGTCCAAGGCGCGGAGCAAAGGCGGCCCGCACCTGACCGATATCGGCAAACGCGCGGTCGACGACGGCCTGAAGGGAATCGGCCGGTGCGGTCATGAAAGTGAGGGCACCGTTCTCGGCTTCTCTGCTTTAAGCTCGGTCTTCGTTTCGGGCTTGGGCGCGGCTTCGGCGAGAGGCGTTGGCTCCGGCTTCGCGTCAGGTTCTGGCGCGGCTTCCTCCTCGGGTTCCGCCTTCGTTTCAGGAGCGGGTTTGGGCTCGGATTTCGCTTCGGGCTTGGGTTCGGGCTTATCCTGCTGTTTCACAAGCTCGCCGACGCTTTTCTCCAGCGACGTCAGATAGTCCGCGATACTCCACGCAATTTTTTGTCCGTTCGCGGTGAGCTCGATGCCGCTGACCAGATCCGGCGCGGTCTCGAAACGCAGGTGCGTGTCGGCCGAAAACGTTTCGTTGATCGCGTTCTGAACCTTGGCCCGTTCCGGCGCTGGCAACTCGAACGCGCTGCGCACGATCATCGGGTCGGTCGCGCTCTTGATCGCGGATTCCAAGGTCTTTCTCGCGTCGCCATCCATTTCTCCAAGCCGACGCGTGAACACGGCCACCATGCGTTCCTCCAGCCCGGCGGTGGCAAGATCGGCGAGCGTCTTGCGCGCGACGGAAAACACTTCCTGCTGGGTTCGCCGGGCGAGCGTTTGCTGCAAGCTGGCAGTGTCGCGGCGCAATTTCTCCTGGCGCTTCGCGTTGAGTTCATCGGCGCTCGTCCGCGCTGCCTCGAGCAGGCGCTGCCGTTCGGCGTTCGCTTCGTCGGTCGCCTTGCCCAGGAGCGCCGAACGCTGCCGGTCGAACGCGTCGCTTTTTTCCTGAAACTCGGCGCGGTCCTTGGCCGCCTCGGCTTTTTTCGCCGCGGCATCCGCCAATTCGGCGGCGATTTTTTTCTCCCGCCCGTCGATGGCGCTCAGGATGGGCTGATAGAGGAAGTGCTTCATCAGCCATACCAGGATGAGGAAGTTGAGCGCCTGGGCCCCGACGGTGAACCAATCGATGAGCATCGGATTATTTGCCCGTTGCTTGTGCTGCTCCGGCGATGACGTGGTTCCAAAACGGATTCGCGAAAATGAGGATCATCGAGACCACGAAACAATAAATCGCGGTGGACTCGATCATCGCCAGGCCGACGAAGAGCGTGCGCGTGATGGTGGCGGAGGCGTCCGGCTGCTGGGCGAGCGCCGTGAGGGCGGTGGCGACAGCCCGGCCTTCGCCGAGTGCCGGCGCGATGCAGCCGACACTGGTGGCAAAGCCAGCCGTGGTGATCGAGGCGATGGCGATGAGAGACATGTTATCCATAAACTATTTTGGGTTGAAGGGGGTGCCTTAGGCGGTGGGAACCGGCTCAGCCTTGGGGGCCGGCTTGCGGG
>JBBRCR010000446.1:0-7299 GCA_038204695.1 Opitutales bacterium | reverse complement strand
GCTTCACCGATGCGCTGATTTTCGCCGCCTCGGCCTCCATCTGCGACACGAGTTCATTCATCTGTTCCACCACCGCCTGCACGGTCTGCCGTTGCGTCAGGTCCACTCCCGCCTGCTGGAGTTGCTTCATCGGCAAATCATTGCCGCCGCTCTGCAGCAGCGTGAGGTAGCGCGCCGTCGCCGCCTGCCGCGCAGCGTCGCTGCCGGTGGTCATGTCCTTGAAGAGCTTCGCCGACGACGCAAAGCAGGTCGCATATTGATAAACATAATACGGCGAGTTGTAGAAATGAGGGATGCGCGTCCACGTGAATTGGTACAGATCATCCACCGTGATGACGTCGCCGTAATAATCCTTCAGCAACTTCAGATAAATCCCGTTGAGGACCTCCGCCGTGACGGGCTGGCCCTGCTCGACCAGCTGGTGGGCCTGCAACTCGTAGTCCGCAAACAGCACCTGCGTATAGAAAGTGCCGGCAATCGAATCCACGGCGTGCTGCAACAGCAGGAACCGCTCCTTCGGATCCTCCGTCGTGGCGAGCATCTTGTTCAGGAGAAAGCGTTCGTTGGTGGTCGAGGCCACCTCCGCTACGAAAATGGTGTAGTCCGCGGTGACGAACGGCTGGTGCTCGTAGGAGAGCACGGTGTGCATCGCGTGGCCCGCCTCGTGGGCAAACGTGTAGAGCGCATCGAGGGTGTCGTTGTAGTTGAGCAGCAGGTACGGACCCACGCCATACACGCCCGCATTATACGCGCCGCTCCGCTTGCCCTCGTTTTCGTAGACATCGATGCGTCCGCCGGAAACGAACTTGCGGTAACGGCTCACGTACTCGCCGCCCAACGGCTCCACCGAGGAAATCACCAGCTCCTTCGACTGATCATACGGGTACCTGGTATCCGTCTTATAAATCGGAATCGAACCGTCGTAGAGGTGGTACGTGTCGAGCCCGAGCAGCTTCTTGCGCAGCCGGTGATAACGTTGCAGGGGCGCCGTGCCCGACCGCACCGTTTCCACCAGCGTGCGCACCACGGCTGGAGGGATCCCGTTGTTGTCGAGTGCGGCCTCCAGTGTGCTGGGATAATTCCGCGCCTGCGCCAGGAACCAGCCACGCTGCATCACGCCATGGTAGATCGCCGCATATGTGTTCGCGGTCGCCGCATACGTTTTCAGGTACTCTTCGAACGCCCGGGCGCGATCGGCCTGGTGGTAATTCGTCTGGAGCACCGCCTGGTAGACTCCGGGCGACAGCGTCACCTCCTTGCCATCGCTCAACGAGACCTTGGGAAACTTGATGTCGGATGTGCTCAGTTCCTGAAACGTGAGGGTGGGCGATTGGTTGAACCGCGTGGCGAAAGACAGCAACCGCTCCCCCTTTTCGTCGAGCACGTGCTCCTGCTGCCGATAGTTGTCGAGGATGGTAAACCGGTAGGAGGCCAGGGCGGGTGTATCCGCGATCCATTTCTCCATCGTGGGCTGCGCGATGCCGAGCAACTCGGGCGTGAACCAGGCCGTCGCGGTTCCGAATTTGGCAAAAATCGCTCCGACCCGCTGAAACTTGCCGGCCATCTCCTGGTTCCGCGTGTCGATGTCGCGCTGCAACTGCGGGTATCGATAAACCTTGTACTGCAGCATGCCGATTTCATCGAACGCCTGGTACGCCTTCAGCACCGCGGCCGGCCCTTGGGACAGGGTTCCTTTGAGCGCGGCAAACGCGTTCATCTTCACTTCCATGTCCTTCATGGCTGCGTCCCACGCCGCCCAGTTCGGGTAGATGGGCGTGAAGTCCCATTTGTACTGGGCGGGAATCTCATTTCGATTGCGCGTGTCCGGCTTCGCCCCCGCCGGCCCCCCCGTGGCCGCCAGGCCAGCGGATGTGAGGGCGAGGGACGCCGCGCCAAAAACCCCTTGGAGGAGACAATGCTGCTTCATCGGCGCAGACGTTGCGCACAATCGCCCCATCGTCCAGCCCAGGCCGCACGATCCCCAAGCGAGGCGGCCAGGCGTCTGCGAAAAATTCTCGCCACGCGTTCGGCGGCCTGACTCGCTCCGACACGTTCCTGCTTTGTTTCGCGCCGTGACCTGGCCGGCGCACCATCCCCTCCGGCTGCGCCACTCTGCACCCCATGACTTGGTCCCAAAATTACGCTCCGATTGGCGGCATCGGCACCTCGGCCCTCATCGCCCTCCTGCCCGTTGCCGTGCTGCTCGGTCTCCTGGCGTTCTGGCATGTGCGCGCGCATATCGCGGCGATGATCGCGCTGACCGTGGCGCTTTCCGTCGCTATTTTTGCCTACGGCATGCCGGTGCAGCTTGCCTTCGCCGCCGCCGGTTATGGCGCCGCCTTCGGACTTTTGCCGATCGGCTGGCTGATTCTCAACGCCATCTTCATATATCAGCTGTCGGTTGAGACCGGGCAGTTCACGGTGCTCCAAAAACAGATTGCCGGCGTGTCAGCCGATCGACGCATCCAGGCCCTGTTGCTGGCATTTTGTTTCGGCGCGTTCATCGAAGGTGCGGCGGGATTCGGTGCGCCCGTCGCGATTAGCGGCGCCCTCATGATCGGCCTCGGCTTCAAGCCGCTCGAAGCGGCCAAGCTCGCGCTCATCGGCAACACCGCGCCTGTCGCCTACGGCTCGCTCGGCATTCCGCTCACGACCCTGGCGCCGCTCACCGGCCTCGATCTGCTCGACTTGAGCGCGATGGTTGGCCGGCAGCTGCCTTTCTTTTCACTGCTGGTGCCGTTCTGGCTCGTGGCCGCTCAAGCGGGCTGGCGCGGGATGATCGGCGTGTGGCCGGCCTGCCTCGTGTCGGGCGCGACCTTCGGCACGATGCAATTTCTAATCAGCAATTTTCACGGACCGTGGCTGGTCGACATTGTGAGCGCCGCCGTGGCGATGATCGCGGTCGTCATCCTGATGCAGTTCTGGAAGCCGAAGGATACGCAGACCAACGCCGCGCTCCAGGCGGCCGAAGCCGAACTTCCGCCAAATGCCATCCACGCGAAAACCGCGACTGCGGCCGTTTCCAGTGCGAGTTTCCCTTCTCATGTCCGCTCGACCGGTCCTGCGTGGAAAGCCTGGCTGCCGTGGCTTTTCCTCACCGGCTTTGTCTTCACCTGGGGATTGCCGCCGGTGAAAAACCAGCTGAACGCATGGTACGCGCCACGAATCGAGGTGCCCATGTTACATCGCGCCGTCGAAAAGGTCCCGCCCGTCGCGCCCAAACCGGAGCCCGAAAATGCGCTGTATACTTTGAATCTGCTCTCCGCCACGGGCACCGCGCTGTTGCTCGCGGGCATCGCCTCGGCGCTTTTCCTCGGCGTGGGGGCGCGGCGGGCGTTCACCATCTACGGCCACACGATGATGCGGGTCCGGGTGTCGCTACTGACGATTGCGGTCATGATGGCGCTGGGCTTCACCACGCGTTACAGCGGAACGGATACAACCATGGGGCTCGCGATGGCGGGGACCGGCTGGCTGTTTCCATTCTTCTCGCCGCTCATCGGCTGGCTCGGCGTGGCGCTCACCGGCAGCGATACCTCCTCCAACGTGCTCTTCGGCAACCTGCAAAAAGTGTCCGCCGAGCAGCTCGGGTTCCCGCCCATCCTGATGTGCGCCTCCAACAGTTCGGGCGGCGTCATGGGAAAAATGATCGACGCACAAAGCATCGTCGTCGCAAGCGTGGCCACCGGAGGTCATCCCGACAGTCCGTCCGCAGGCACCATCCTTCGCTCGGTGTTCTGGCACAGCGTGGCGCTGGCGATCCTCGTTGGCTTGCTCGTGATGTTCCAGGCCTACGTCTGGACGAGCGTCGTGCCGAAATAGAAAACTGGGCCCGGCTGGATCCCTACTTCTTCGGGACAACGCTGTTGCCGGCCGGCCGCATCGATTGCCAGGCGAACATCCGCCACGTGCCGCCTTCATTTCGCCACACGGCCATATAGCGCAATGTGATCTCGGTCCACGTTGGGCCGAGCCGCTTCCGCATCTGTTGTGCGCCCATCAGAATCACGACCTTTGGCGCCGGCTCGAGGGCCTGCACCTCGCTCGTCCTGGCGTCCGCATACTGCGTGTCACCGGCCATCATGTTACGCACATACTCGTCCTTCGTTTCGATCCGGCCATCCGAGTGCACGAACTTGAGTTCGTCCGACATGAGCCGCCCCAGCGCGGTCGCGTCGCCCGCCATCATCGCCGCGAGCCGCGCGCTGTCCGCGCGCCGCACCGTGGACACCGCTGCGGTTTCGGCCGCATGGGCGGCCCCAGCCAGAATCCCAGAACCGATCAGAAACAGAAGTGTGAGTCGTTTCATGGGCGAAGTGATGGCTGCGCCACGGTGAATGACACGGACAAAACCGCGGGGAATTCGACCATCATCCGCGATACGCATCCCGCAACACCTGCATCGTGTGCCGCACCCGCACCTTGCCACCGAGGTTTTTCAAATGCGCGCTCACTTGCGTCATGCAGCCAATGTTGCCCGTCGCCACCACACCCGCACCCGTTGCCAGCACCGCCTGCGCCTTCTTCTCACCGAGAGACGCCGCGAGCTCGGGTTGATCAAGATTGTAGGTTCCGGCGCTTCCGCAGCAGAGGTGCGGATTCGCGATTTCGCGCACCTCGACTCCCGGAATTGCCCGCAACAAATCGCGCGGCTCGCCCCGGACATTCTGCGCATTCGCGAGATGACAGGCATCGTGATAAGCCACTGTTTGCGGCTCCCGCCAGCCGCCCGGTTTTTCGCGCAAGCCAAGCCGCGCGAGGAAAACGCTCACGTCGACCACCCGGTGCCGGAAGGCCTCCGCGCGCGCTTCATCTGACGTGCCGCGCAAGATCAAGTGGTACTCATGCATGGTCGAACCACAGCCTGCGGCATTCGTCACGATCGCGTCCACGTCACTGGGAAACGCGTCCAGATTCCGGCGCGCGAATTCGCGCGCCGCCTCGAGATCGCCCGTATGCCAGGCGAGTCCTCCGCAGCAACCCTGCGTCACCGGCACCACGACTTCGACGCCGTTGCGCGTGAGCACATCGATGGTCGCGACGTTGATGTCCGGCTCCAGCACCTGCTGGGCGCAACCGGCGAGCAGCGCCACGCGCGCGCGTCGTTCTCCGCGCGCGGGGTTAATCTGCGATAGCACCACGCCGGCGGGAACCTCCTTCGGCGCGAGATCCAGCATCGCTTGGAGCGACGCCGGCACCAGCGCTCGGAAAAGGCGGCCGATGGCAGCTCCCCGCAGTGCCCACCGAAATCGGCGGGGAAAGGGGATTGTTTTTGCGGCCAGCCATCGCCGCAATCGATGCAACGGTGGCCGGACCAATTGCGACTGCACCTGTGCCCGATACGGACTGATGAGATCGCGATAGGGCACACCGCTCGGACACGCGGGCTCGCACGCCAGACAACCGAGACAACGATCGATGTGGACCGCCGCGGCGCTCGCCGGCAACGCGCCCTCGAGTACTTGCTTCATCAATACGATCCGACCACGCGGCGTATCCATCTCCTGCCCGAGCTCCGCATACGTCGGACACGCCGCCAGGCAGAAACCGCAATGCACACAGGTCTGCACCGCATGTGCCATGGGCTCGCCGAGCGGTTCGTGCTGGTTGATTTTGATCGAATGCAGCATACCTAACGCTCCATGGCGACGGAAGCGGCCTCGCGTTCGTCGAGCGACGGGAACCGGTTTTGCGGATCGAGCGCCACCTTGACCTGGTTCATGACTTCGAAACGCCCCGATGCCCCCAGCCACAGGGGTCCGCCTCCGCGCAACCTCACGCCCGGGACGGCCACGAGCGGCATGGGGCCACCGGGAGGAACGGAGACGTAGCCAACATTGCCACCGGCCGCGATCCATCCACGCGCTCCCTCGACCGCGCGCACCCGGGCGGAGAAGTTCTCCACCTGCGAAGGGACGAGCGCATACTTGGCCAGTCCGCCGCCGGCATGAGCCCAGCGAAACTCACTCACCGTCTGCCAAAGGAAATCCGCCTCGCCGCCCGTCAGAACCGTGCCGCGCATCTGGCCGAGGATTTCCGCCGTCAGGGCATCGAGTGCTGTCACCGGTCCGCCAATACGCGCATAAACCGCCGGCTCCTCCAATGGCGCATCGAGCGCATCGATTTCCCACCGGCCCTTGCCGAGCACGCCGAAAACCTGAACCTTCGCGGCGAAATCAGGCGCCTCGATTCGCAGCGTGCGCCACGCCGGCGGCCGCGGGAAAACCTTGAAGCTGAGCTCCGCGATCACGCCGAACCGGCCGGCGCTGCCCACGAAGAATTTCGGCAAATCGAACCCCGCGGCATTCTTGACCACCTTGCCGCCCATCCGCAGCAGCCGGCCTTCGCCGTCGACGAAGCGGACACCCAGGATGAAGTCGCGCAATCCCCCGAAACGAAACCGTCCCGATCCGCTGATCCCCGCCGCCACCGCCCCGCCGAGCGTCGAGCCCGCGCGGGCCAGCACCGGATCGAACGGCAGATACTGCCCGCGTTCCGCCAGCGCTTTCATGATCTCGAGCAGCGGCGTACCCGCCAGCGCCGTGAAGGTGAACTCACTTGGCTCGTACTCGACGATGCCGCTCAGCCGCGCTGTCGAGATGCGCGTGTATTCATCACTTGTGGACGACAGCCGCGGCTTCGTTCCCCCGCCGATGGGAATCACCCGCGGCGCCGAGCGCACGGCTTCCGCCAGTTCAGCCGGTGTGGAGGGCTGCAGCGGGGCGTTCATTCGCGTGAAATGACGCCCGCTTTTTCCAGCGGGTGCAGACCATGTTGCGTGAGCGCCGGCGCCGCGGCGTCCGGAAACATCTTTCCGGGATTGGCGATACCGTGCGGATCAAACGCGGCGTGAAGTCGCCGCATCAAGTCGATTTCGACCGCGTTAAACATGTCGGCCAGATAATCGCGTTTCTCCACGCCGATGCCGTGTTCGCCGGTGATCGAGCCGCCCATTTCCACGCACATTTTCAGGATGCGTCCGGCGAGGGCTTCGGCGCGGTCGAGCGCGCCGGATTCGCGGCCATCGAACAGGATGAGCGGATGCAGGTTGCCATCGCCGGCGTGAAAGACATTCGCGCAGCGCAGCCCGGCTTCGCGCGTCATTTCGCCGATATGGCGCAACGCTTCGCCGAGACGGCGGCGCGGGACGACGCCGTCCTGCACGATGAAATCCGGCGACAAGCGGCCCACGGCGCTGAAGGCGCTTTTGCGGCCTTTCCAGATGGCCAGACGCTCCTCGGCGTCACGGGCCGCGCGCACCTCGACGGGCAGGCTGGCCCGGAGTATCTCCTCCAGGCG
>JBBRCR010000445.1:0-7318 GCA_038204695.1 Opitutales bacterium | reverse complement strand
CTCCACGGTCGCATCGATCGGCTGCTGGCGGTTATCGTAGGTCCGCGGTTCCGTTCGCAATGACGCGGGATGCGCGTCGAAGCGGAGAAGTTCCTGGTTGGCCATGCGGGGTTGGAGCGGCGCAAGCTGCATGTGCTCCATCCAGGCAAACGGGGATGGCGCTTGCTCGCCTGTCCGCATGATGACGTCGGGATGAGTGTTGCCGGTGAGGAATAGTTGACTGGCGACGAGCACACGCGGCGACGGCGTTACGGCTGGAGATGTGAAGCTCACCGTTTGGGCAATGGCGCGCACGGACGCAGCAGGCGCGATCTCGATGGCCGCCGGTTGCACCGCGACCGGCCGAGTAGCTTCAATGGCGAGTGCGTCGCGGGTGGCGACCCCGGCTGCTTCGCGGCTTCGGCCGACGAAAATAATCGCGACACAAGCCGCCGCGGCGGCGAACGCACCCGCGGTATAAAAATTCCCCGTCCGCTGCTGGCGCCTGACGGCTTCGAACTCGATGACTTTCGGATCGGGAATCGCGAGGGAGATTGCCTCCGCCTGGAACTCGCTCGCCATGACTTTGCACGCCTTCTGCATCCGGCAGTAGTTCTGGTAAATCTGCCGCCGTGCCGGTTTGCTCTGGACCTCCATCTCGAGTCGGGCCGAATCGGTGGCGGAGATCTCGTGATCGAGATATAGGTTCAGCAGTTCGATGAACTCGGAATCTTTCATTTGAAGTCCTCGCCAAGTTTCGAGCGCAGGCTTTCCCGCGCGCGCGCAATTCGGCTTTTTACGGTACCCACCGAGATGCCCAGTATCGCGGCAATCTCTTCGTAGGATAGGTTTTTGACGTTTCGCAAGATGAGAATCTCGCGGTGCTTGGTGGAAAGTCGCTCCATGCCGCGGCCAATCCGGTCGATGAACTCCTGGGTAACGGTGATGTCATCGGGCGACTCGATTTCAGCCGGGATCATCTCCGCCAGCGTCATGTTGTTCTCCGAGCTGATCGGCGCATCGATCGAAACCGATTGATCCCGCTTCCGCCGCCACCAGTACCAGTACCGATTCCGCGCCAGGTTGGTCGCGATTTGGTACAACCAGGTGGAGAACGCCGATTCGCCGCGGAAATTGGCCAAACCGCGGTGAGCACGGATAAATGCGTCCTGCGTCACTTCCTCCGCATCCTGCTGGTTTCGCAGAAGCTGGTGTACCATCGAGTAGATGCGATCCCAGTAACGGGTCACCATCTCGTCAAATGCCGACTGATCACCGCTTTTGAAGCGATCAACCAGCAACCGATCGAGGGCAACCTCCTGGGCTTTGGCAGACATACGTTCTGCCTCGGTCTGATGGGCGTATTTTTGAATTGTTCCCACGATCTTACGAAACGGAGTGAATTAGACAGGCATCGCTGCCCGTCAATGGCGCCCAACTTTTTAGTTGGGAGTAGCTACTTGCAATCCCATGTCGCAAAAACACGGCGCTGCCACGCTGCGATGATCAGCTTCACAAATGTTTTGGACGTTGCGGGTGCGCTGGCTCGCGTCGCCTGGGCTGGATGGTGCAGTTGAAGAGGGAGCGGCCTGGCCGGCGGCGAGTTTGCCGGGCAGGTCCAGGTCTCTTTTCGAAAGTATAAGTCCAAATCGCGGGGCGTCAAAGCGCTCCACCTCCGAGTGGGCTCTCTCGGACGAGAAATAATTCGACTGACTCTCGCAGCGAAATTCTTGATAGGGCGGCGGGCGAGCGACGTCACGCGTTGCGCATCTTCGCGAAAACCTCTTCGCCGCCCGGAGCGTAGAATTCGATACTATACGCAAATCCAAAGCGATATGCCTCGAGTATGTAGCGCAACGCGGCGACATCGCACTGCTTCGCATCCATCGGGAGCGGCGCCACCGCGCTATGCTGCATCAGCTTCAGAACCTCGGGCTTCGGCGCCATTTCCTGGCATTGGAGAACTTCGACGACGTCCCACCGCGCGAGATGCAGAAAGGCCGCCGCGCGGACCGCCGCCTCCTTTCCGCCTGCGTCCGCCACCCATACGTTGGCGACGCCTCCGCCCACGTCGAAAAACCGGGGATGGCTTTTTTGTGGCAGGACCTTCAGCGCAACGACGAAGACATTCATGGGGGGAAAATAATCCAGTGATTCGCACCGTTTGTCCATGTCACCCTCGCGCATTCCATCGTATAACACCCTTGTCCGACCACCCCGTTACTCACGGTATTTCAGGATTACGACTGGACCGACGAAGTGCAGCACGCGCGATTCGGCCGCGTGTGGGGCACCGCATTTTTTGACGAGGATTACGAAACGTGCCGGGCCTTCGGAGAGGATGCGTGGATGGAATTGCTGCGGTATCGCGCGTCACTCGAGTCGTACCGCGAAAAGTATCACACGATGTTTTACCTCTCTAAATGCGGAAAGTCGCCAGCCTGGAAGGCCACCGAAATGGCGCTCGCCGACGGCGGCTGAGCGCGCACGCTCTTCGCCTTATGCCCCACGTCGCCCATATTGCCGCGCTCTGGTCGCTCTTCGGTCACCCTCCACTGGCGCGCCAGTGGAGTCTGGAACGTAAGATCAAGGCCGCCGCCGACGCCGGTTTCGATGGCATCACCGCCCGGCTGACGCCGGAACATCGTGGCTGCGCCGAAAAGTTCGGGCTGCGCCATCTCGTCGGTTTTATTTCGTCGAGTGAACCCGAGGAATTCGCCGCGCTACTCCGCGAGCAGAAGGAAGGAGGCGCGACCCATATCAATGTGCAACTCGACGATCACGATACGCCGCCGTCGCTGGCGGTGAAGCACTGGCTGCGGCTGGAGCGCGCGGCAGAAAAAATCGGTGGGCTCGTTCCTTCGCTCGAGGTACACCGCGACTGTTGCACGGAGATTCCGGAGAAGACCTACGAGATTGCGGAACGCTACCACCAGGCCACCGGCCGGCTGCTGAAGATCAATTTCGACTTTTCGCATATGGCGGTCGTGAAACACCTGGCGCCCTCAAACTACATCGCGCGGCTGCTGGACCACCCGGATCTGGTGCGCCATTCCGAACAATGCCATTTCCGTCCCTTCAACGGACATCATTGCCAGGTACCGGTGACGTATCGCGGACAGCTGACGCCGGAGGTTAAGTCCTATTTGGTTTTTGTGGAGGCGGTGATGCGGCTCTGGAAAGAAGCGCCGGGCAACAAAGACAAGACCCTGCTCAGTTGCCCGGAAATGGGGCCGTATGGAGAGGAAGGCGCCGGCTACAACATCACGGGCCTGCCGCCCGCCTGGCCGGACGCGGTGACACTGCGCGGCGAACTCGCCAAAGCCTGGAAGCGAGCCAGCTGAGCGGAATATCCGCCGGTGAAGCGGCTCTTGGGGGAGAGACCCGAACACGCCGATTTCACCATCGCTCCGTCCATCGCCCTCTTGCGCCATCACGAGGGTTGCGTGCGCCGCCCGGAGTCGGCCTACATTACCACCCATTCTTCTTTCACTGAAATGTGCACCCCCACCCGACAGCTTCACGACCCAATGAGTTACCTTCGCCGTCTCCTGCCGCTGCTCGCGACAGTGTTGCTCGCACCCGCTTTCGCCGGCGTTGACTGGCCCGCGTTCCGCGGCCCCCGGGGTGATGGACAGGTGTCGGCCCCCGGCGAGAGCCGCTTGCTCGGCCTTCCGCTCACGTGGAGCGAGACGGAAAACATCATCTGGAAAACCCCGCTCCCAGAGCGCGGCTGGTCCACCCCGGCGATCATGGACGGAAAAATCTGGCTGACCACGGCGTCGCTCGACGGCAAGGAATTCTTTGTCCACAGCGTCGACGCCGCGACGGGCCAGATTCGGCTGAACCAGAAGTTGTTTGACTGTGCGGAGCCCGAGCCCCTCGGCAACAAGGTCAACTGCTACGCCACCCCCTCCCCCGCCCTCGAACCCGGCCGGGCCTATCTTCACTTTGGCACCTACGGTACCGCTTGTCTGGATACAGCGACGGGGAAAATCCTCTGGCAGCGCCAGGATCTCCCGTGCCGGCATTACCGTGGACCCTCGTCGTCGCCGGTGCTCTTTGAAAACCTGGTCATCCTGACTTTCGATGGCGCCGATCTTCAGTATCTGGTCGCCTTGGACAAACGCACGGGCCGGACCATGTGGAAGACGGATCGTTCGGTCGAATGGAATGACATGGGCTCGACGATCAAGATGGTTCAGGAGGGCGACCGCCGCAAAGCCCACAGCACGCCCTTGCTGGTCACCATCGATGGTCAGCCGCGGTTGCTCAGCACCGGAGCCAAGGCAGCTTACGCCTACGATCCCAGGACCGGACGCGAACTCTGGCGTGTGCGTTATGAAGCCTGGTCGGCCGCGCCGGTTCCGGTGTACCGCAATGGCCTGATGTTTCTCGTCACCGGCCTGGGCAAAACGGAGTTGCTAGCCGTCCGCACGAATGGAACCGGCGACGTCACCGACACCCATGTCGCCTGGCGCTTCGACTCCATGGTGGCCAAGACGGCCTCGCCGGTGCTGGTGGACGATTTGCTCTACATGGTCTCCGACGAAGGCGTCGCCACCTGTTTGGAAACCGAAACCGGCCGTCAGGTTTGGCGCGAGCGATTGACCGGCAAGTATGCCGGCTCGCCGATCCCCGCCGATGGGCGGATCTATTTTTGCAACCAGGATGGTCAAACCACGGTGCTGAAGCCGGGCCGCACCTGGGAAGTCCTGGCGACGAACACCCTGGACACGGGGCTCATGGCTTCCCCGGCGGTGACGGGCAAAGCTCTCTTTCTCCGGACGAAGACCCATCTCTACCGCGTCGAGAGACCGTAGTAGTTCAGGAGAACCGCTGCGGGCATTCGCCCGCGGATCGGTTCGCAGCCGGGGGCTGCCCAAAAAATCCGTCGCGAAGTCGAATCATGAAAAAGGAAATTGAATTCAACGAAGCCGAATTGATCGGCAGCATGCGCGAAGCGCTCGCCCATGCGAAGGGCAAGCTGACCCTCAAGACGACTAATTCCAAGTAGCGTTCATGTTGAGCCGAATGTCGTCTGACGATACGTCTCTATACTCTGGCGAATTCGCCTCATCTTGAAAGCAAAGTAGACTAAGGTGCCGCGCCGCACCCTTAAGATGTCACCGAAGACCATCGCACGGATTCGACGGCGCTTGAAGGCCAGCACGCCCGTGTTCGCCGCTTATCTCAACGTGACCCCTGATACCGTTCGTGGCTGGGAAAAAACCGCCGCCAGCCATCGGGTGCCGCCCTGCGCCTACTACCAATCGCCGAGAAGAAGCCGGAAATACTTTTGGCTTCGGCCTAACCTAAGCGGAGCGGGCGGAGCGAAAAAGGGGCTCAAAGAGTCCCGGTTTTTCAGGGAAGGCCGGCCTCACTGGAAGGAGTAAGTGCAGCCATACGGAAGGTCACGACGTAGCGGTGCGATTCGTGCGCCGGGCTCAGTTGCCCCGCGGCAATGGCGGGAAGCGCATTGTCGTTTCCTGGGCCACCCTTTCCCGACTGGGGAGTAAACATCCTCCGCGTCGCCACGGTGAAGCGGTGGCCGGGCTGCGGTCGACAGCGCTCGCGCACCTTACACGAGCGAGCAAACGAACCGGCATTGGGGAAATCCCTTACCAGAGCGTAGTCACGACCGACGCGTCGGTGATGTTCGCGTCTTTTGTCACAAGCGTAAGCTGATGGATTTTGGCTGTAGCGGTGATGATCCGATCGAATTGATCACCGTGAGGAAGTGGTAGGGCCGGTGCCGCAATGGCGATATCGAGCGTGATCGGAAGAACAGTAACGTAGTTTAGCAGTGAGCTGAGGACCACGCGTGGCGACCCGTCGAACCTGATTCGCCCGGAATGCAACAACTGCCCCCAACGACAATTAGACCCCGCCACGACGACAATTAAAAACCGCCATTCAGTCGGCGGCGGTTTTTAGCGCTCGTCGGTCTGCGAGAGCGGTAAGCTCGGACCTTTTCGCGGGTCCCATGATTACCGAGCAGCAGTATCGACGACTAATGAAAGACTATCAATCCGGCGGCGCGCTCGAGCGCGCGGCCATGAAGGCGGGGATGCACCGTGAGACCGCGCGACGTTATGCCGCCGCGCAGACCGGGCCGGAGGCGCTGAAGCAGCCGCATGCGTGGCGCACGCGCGGCGACCCGTTGAAGGACATCTGGACGGAAACCGAGCGCTGGCTCGAAGCGAGCCCGGAGGTCGAAGCGAAGGCGCTCTTCGAGCATTTGCTCGCCGCGCATCCCGGCCAGGTGGACGGTAAGGCGCTGCGCCCGTTTCAACGTCGCGTGGCCGATTGGTTACGTCGGCATGGACCGCCGAAAGAGGTGTTCTTCGCTCAGCGCCACGCGCCGGCCGAGTGTATCCAAACGGATTGGACTAACGCGAACGAACTGGTGGTGACCATCGCGGGCGCCGCGTTCCCGCACCTGCTCTGCCACTCGGTGCTCCCGTATTCCAACTGGGAGTGGGCGATCCCGTGCCGCTCGGAATCGGCGCTTTCGCTCAAAAGCGGATTGCAAGCCTCGCTCTGGGCATTGGGCGGCGTGCCGCGATTCTCCCAAACCGATCAGAGTTCGACCGCGACGCATCAACTCAAACGCGGCGAGGGCCGCCGCGGGTTCAATGTCGATTACGTGTCGTTGTGTGCGCACCTCGGCCTCGAGCCCCGGACGATCGGCGTCGCCTGTCCCAATCAAAACGGCGACGTCGAAGCCGCGCAGGGCGTCCTCAAGCGGCGGCTCAAAAATCAGTTGATCCTGCGCCAGAGTCGTGACTTTGCCTCCTCCCTTGCCTACGGCGAGTTCGTGGCCGGCGTGTGCCGCGGCGCCAACACGCTGCGCGCCCCCAAACTCGCCGAGGAACGCGCACTCCTGCGCGCGCTGCCGCCGACGCGTTTTCCCGAGAGTGAGGAAGTGACGGTGCGCGTCTCGAGCTACTCGACCGCGCGGGTGCGCGACTGCGCGTATTCGGTGCCGGCCCGTTTCATCGGCGCCTTCGTCCAGGCCCAACTGACCGAAGACACCGTGCGCTTCCTTTATCGGCGCGAAGAAGTCGCCTCTTATCCGCGCTCCACCGGCCGCGAGCCGCGCATCGACTACCGGCATGTGATCGCTTCCCTCGTGCAGAAGCCCGGCGCCTTCGCCCGGTATCTCTATCGCGAGGAGCTGTTCCCGCGGCCCGTCTTCCGCCACGCTTACGATCGGCTCCACGCGCTCGACGAGCGCACCGCCAGCGCCCGCTACCTGCGTCTCCTCCAACTCGCCGCCGAGTTCGGCGAAGATGGCGTCGCCGACCGGCTCGGCGCCCTGCTGCGCGAGGGGGCG
>JBBRCR010000444.1:0-7396 GCA_038204695.1 Opitutales bacterium | reverse complement strand
GGAGAGAGTGGCCATTCCTTGAACGTGAATAGAATCGCGCCGCGGGGGCGGGGCGCCCCTGTTTTTTTTTTGTTTTTTGATTTGTTTTCTTCTCCCCCCCGCGGGCGCCCCCCCCCACTACACGCTTACGCTGTTCCTCGGGCTCGCCGCATTAAGATGCTCGCAAGGAAACAACATGCTGAGGGGGTCGTTCACAGAGCGGCGACAGGAGGACGCAGAGGAAAATTTCTACGGTCAGGAAATAGACGCGCGAGCCGCGGCCGAGCTATCAGATTTGTGCCGACTGGCTGGATACAACCAATTGCTGGGTTGCGACCAATCCGGAGCGTCCGTCAATCGGCGCCATCACCAGTTCATGAACGGGAATGGAGGATGGAGCCGCGAGGCGTTCTTCGGCGACGGAGTCCATTCGAACAAAACGGACACCGCTCGCGCGCGCGGCCCGCAACAGCTCGACGAACAAGGCGCGTTTTCCCATGCCCTCGATTTCCGCATGAATGGTCAAGACGTTCGGCGCATCAGCGCGGAGCAACGAGAGATAATAAGGCACGATTGACGTCTTCGGAAACTCAGGACGGCCGAGCAGTTCGTCGAGCGTCGGCAGCGTGGTGGGAATTTCGAGCGTCTTGAACACCCGCCCCTCGCTGCGCGGGAAAAACGGCTCACGGCCACGCGTGTCGCTCGCATAGCGCAGCCCGGCGTCATCGTACACGGCGCGGCTGTGGGCGCAGGCCTGCCAGCCGGCGGCTCCGGCGGTTTGTGCGGCGAAGCCAAAGATCCGCGCGAACTCCTGCCGCGCAGCGGAAAACTCCCGCGCGACCGCAGCCGCGGACATCGTCAACACGTAATCCTGCCAGCGGAAGTGGTCGTGACTGTGGATACCGACTTCGAAACCGAGCGACCGAACCTCGCGCAGAACGGCCTCATTGCGCCGGCCGATGTGGGGTGCCGGCAGCAGCGTGCCGTTCAGCAACGTGCGCACCCCGTAGAGGCCCACCACATTTGTGCGACTTACCTTGCCAAAGAAGCCCGGGCGAAAAATCCGCCGGATGGCCTTGCCCGTGTTATCAGGACCCAGACTGAAAAGAAAACACGCCGGGACTCGGAATTCGCGCAGGCACTCGAGCAACTGCGGCACGCCGATACGCGTGCCGCGATCGGTGTCGACATCCACTTTCAGCGCCAGCACCGGAGGGTTCATCGCGGACTCAAGCGAGCGAACTTGCGCCCGGTCGGAGATGGTAATCGAGCGTCCGCTTGATCGCGGTGCGGAGGTCGACCTTCGGCGCCCAGCCAAGATGCTCGCGCGCGTTTCGAATCGACGGCACCCGCGTCTGAATGTCCTGGTAATACTTTCCGAAATACGATCCGGCGGACACGGTCACGACCTTCGCCGCCTCGGCGTGCTCGCGATACGCCGGATATTCCTTGAAGGCTTCGATGATGATCTGCGCCAGGTCAGCGACGCTCACGTTATTCGCAGGATTGCCGATATTGAAGATTCGGCGAGTGGCGACCCCGCCCTCGTTCGTGATGATGCGCAGCAGGCAGTCGATGCCATCGTCAATATACGTGAAGGAACGGCTTTGCCGCCCGCCATCGACGAGTTGGAGCGGTTTCTTCAGCATGACATTGCTGATGAACTGGGTGAAAAGCCGCGAGCTGCCCTCCTTCGGCTCGAGCACATTGTCGAGCTTGGGACCGATCCAGTTGAACGGTCGAAACAGCGTGTAATCGAGCGCATCGCGTAAGCCGTACGCAAAAATCACGCGGTCGAGAAGTTGCTTTGAGCAGGCGTAAATCCACCGCTGCTTGTCGATCGGCCCGTAGACCATCGCGCTGGTTTCCTCGTTCAACTCAGCCTCGGCCGACATTCCGTACACCTCCGAAGTGGAGGCATGGATAAGTCGCTTCTTGTATTTTACGCATTGGCGCGCCACCGCGAGATTGGCCTCGAAATCGAGTTCAAACACCCGCAGCGGATCGGCGACGTATTGCGCCGGGTTCGCGATCGCGACGAGCGTCACGACGACATCGCACTTCTTGACGTGGTACTCGATCCACTCGCGGTTGATGGTGATGTCACCCTCGACGAAGGTGAACCGGCGATCGTCGAGCGAGCCGTCGAGTTTGTGCCGGCCAACATCCATCCCGTACACCTCCCAGTCTTTTTGCCGCAGGATCGCCTCGATGAGGCTGCTGCCAATGAAACCGTTGGCGCCGAGGATTAGGACTTTCAAGGACATGAGACGGGCAACGTACCGGGAACGTTGGACAAGAGCTGGCCCACGCGAAGCGGTGGACCGGGATGCGAGCGGGAAGGGTCTACGGCGAGCACCCACTCGAGATTGGAAATCTCCAGCGCGCCATCAGCGGTCGCGACGACGAAGGGTGCGAGCGACAGAATTTCTCCCGGCCGGCCGACACGACCCCGAGTTGCCGCCGAATCCGGTTCCGCCCACCAGATCATGAGCCGGGCGGGACCTATGTCGGTAAACGCCCCGGGGTACGGCTTGGTCACGGCACGAATGAGGTTGAAAATCGTAGCCGACGGTCGCGACCAATCGATGCGGCCATGCTCCGGCGTGCGGCCGCCAAAATAGGTCGCCTGCGATTCATCCTGCGGCGTCTCGGGCGGCGTGCCCGCAAGCAACGCGTCGATTTGCCGGGCGAGCACCGCGCGGGCGAGCGGCAGGACATTTCGGAAAACCTGTTCCGCATTGTCACGCGGTCCAATCGCCACCCGCGCCTGGTCGACACTGGCGCCGGCATCGGCTCGTTTGACCATCCGGTGGAGCGTGATTCCGGTTTCCGTCGCGCCGTGAACGATGGCCCAGTTGATGGGCGCGCGGCCGCGAAATTTCGGCAGGAGCGAGCCGTGAAGATTGAACGCGCCGAGCCGCGCCAGTTCGAGGATGCGCGGCGAAATGAGGTGGCGGTAGTACGCGGACAGGATGAGGTCGGGCCGCAGCGCGGTGATCCGCTCGAACCACTCTGGCGTGTTGACGGAGTCGGGCGTGAACACCGGAACGCCGCGCGCCCGCGCCACAGTGGCCGGCGTCTTGAACCAAATCCGCTCGCGCGGATCATCGGCGTGAGTGATGAGCGCCACCACGTCATCGCCGCGTTCGAGCAGGAGGTTCAGGCAGTCGTGGCCGATTTCGCTGTAGCCGAAAAAAAGGATGCGGGGACGCGCGTTCATTCCTCGGCCTCCAGCACGCGACGCACGACGTAACGCTGGCGATGCCGGACGAACTGGTAGGTGCGGCCGACATATTCCCCAATCAGGCCGATGCCCACGATCGCCACGCTGATGAGGAAGAACAAAATGCCGAACAACGTGAACAATCCGCCCTCCTCTGGGCCGATAAAAATGCGGCGGAATGCGAGTACAATTACGAGCAGAAAGCTGCCCGCGGCGCACGCCAGGCCAATGAACGTAAACACTTGCAGCGGGACCAGCGTGAACGAGGTGATCAGATCGAAATTCAGCCGGGCGAGTTTATAGAGTGAGTAATTGGATACACCGGCATGCCGCTCGTCGTGGCGCACCGGGATTTCCGTGGGGCGCGAGGCCAGGGTGTAAGCGAGCGCCGGAATAAAAGTGTTGATTGCGCCGCTGCTCACCACCGCATCGACCACTTCGCGCGAATACGCCCGAAGCATGCAGCCCTGGTCTGTCATTTCGATCCGAGTCGTTCTTTCCCGCAGAAGGTTGATGCACCGGGAGGCATACCGCCGCAGCGCAGGGTCGCGGCGCGCCACGCGCCGGCCGCCCACGCAATCGGAGCCGGCGGCGACCGCGGCGAGCAGTTTCGGAATCTCCTCCGGCGGGTTCTGCAAGTCGGCGTCGAGCGTGACGATCACCTCGCCGCGCACCCGCTCGAAGGCGGCCATGATCGCCATGTGCTGGCCGAAATTGGCGTTAAACTCGATCACGCGCGTGTGCCGCGGACGCGCGGCATGCTGCTGTTGCAGCAATTCACTCGAGCGATCCGCACTGCCGTCATTGGTGAAGATCACCTCGTAGCTGCAGCCGAGCTGGTCGAGCACCGGATACAAACGGGCGAACAACACCGGCAGGTTCAGTTCCTCGTTGAACACGGGTATCACCACCGACAAGTGAACGGATCGACTGCGCGATGCAGCCGGCGGTGAAGCGGTCAGTGGAGCAACGTCAGGCATGGGCAAATGCGTCGCGCATCGCGGCGATGGCCTGATCCTGCTGCGCGTCGGTGAGCGCCGGAAACAGCGGAAGGCTGAGGATGCGATCGCCGATGAATTCGGCATTCGGAAAATCGCCCGGCTGCCACCCGTATTGCTGGCGATAATACGGATAAAGGTGCGCCGCGCGGTAATGCAGCCCCGTGCCCACGTTCCGCTCCTTCAACGCCGCCATCAACCCGTCGCGCGTCAGCGGAGTGCCGGCACCGGTGTTGACCAGCGGCGCGAATAGATGCCACGCGTGGCGGTGGGAATACGCGGCCGACTGGGGCAGGAGCAGTTCGGGCCAGTCCGCCAGCGCCGAGCGGTAGCGCGTGACCAGGGCCGTCCGCCGCTCGATGAAGCCATCCAGGGCCGGCAGTTGGTGCAGCCCGAGCGCCGCCTGCATGTCCATCATGTTGAATTTGAAACCCGGCGTGATGATCTCGTAGTGCTGGCTCCCGGTCTTGCCGAAGCGCGCCCAGGCCTCGCGATCCATGCCGTGGAAACGCAGCAGCTGGAGTTCCGCCGCCAGTTTCTCATCCCGCAATGCAATCGCGCCGCCTTCTCCCGTGGTGATGTTCTTGTTCGGATGAAACGAGAAAACCTGCACATCGCCCGACGAGCCGATGCGTTTGCCTTTGTACTCGGTGCCGATCGCGTGCGCGGCGTCCTCGATCACGCGCAACCCATGCCGCTCCGCGAGGGCGTAAATTGGATCCAGGTCCACCGGCTGGCCGGCAAAATGCACCGGCATGATGGCCCGCGTCCGCGGCGTAATCGCCGCCGCCAGCAGGCGCACATCGAGATTGTACGTGCCGCGCTCCACGTCGACGAGCACCGGCCGCCCGCCCGCGAGCACGATCACGTTGAGCGTCGCCGCGAACGTCATCGGCGTCGTAATCACCTCGTCGCCGGGCTCCAGGTGGAGTGCCTTGAGCACCATGAAAAGTCCCGCCGTCGCCGAGGTGACCGCGAGCACGTGCGGGGCCCCCATATAGACGCGAAGCATGTCCTCGAATTTTTTGACCCGCGGGCCCGTGGTGATCCATCCCGACTCAACACAGGCCGTCAGCTCCGCGATCGTCTCCGGCGAGATGGATGGCCGGGAAAACGGCAGAAAGGTGTCCAGCGGAGTGAACGCAGGAATGGCAACAGCGGTGGAAGGAAGCGGCATGCGCAGCGGAATCAAGGATTGCGATTAACAAGAAGCACATAACGCGCACTCGCGGCGACGACCGAGCGTGGCAGCGCCGGATCCGCGAACCACATTGGAAGCGAGGCGCGCTCGATCAGCGCGTATGCCACCGGCGCCTGTTGCCATCGCTGGTTGAATTTTGCGCCATCGATAAAGCGCCCGGCCGTGTAGGCGGGCTCCGCGTCAATGCCGAAGGTGAGCTCTCCCTTGTAGCCGACAACATCGACCAGCCGCCCGAGGTATACGGGGAAATCCTGGAAATATTCGCCGACGCAAAAGACGGCGTCCCCGGGCTGCAGTCGCGGCTTGAGGGCAAGGGCCAGGGACTTCGTCGAGCGGGTGTCGACCACTGCGCCCACGCCATTGGCCGCGATGAGAAACAGGCCAAAGGTGATCGCCATGGCCGCGATTGCGCCCCGCGCATTGCCGCGCCAAACGAAGCCTGCCACCACGAGTGCCCCGCCGCCAAGCAGTGCCGGCAACACGATGCGCCACGGCTGAATCGCCGCCCAAACTTCCGGATACTTAATCGAGACGGGAACGGCGGCGAGCGCGGCGGCAAGCACGACCGCGATCATCACAAATCCCCACAAGCCCGCCCGCAGTCCCCCCGTCATGCCCTCGCTCCACCGCGCCGCCAGATAACGTCCGATCAACACCGCCGCGGCGGGCAGAACCGGCGTTATATAGGGCACGAGCTTCGATTGTGATTTGGAGAAAAACGCGACGATCACCACAATCCATAGGATCAGGAACCAGGCGTCGCTCTCTCTAACCCGTCCCTTCCATCCGCTCGCAAGATTGTGTCTCAACGCTTGCGCGGCAAACACGATGCCGGGCATCAAACCCGCCATGAGTACGGGAATGAAGAACCACCACGGCTGATAACGTGCGTGCACCTGCGTGGTGAATCGCTGGAAATGTTCATGCACGAAATAGAACTGCAGGAAATCCGCATTCGCGCGGGCGGCGAGCACGTGCCAGGGCCCCGCGATCGCCAGCACGATCACCAGCCCGCTGGGCCAATAAAACGGCCGCAGACGCTTCCATTGATGGCATACCAGCACCCAGGTACCGGCCACGGCGCATGGCAGCACAATCCCGATCAGCCCTTTTGTAAGCGTCGCCAGCGCCATGCCCGCATAGAAGCCCCAAAAGAACAGCCGCCGTTTCCGGCCCGGCAACTCGCGCACGCCGGCAAGAAATGAAAATAGGGCGGCCGCTATAAAAACGGTTACCGCCAGATCGAGCAGCACGACTCGGCTGAGCACATAATATAGAGATGAAAGCGCCAAAACCGCCGCGGAAAAAATCCCCACCTGCCGTCCATACAGCACTCGCCCACCGGCGTAGGTGAGCAACGTCCCCAGCACCGCAAACAGCGCGCACCAGGAGCGCGCACTCCATTCGTTCACGCCTGCCACTTCGAAGGTGACGGCCGAGAGCCAGTAAAGCAGCGGTGGCTTTTCGAAATACTTCACGCCGTCGAGCCGCGGCGTAATGTAATCGTTGGACAGCGCCATTTCGCTCGGAATTTCCGTGTAGCGCCCCTCGTCCGGATTACCGAGCGGACGGGTTCCGAGAAACAAAAAAAAGAAGACGGTGGCAACAAGCGCCAGCCGGGCCAAATCACGGCGCCAATCGGGGCGGACTGGCTCCGCGCGATCGTCAACCCGAGAGCGGGGCGCAGCGAAAGCCGGCGCCATGTCAGGCCGTGACATTGACCAATATAGCGATCCAAGGTTACGCGACGGTGACGGCGAGATTACGTCTTTGTCATTTAAACTTGGCCGGGCCATTATCGCAACCGGGGCCAGGGCCGGCCGGCGCATGTCTTCAGGGCGTTCTTTCGGCTCAGGTTCCATGCAACCCGGCTCGCGCGTGACAACGCAATCTCCGCGGAGCAACGCCCAGCTCCACAACCGCCGAGGTAGCGCCTAAGCAGTCCGTCGAATGCGACCACGATGGGAGCCGAAGGCCGTGGCCCATCGACCT
>JBBRCR010000443.1:0-7400 GCA_038204695.1 Opitutales bacterium | reverse complement strand
CGGACGATAATCGTAGCCCGGGCCGATGAATTGGTTGGCGTACGCGTGGTTCGTCACCCGCGCGTTTTTCGCGTCCCATTCGAGCCGCGCCCGCGCCCGCACCGCCGCGACCCCCAGCAGAACCACCTCGGCGAGTGGCGCCGAGTAGTCAAAATCCGAACCACAGCGCGTGTGCGTGCGGATTGCATTCACCCACTCGAGATGCGAACTGCCGATCACTCGGGGAATCGTCTTCGGCGGCAGTGCGCCCCGCATGTCCTGCATCCGTTTTTCCGGCAGCAACCGGGCGGACGCGCTGTGCGAGTTGACCCACATCACCCCTTTGTCTCCGTAAAACAGACTGCCCCCATTGGCGTCGAACTTGAATCCCTCGACGGGTTGCGGCGGCAGCAGCCCTCCGTCGAACCACTTCAGTTCAACCGGTGGTCGTCCCGCGCGGGCGGCAAAGCGGTAGGTGAGCGCCATGGACACGGGAAACGTGCTCTTCTTCGGCTCCGTGGTCGCCGCCTCGACACTCTTCGGCGAGCCCAGGTCCAAGGCAAAAAAGGCGGCGTCCATTTGATGGCAGCCCCAGTCGCCCAACGTGCCGCCACCATACTCCACACAGCCGCGCCACGAACCGTGGCTGCGGATCTTCCGGTAGGGGCGTTCCGGCGCGACCCCGAGCCAGAGATCATATTGCAGCGACTTGGGCGGTGTTTCCGGCGGAGCGGCATCGACGTCACCAGGGTGTGAATACCCGCCGCCCGGCCGGTTGGTCCACGCGTGGACCGTGTGCACGTTGCCCAGCAAACCCGCCTGCACCCATTCGCGGGCAAGTCGAATGCCCTCGGCGGCGCGGCCCTGATTGCCCATCTGCGTGACGACGCCCGCTTTCTTCGCCGCGGCATGAAGCGCGCGGACTTCGGTCACGCAACGGCAGAGCGGCTTTTCCACGTACACATGTTTGCCGTACTTGATCGCGGTCATCGCGATGGCGAAATGCATGTGGTCGGGCACGCTAATCACCACGGCGTCGATCTGATCCGCCATCTGCTCGAACATCACGCGGTAGTCATGAAACCATTTCGCGTCCGGAAACCGGTGGAGCGCGCTCTTCACCTTTTTCTCCTGCGGATGCGGCTCGCGGGCGCGCCCATGGTCGACGTCGCAGAACGCCACAATCTGCTCATCCTGCAACGCGTTCAAAGCCACGCGCCCGCGACCCCCTGCACCGATCAGCGCGAGTTGCAATCGCGCATTCGGCGACACGGTGCCCTGGCCGCGCAGCCCACGCGGGAGAATCAGAAGGGAACTCGCGAGACTGCTGGTCCGGAGAAAATCACGACGGGAAAACGGCATGGAAAGAAGGGTGAGGCGCGAAACCTAACGCCTCACCCCCGAGACGTCACGAGGCAATTTACCACCGCCGCCAATGATTCCTGCGGTCAAGCCGACCGTGCCGTGAGCACCACTTCAGGCGGGGCCACGCGAACCCGGACCGGCGGAATCCGGGCGGGCGCATCGCTCCGCGCGACCTCGCGGTTTCGATATGATTCGTAGTCAGGTACCAGCCGATCATACGCACCGTCCATCAGCGGCGACGAGATCATGAAATCAGCCGATGCACGGTTGCACGCGACCGGGATGTTCCACACGACGGCCATGCGCAGCAGCGCCTTGACATCGGGATCATGGGGCTGCGGCTCGAGCGGATCCCAAAAAAAGATGAGGAAGTCGATCAGCGACTCCGCAATCTTGGAGCCAATCTGCTGGTCGCCACCCAGCGGACCGCTCTGCAATTTTGTAATCGGGAAGCCGAGTTGCTCCTCGAGAATGCGCCCGGTGGTACCGGTGGCAGCCACCTGGTGCTGCGCGAGCAGATCGCGATTATATTTCGCCCACTGCACGAGATCCCACTTTTGGTTATCATGCGCGACGAGGGCGATTTTCTTGTTCCGGGACATGGCCACTTTCATGTGATTCATTCCGGCATGTCGTCAGCAAGTCGCGTGCCGGATCGGCGGCGCCTCCGCGCGGCGACGCGGACCGGGGGGGAACGGCGATGGTCGCGCGAAGGCCCAGCTAGCCCGAAAATTTCACACCTATCATTGTCATTGCGAGCCCGAGGAACGAGGGCGCGGCAATCCAGCTCGATGGATTGCTTCGTCGCTTCGCTTCTCGCAATGACAGATGAAATACCGTTCGCTGCATGTTTACTGAACATCGCGGAGATCGAGTTGAGCGCGCTCAACGGGCAGTGCTTGTGCCGCCGCATTCCCTCTGCCGAAGCGATGAGACCCGAAATCGCCGCCTGGCAATCCGCTCGCAACAATCGTGGCGCTCCGGTGAACTGGCGCTTTACCACCTCCGACGCCCGAATCAAACTCCCGCGACTTTATCCGAAAACGTAGGTGTTACAGGGCCACTAGCGCCCGCCGTTCGCATCAGAATGAGCCGGTTACTCCCACCGTGTAGGTGACACCGAGATTATTGGCGACCTGGAAGGTGCTCCACTCCGGGCTGCCCTGCACATCCCGTCGCCGCAGTTTCTGGGCATCGGTGATGTTGCGTCCGGAAACGAAGAGCCTTGCCCTCTTGGTGACGCCGTACTCGAGACTGAAGTCCACCGTGGTGTTAGGCGGATAGGTTTGGTGTCCCTCGTAAGCCGCCGCGTCCTGCCGCTGGCGAAAGATGCGCCGGTTGCGGATGATGCCGACGGTGCCCGTGAACTTGTCCCGGTTGTACCGGACGGAGCTCTTGAACATCGTTTCGTAGAAGTTCGCGAAATCACCGCTGATGTTGCCAGCCGCGTAGTTGAACTTGGAGAGATTGTTGTAGTTGAAACTACCGGTAAGCGAGGGGCATCATGTCGTGAATCGTGACAAACGTACCAGTGCCCGACGAGGCCTACTGTTTTCGGGTATCACGATTCACGACATGCCCCCCCTACGGCGGTACCCGGCACGCGCCGACCGATTATGCCGCCGACAAGGGGGTCCGATTCTATGATTTTCCACCCTCCCCTTAAACCCCTCCCGGCCCGACCCCGGAAGATCCAGTTTCCTATCGGTCCGCCATCGTCGCCAATCTGCTGACTGTGTCGCCCCGGCTGCGCTTTTATATGACCGAGTTGGGTTACACGATCGCGCGCAAGACGCACGACATCGGGCTTCTCATTTCGCTCGCTTCGATCAACCCCGCGCGGGCCAAGGCGTTTGTAGCCGGCGACGACGCTCGTCGGGCCGAAGATGCCGTGGTGTTTGCTGCCATGGGTGAGACCCTCCGCCAGCTTTCCGCCAATCGATTCCACATGGATGGTGGCTACGATAAGATGTTGTTCCGATTCTCCGATCCTGACTTTCCCCTACAGGTGTTGGCGCCGTACGCGGGGCCGAGCCAGGAGGACTACGAGCGTTTCGCCGCTTCCCTGCCGCCCTATTGGCGGACCGCCCGAGGATAGGATACGCGACGGTAACGGCCCTTGATGGATGGCGGGCGCGAATCACATTTCGTCTTGATGCGGCCTATCTGATGCCCTCGCCTGAGAAGAGTGGGCTTGCTGGCCTCGCCTAATAGCTGGGCCAAGGTTGAAATGCCGCCGCCCGCACCGACGAACTGCGTGCGCGTGTAGGCTTCCTTGGCCTTGGCCATGCCGAACCAGCTTTTCGCCCAACGGGCTTTGACCGTCTCGTAGAGCGGAATGGTGTCGGTCTCGGAAGGGTAGTCGCCACTACTGGCGAAAACTTTGCGAAGGTAGGTCGCCGAGAAAATGCCGCGGCACTCGATGCCCATCGCCTCCACATGGCCCGCGAGACTGAGGCCGAGCTGGCCATGGGCATGCTTGATCTTCGTTGAAGCCATTGATCAGAGAGAGATGACAGTTGAGCGAACGGCCGGCTAGCGGCGGATGCGATGACTAAGGGAACTGCTCATCGTCTGTGGCCGTTGGGGTGTGCAGATGCGGGGCCGAAGACCGAGGGCGGTAGGCGGCATGCACGGGAGCGACGCTACTGCGGGTGTGATTGTCGCGGATACCGGCGGACCTTGGCGCAGGTTGCGACACGAGTCTCCTGATACCAGTCGCATCCGGTTTCGGTGTAGAGGTGATGGGCGACCAGGGATACAAGCGGGTTGTCCACGGTTTTAGCGTAAGGTGGGATGGGTGCAATGCTGCACCGGGCTCATCGGCGGTTGGGGAAACCGCCGCTCCTCGCTAAGCCGCCCTGTCACCTATCGTGGCGGTTCATACCCATCGGCAGCACAAACCGCACCGCGCGCCCTAGGGTCGCGAGCGACACGGAATTGTGACTCTCGTCCGGAAAGAGCGTCCAGGTGACCGCGAGACCGTGGGGCTCAAGCATTTTCAAGCGGTCCGCCAGCTCCACCGCGTTGTCGATCATCCGAGCCTGGTCTTTCTCGCGTTTATCGGAGTCAGGCCCCCGATATTGTTCGTTTCCCGCCGACGTAATCAGTACCCGTAAGTTCAGTCCACCGTCCTTCACTCGCTTCGCAAATGCCGCCTCGTCGTCGAGCACCTGTCGGTCGTTCCACCAGATAGACGGACTCGCGACGATATAGGTGGTGAACATCTCGGGATGCCGCAAGAGCACCCGCAGGGCCAGTAGACCGCCGAGCGATTTTCCGTAAAGAGTCTGCCGCGCCCGATCCACGGTGAACCTTGTGGCCACAAATGGCTTTATCTCTTCTTCGATCACTCGAATGAATCCATCTCCTCCGCCATAGTTGCCCGCGCGCATACCAGGAGACGCCGGCGACAAACTGAAATCAAAATACCGCCGACTCGACACCTCCTTGTTCGACTCCGTCGGGTAGCCGATGCCCACGACAATGGCAGGCGGCAGGTCACTTCCGCTACCCCACGTCACCGCGTCGGCCATGGCCCCGAAATACCAATTTCCATCGAGCACATAGATCACCGGATAGGCCGTGCCGGCCTGCACATCCTTCGGTGCGGAAATCATCACGCGATAGGTCAGTCCATTTATCGCCGAGGTGAAATCGAACTGACTCTCCCGCGTCGCGACGACCGGACCCGCGTCGCGGAATTCCGGAACTGCGGCCGAAGATCGCGGCGCTTCCGCCGCTGCCCCTCTCACGGAAAGAAGCATTCTGGCCAAAACCGCTCCGAGGCAAAAGCGTGCATGGGTCATGCGAGCATCCCGCCAAATCCCATTGCTAGGAAACTGGATCTTCAGGGGTCGGGCCGGGAGGGGTTTGCCGCGCCATCCTCGACGACACTCCGGTCCCCACCCCGCTCGACGACGCCGTCGGCAACATGCGCACCATCGAAGCCCTCCTCGCCAGCGCCCGCTCCGGCACGTGGCTTACGCCGTAGGCGGAACGTTGCAGTTGAGCAGGAGCCGATCCGGCAATTTTCTCTGCCAGATTTGCCATGGGTGCGGTGGCACTGTCGGACTCAACCGATTTTCGCGAGTGGTCAGCGGTTCAACCTCAACTCCTCTCCTAACCCTGCCAGTTCTCGACGCTGAGTCCCGGCACGCGGGAAAACTCCCTCGTGTTATGCGTCACAAACGTCGCGCCGAGCGCCAGTGCGTGCCCCGCCAGCAGCGCATCATACGCCCCGATGGGCTGGGCGTTGGGCTTCAGGTTGGCGAGAAACGCGCGCACCCGCCCGGTGTGGTGCGCCGCCGCAGCGTCGAACGCCTCCACGCGGGGAAACACCGCCTTCAGCCGCGCGATGCGCTCGCGAAAGGCCGCGACCTCGGGCCGCTTCGCCGCGCCGTATTCCAACTCCATCGCCACGATGGCCGACAGCCGGCAGTCCAGCAGCGCTTTTTCCAGCCGGACCCGCATGGCGGCATCTTCCGCGCGACCCCGGAGGAAGCGGGAAAACACGTTGGTGTCCGGCAGGAAAATCATTTCGTGTGATCGGGAAAATCAGGCGCGGAGCCCCACAGCGCTTGCAGCGCCTTCAACCGTTTCGCCTCGGCCGCCGGGTCGGTGACGATGAACCCCGCGCCCCAGGGCGTGATCTGATACGATTTCAATTTCACGTTCAGCGAGCGCGGCAGCCGCAGCGCCTTGGAATTCCCGGCCATGAAGACTTTCGCGGTGACGGAGTGCATGTGCTCACGCTGTAGTCACGGGCGGCCGTGTCAACGCCCTGTGTCTTACTCTCAGTTCTTGAATCGGCGCGGTCCGGCCGAAATCCTACTCCAGCGCCTCGCGCGTCGAAGCTGGGTTCTGCCGCAGCGGCAGCACGGCGACGACGGCGATCGTCTCGCCATCGAAAAGATAAAACACGCCAAACGGAAATCGCCGGAGGACCAGATGGCGATACTCGCCGTGTGACTTCCGGCAGGCTTCCGGAGCACGTTGGATCGTCGCCATCGCCGCGTCGGTGCGGCTGAGAAATGCCGCGCCCAACCTCGGCCGGCGGCGCGGAAAATCAGGCATGCTGAATTTTCCGTAGAAAATGCGGAGGCCTTTCGTGCTGCAGTGTGCTAGCATCGCCGGTCGTGGACTGGCTTATTCAACTTATCACCGAGCAATCGGTTGCCCGCACGGTCATCGTGATCGGAGTGGCGGGAGCAGCCGGCGCTGCGCTGGGCAAGATCCGCGTGTGCGGCGTCAGCCTCGGAATCGCGGGCGTGCTTTTTGCCGGTCTCTTTCTTGGTCATCTCAAGCTGACCCTCGATCATCACGTGCTCGAATTCATCCGGGAGTTCGGGTTGATCCTCTTCGTTTACACGCTCGGGCTGCAGATCGGTCCGGGTTTCTTTGGATCGCTGCGGAGCCGCGGCGTGGTTCTCAACGGATTTGCCGCATCCATCGTCGTTCTGGGAGCCCTGATCGCGGCGCTGTGGATCGAACTGGGATTTACTCCGGTGGAAGCTGGGGTGGGACTGTTTTCGGGCGCGACCACCAACACGCCCAGTCTGGCGGCCGGACAGGAAGCGTTGAAACAACTCGGCGCCGCATCGGACGCCAGTGCGATCCAAGGTCTCGCCTACGCCGTGGCTTACCCATTCGGAATCATCGGCATCATTCTGACCATGCTCACGATTCGGAAGGTCTTCCGCGTCGATGTGAAACAGGAAGTCGCAGCCGCGGAGGAATCGCACAGACCGCGTCAACCCCAACTAAACCCCTCCCGGCCCGACCCCGGAAGATCCAGTTTCCTATCGGTCGGCGCCGTCGCGGTGGCGGTGTGGCTGCTCGTGCACCGCACCATTTGGCCGCTCGTTTCGGGCGATCGGGTTTTCGCCCGAGGGTGCGCGGTACGCCGGATTGCCGGTGCCCCAGCGGCTCGCGCTCGTATATGTGCTCGCCGGAATCGTCGCCGCGCTCGCCGCGATCATCTACACGGCGCGGCTGGGCCAGGCGAAGGCGGACGCCGGCACGGGTTATGAATTGTTCGCCATCACGGCGGTCGT
>JBBRCR010000442.1:0-7405 GCA_038204695.1 Opitutales bacterium | reverse complement strand
TTGCCGGCGAGCCAGCGATTGCTCGCGTCAGTTTGCCGTTGCGACTGCCAGCCGGATCCGCGATCCGCGACATGACCCCGTCCGGCTGCTCTCACCAAGCACAATTTGCCGAAAATCGGTCCTCACGGCATTGTCTCGGTCCACTCAACAGCCGTAGTTAGAGACAACCCCAATGCTGACCGCCGCACCGTGCGTTTCCCTTGGGTCAACTTCGACCTGCACGAAGACGGCTCAATGAATACCGACCTCACGGATCGGCTGCTGGCGGCATGGCGCGAGCAACACCGGCGACTACTCGGCATCCCACTTAAGGACGACCTCCCGCTCGCGCTCGGTGATTTCTTCAAGACGGCATTCGTTCCGCTCTGATCTCGCCGTCCGGCTGCTTGTCGCTGAATCGTCGCCCAAGGTAGAATCCCGTCTCATGCACAAGGTCCTCGATTTTGGAGCCCACAATTCCGAGCAGTTGAAGGAGTTCTTCGCAGCGTCGCCCACCAACACCGTCCTCGTGACGGATATGATGGGGATAGAATCTTTGAAGCGCGATGGTTTGGAAAATCACCGCCGTTCGTTTGAAATCCTCGCCCGCTATGCGGACCGGGTGATCGTCCTGTTACCCAGCGGCATCGCCGCCCGGCTCCCGCCAGACCAACACCGGTTTCCTGACAACCTCATCGACCGGAACGCGACATCTGGATTCCCGACATTTTGCGCGGCGACGCTCGGCAACAATGCGCCGCACGTGCTCGCCAAAATCGCCGAGAACCAGGCCAAGGCCCGTCACTTCGCCGATGGCGTGGCCGCCAACATCGGTGTGTTCCGCGAGGCGATCACCGGCACACAAATCGGACTCGTGGCCCAGGGAATCCTGCAGGGCCTCGCCGCCCTCCAGCCCCGGCTCGTCTGGACTCATTTCGCGTCGTGGCTGCGCACGCAAAGATCCCCGGAATGCCCTTCCGAATTCGTCGTTGCCACCGCCCTACGTCACAGCTTGCCCGATTTTCTCACGGCTGCACCCAGCGACCCAAACTGGAGGAAATTCCTCTGCGATCGGCTCGACGTTGCTCAATTCGAGGGGAAACGTCTCGCCGCGTGATACATTTTCGCGCTTTTCGTCTTCAAGAAGGAGGCACTCTCGAGTAGTAGGTCAACGAGAGATTCAGCTTGCCCTGGAACAGCTCGATCCGCGTGCCGTAGTCGCGGCCGCGTGCCACGGTCGGCGGGACCAGATTGGAATCGAGCAGGACGTTGTCGGCCGACGCGGGGTTGAAGGTCTCGGCATAGTTCACGAACGGGCTGAGCCAGCGTGTGACGTGAAAGACGGCGATCGGGGTCGTGGCCGTCTCGCCGCCGCCGCGGGTCATCGGCTCGCCCTGCAGGTTCACGATCGCGTTGAGCCCACTGTAGGGATCGAAGGCGTGGTAGTTCGAGCCGCGGCGGTTCACGTCTTCGTGATCGGGCGGTTCACGTCGACCGTCGCGCGGTACGTGTTCCACGATCCGACGCTGAGCTGGGCATCGGCGAACGCGCGATCGATGCGGGCCCGCTTCGTCGTGGAGGAACTGGTGCCGCCGAGCGTGCCGTTGCCGAACAGGATCGAGTTGGGCCCGCGGCCGAAATCGAAGCGCTCGATGTCGAACGTATCCTGATCCCCGTACTGCGGGAAAAAGTTCCGCTGCTGTGTGCCGGCACGGGTGCCGCGCGTGCTGTAATAGGTCGAGAACGTGAAGAACGTGGCGTCGCCGACGTGCGGGATCTCCGACGATCCGGTGGACCAGTCGGCGGCGCTCTGCAGATCGATGAGGTCCAGGGCGTCGATGAACTCGCGCGTGACCACCGAATACGCGGCAGGGGTGTCGCGCAGATCAGTCGCCAGGCGGCCGCCCGCGAGCGAGCTCGTCGCGACGAACCCCACGTCCTTGTCGGTTCGGACTTCGAAGGGCGAAAGTTCGACGACCGCCCCGGCGGACGGTGGCGCCGCGGGGGCGGCGGGCACGGCAGGCGCGGGGGCCGCGGCCTGGCCCCACCCACGGGGCGGAAATCCGAGCAGGGTGCAGGCGGCGGCGAGAGCAACGGCGGGTCTTCGGGTTTTCATGGGTGCGTCGGGGAGATGGCCGAATCCGGGTTCGATCGGAACGGATCCGAGGTGGGGCGTTGCCGTAAATGAATTGCCGGAAAACCACCGCGCAGACGAGCCGTTTGTGACCGTTGCGAAATGCCCGGGCGCATCTCCGAGTTGTCGGTGGCGGAGTTCTGAAGTGGCATGGGCGTCCCGCCGCGTCCCGCCCATGTTGTCGGTGCGTGCAACCGTATGGGCGTCCCGCCCTATTTGCTACACGTCGAATGCAAGACCGGATGGGCCCGTATCCACTTCAACACTTCAAGGCCGGAGACGAGCGGCAGCTTGAGATCGAGGAGGACGATCGCCGGTAGCGGCACCGAACGCTTCCGGGGCGACACGGCGTTACCGAGGTACTCCATCGCGAGCGCGCCATGCGACACGCGATGGACCGGGTTTGTGAATTGCGCTTTGCGGAAAGCAGACTCCAGCAACAGGACGGAATCGTCCTCATCCTCCACCAGCAGGATTGTCGGCACATTCGTCCCGGCGGCCGTGAGAACCTGCGCGCTCGGCGCGGCCAGTTTTTGCAGGTGGCGCGGGCCGGCGGCACCCACGGGCTCCGCCTTCGCCGGACTGGGCGTGCGTTGCATGCGGTTTTTTGGGCTCAACAGGCGTCGCTCGCGAATCCGTCAGAAGATCGCCCGGTTGAGCCGACGCGCGCGTTCATGTTGTGTCTTTACGAGCGGCAGCATGCGCGCGGCGAAGACCCGAAGTTCGGGATCCTCACACCCCTCGGCCGCTGACTGGAAAAGTTTCAAAGCGGCCCCCTGCGACGTCACGGCCCATTCGACAAACGCGTGGTCGAACCCGGCGCCGCGGGACAGGACCCTGTCCGCCCCTTCGGATTTCGATTCACCCGCCGGCAACAGCACACCTTTCCTGGCGGCCAGCGCCTCGACTTCCCGCCGGGCAGCACGGTGGTGCACCACGACATCATGGGCGAGATCACGCAATGCCCCACCCTCCGCCTGGCGCTGCGCGAATACGCCCACGTGGATTTCGTCACCCGAAATTTCAGCCGCCCGGGAAAGAAACTGCTGATCGAACGCCGACAACCGGCCCCGCTCGACCCGCTCGAGCCCGGCATCCGTTTCGAAAATGCCCGAATCTCCCGTGGTGGCGCGCCGCAGCCCCGCCCCTCGCGCTGTATCCAAATAGCTGTACACCCCAGCCACCGCCCCGAGCAGCGTGACATTGGTCAACGCGAGGCGGAACAAGGTGCCGCGGTAGGGAGACATTGCTTTCATTCCGCGTCACGATAGCGCTTTCCCCGGACGTGCCCATGGGGTGGCCCCAGCCCCGATCTTTTCTGAAAGATTTCCCGGAGAATTCCCGGGGGCGCCCGTCGGCGCCACCGCTCAGGCGGGTTCGCTCGAGCGGGCGGGCGGCCGGCTGTCGTTACCGCGCGAACAATTCTTCCGGTTTGAAAAACCGGGCGAGTTCCGCCGCCGCGTTTTCGTCACTGTCGGACGCATGCACCACGTTGGTCATCATATCGGCGCCGAAATCACCGCGAATCGTGCCCTTCGCCGCTTTGCGCGAATCCGTCGGACCGAGCAGATCGCGCACGCGTTGCACTACGTTCGGGCCTTGCAACGCCATCATGATCACCGGCCGGGAGCGCATGAAGTTTTCGATGTCCGGGTAGAACGGCTTGCTCGCCACGTGCGCGTAGTGCTCGCGCAAGACCTCCGGAGTGAGCCGCGCCATTTTGCAGCCAATGACCTCGAAACCCGCCGCTTCGAAGCGGCTGAGCACCGTGCCCACCAGGCGCTTCTCCATGCAGTCGGGCTTAAAGATAATGAACGTTTTGTGCATAATAAAACGGTCGAACGTAGCCCCGGGAACGTGTTTGGAAAGGATAGAGTTATTGGTTATTGGTTATTGGTTGTCGGTTATCGGTGATTGGTCGCGTCCGTCATCCGTCATCCGTCATCCGTCATCCGTCATCCGCCATCCGTCATCCGCCATCCGCCATCCGTCATCCGTCATCCGTCATCCGTCATCCGCCATCCGTCGTCCGTCGTCAGTCCGTCATCCGCTACAGAATGCTGCGCAGCGCTGGCTCCAGCGCGGGCTGCTGAAAGGCGTACCCCGTCCGCAGCAGTCGCTCCGGCGTGGCACGTGTGCTCGCGAGCAGCGCTTCGTCCGCCATCTGACCCAGTGCCAATCGCAGCGCCCAACCCGGCACCGGCAGCCTCGCCGGGCGGCCAAGCACGCGCGCCAGCGTGGCGGTAAATTCCGTGTTGGTCACGGCGGCGGGGGCGACGACGTTCACCGGCCCGCGACACCCCGGCTCGCTCAGGCAGTGACGAACCACGCCCACCACATCAGCGAGCCCGATCCAACTCATCCATTGCTCGCCGGAGCCGAGCCGACCGCCCAAGCCCGCGCGAAACACCGGCAGCATCTTCTCGAGCGCGCCCCCGTCCTTCGCGAGGACCACCCCGAAGCGCAACAAGACCACGCGCACCCCAAACCGGGCGGCCCCTTCGGCGTGCGTTTCCCACGCGAGACATACTTCCGGCAGGAACCCCTGCCCGACCCTGCTCTGCTCCGAAAGAATCTCCGCGCCGCGATCGCCGTAGAACCCCACCGCCGATGCACTCAGAAATACCGCGGGTTTTCGCGTCGCCACCTTCATCGCGGCAACAAGCGTGGCCGTGGCATCCACCCGGCTGCGCAGAATTCGCTCCCGCCGGGCCGCCGTCCACCGGCCCTCGCCCAGATTCTCGCCGGAAAGATTCACCACCGCGTCCACGCCATCGAACGCCGACGCGGCCAGTTCCCGTCTTTCCGGTTTCCACGCAATTTCATCGTCCCGCTCGGCCGCGCGCCGCACGAGCTGTTGCACCTGATGGCCCGCGCCCCGCAGCGCGTCGCCCACCGCATGACCGATCAGTCCCGATGCTCCAGCGATGACGATTTTCATGAGTGTGCGCGTGAGTTCACGATTGCGACACGAGTCCGCCGCGACGGCCGTGCCGCATCTGTTGGAAGGCGGCGAGGGCCTCGGCGCGCGCGGTGGCGTGGTTGACCATCGGCCGCGGATAATCGACGCCGAGTCGTATTCCCGCCGTCGTTAACACATGGATCGGCGCCTCCCACGGCGCGTGAATATAGCGCGCGGGCAACCGCGCCAGCTCCGGCACCCAGCGCCGGACGTACTCGCCCGCCGCATCGAATTTATTCCCCTGCAACACGGGCGCGAAGATCCGGAAATAGGGCGCGGCATCGGCGCCGCACCCCGCGCTCCACTGCCAGCCCATCGTGTTGTTCGCCAGGTCCGCGTCCACGAGTCGTTCCCAAAACCACGCGGCGCCGGCCGTCCAGGGGAGCCGCAGATGTTTAACCAGGAAGGAGGCCACGATCATCCGGACGCGGTTGTGCATCCAGCCGGTTTGAAGCAGTTGCCGCAACCCCGCATCGACGATCGGGTAACCGGTTCTCCCCTCGTGCCAGCTTTTCAATTTCTCGCCGCGGGGGTCCGACGCCCAGGGGAAGCGCTTGAACTCGCCGCGCAGCGGATGCTCCGGCGTATCCGAAAAATGGAACAGCAGATGGTGGGCAAACTCGCGCCAGCCGAGCTCGCGCAGGAACACTCCGGCCCCCTGGTTCGGCGGGAACACGCCGCTGCCGCGGGCGCTGGTGCGCACGGCCGCCCAAACCCGGCGGGGCCCCACTTCGCCAAAATGCAGATGCGGGGACAGCATCGAGGTGCCGTCGCATCCGGGCCCATCACGCCGCACGTGATACTCCTCCATCCCGTCGGCGATGAACCGCCGCAGGCGTTGCTTCGCGCCCGCTTCACCCGGCTGCCACGTCGCATCAAAGGCCACGTCGCTGCGCCCGCGCGGCCATAATTCCAATGCATCGAGCGTCAACGTCGCGGGCCAGACGGTGGGCGCGGGCAGCGCGTCCGTCCCAAGTTTGAAGGGCGCTGACACGGGCAACGCCACCGCCTGCCGCCAATACGCGCTGAAGACCTGGAACGGACGGCCCTGCCGGTTGTGGATGTCCGCCGGTTCGTTGAGCAGCGCCGCGTTGAAGGATCTCACGTCAATGCCTTCCGCCTTCAGCGCGGTTTCGAGGCGCGCATCGCGGGCGACGGCGGCCGGTTCATATCGACGGTTCCAATACACGCCGCCCGCCCCCGTCTGGCGGATGGCCGCCCGCAGCACCTGGAGTGAATCCCCGCGGGCGAACACCAGCCGTGAGCCGCGTTCGCGCAGCGCAGCGTCGAGCGCGGCCAGCGACCGATGCAGCCACCAGCGCGAGGCCTCCCCCGGCGCCCAGCGCTCTTCGCCTGCCATGTCGGCGATGAAAATGGGGACGATGCCGGCCCCGCGCGCCAGGGCCGCGTGCAGGGCGGGATTGTCCTGCAGACGAAGGTCCTGCCGAAACCAGACCAGCGCCGGCTTCATGGTCTTGCCGGTCGCCATTCTGCCCGGCGCGGTCCCCGCCGATTCACAACGACTCCTGGTACAGCCGCTCGTAGGCGGCGGCGGCGACCTTCCAGCTGAAGTTCCGCGCCATCGCCCGCTGCTGTACCGCGGCATACCGCGGCCGGTCCGAAAACAGGACAAGCGCCCGCTGGAGGGCGTCGCGCAGGCCCGTCGTGCCGGGCGCGCTCATCACGCCCGTGCCGTTAACCGGATCATCGTCGGCGTCGATCACGGTGTCGACCAGCCCGCCCACCCGGCTGACCACCGGCACCGTGCCATAGATTTGTGAATACATCTGGTTCAGTCCGCACGGCTCGAAGACCGAGGGCATGAGAAAGAAGTCGCTGCCGGCCTCGATCAGGTGGCTCATGGCTTCGTCGAGCCTCGCGGAGACAAACACCTTCGCCGGCACCTCCGCCGCCAGCTCGCGCAATTCGTCCTCCAAACGTTGGTCGCCCGCCCCGAGGACCACGAGGCGACACTCGTGCGCCACAAAGAAGTCGCGGTTCGCGAGCACGAAATCGATGCCCTTCTGTTCCGTGAGCCGCGCGACCATCCCGAAAATCGGGCCTTTGAAGTCAGTCGCAAAACCCGCGCATTGCATCAATTCGAGCCGGCACACTTGTTTGCCCGCGAGATTGGCCGCCGAATAGCGCGCCGGAATCAGCGAATCGACCGCGGGATTCCAGATCGAGATGTCCACGCCATTCAACAACCCCACCAGATCATCGGCGCGAGTCTGGGCCACGCCATCGAGCCCGCACCCGAATTCCGGGGTCTGAATCTCCTGCGCATAGCGGGGGCTCACCGTGGTCACGCGATCGGAAAACAGGATGCC
>JBBRCR010000441.1:0-7409 GCA_038204695.1 Opitutales bacterium | reverse complement strand
AGTCCACTCGCTGGCGCTCGCAGCCATTAACCCGGAAAATTCAGTGCGCCTATGATAACATCCCACCCGCGGGGGCAGCCGCCGGGAGTGGCGCCGGTCTTTGACCGGCGGTCCGCCACTCGGAGAGGGGCGCTACGGGCGAAAACGCGCGCACAGGGTGTGCTGATATCGATCCGGATCGTGCCTGTTTGCGACGATTTTGAGCGCCCAATCCTTTGGTCACAGAGCGCACCCGATGAAGAACGCGAGACATGGAAGAACGCGAGACTCGGAAGACCTCGGAATCTTCCGCGTCTTATTCTCTTCCCCGTCTTCCCCGTCTCCCATGTCTTCGTCCTCCCGATGAAGAACGCGAGACATGGAAGAACGCGAGACTCGGAAGACCTCGGAATCTTCCGCGTCTTATTCTCTTCCCCATCTTCCCCGTAGAAAATTTCCCTGCTAGTCCCGGCGCCGATTTCCGCTGCATTCCCCTTCATTTCCGTGCCAAACGCATCTGAGACCCTCGAAGCCAGCGCAGCCGCTCGCGCGCCCCGCCGGCCCGAACTGCTGGCGCCCGCCGGCGATTGGGAATGCGTCCGCGCCGCGGTCGAGAATGGTGCCGATGCAATCTATTTTGGTCTGGAACGCTTCAACGCCCGGATGCGCGCGAAGAATTTCACCCAGGCGGACCTGCCAGCGCTGATGGAATTCCTCCACCGCCGCGGCATGCGCGGCTACGTCACGTTCAACACCCTCGTGTTCGCGAACGAGCTGGACGCCGCCCTGGATTATCTCCGCACCATTATTGCGGCCGGCGTCGACGCCGCGATCGTGCAGGATGTCGGGATGTGCCGGATGATACGCGCGCTGTCGCCGGATTTTCCGATTCATTGCTCAACGCAGATGACCATCACGAGCGCGGCGGGCGTCGACTTCGCGCGTGAACTCGGTGCGCAACTGGTCGTGCTCGCACGCGAGAACTCGATCGCCGACATCGAAAAAATCCAGGAGGCGCAACGCGCATCAGCTTCGACGCTTGATCCCGAGGACCGTGCACCGTTGCCGCTCGAGGTATTTGTCCACGGGGCGCTGTGCGTCGCCTACTCGGGCCAGTGCCTCACGAGCGAAGCGCTCGGCGGCCGTTCAGCCAATCGCGGCGAGTGCGCGCAGGCCTGCCGCATGCCCTACGATCTCATCTCCGACGGCCGGCAGGTTGATCTCGGCGACCGGCGCTACCTCCTCAGCCCCCAGGACCTTTCCGGCATGGAGGTGCTGCCCGACCTCGTACGGGCTGGAGTGGCTTCGCTGAAGATTGAAGGCCGGCTGAAGTCGGCCGAATACGTCGCCAGCATCACCCGCGTGTATCGACGCGCCTTGGACAAAGTGATGGCAGAGTCAGCCGCCGATTCCGCCCCTCGCCCCGCGGCGCCGGCCAACACGAACGATGCCTCCCAGTACGAACTCCAGATGGCGTTCTCACGCGGACTCTACACGGGCTGGTTCCGGGGCAATAACAACCAGGCGCTGGCCCATGCCCGCTTCGGCACGAAACGCGGTGTTTTCCTCGGTCAAGTCGCGTGCGTGGATCGACAGTCGGTCTCGCTGCGGCTGCTCGCGCCACTGAAGCCTGGCGACGGTATCGTTTTCGACGCCGGCAAACCCGACGAGCGCGAGGAAGGAGGCCGCGTTTACCAAATTGAATCGCACGACGCCGCCGCCGGCGAAAGCACGTTGTACTTTGGAGACCGTGACATTGATTGGCGGCGCATCCGCGTCGGTCAACTGCTGTGGAAGACCAACGATCCAGCGCTCGATCGCGAGTTGCGGTCCACGTTTGAAGGCGAACAAATCCGCTTCCAGCGTCCGCTCACCATGGAAGTGCACGGCCGCGCCGGCGCTCCGCTCACTCTGCTCGCCAACGATGGCGATGGACACGTGGTCCGCGTCGAGTCGCTGGGACCGCTCGCGGCGGCCGAAAAACAGCCGCTCACGATCGAAAGACTTCGGGATCAGCTCGGGCGATTGGGCGGCACTCCGTTCAAACTGGGCGAACTGAAATCGCACCTCGAGGGCGCCGTCATCGCACCCGTCAGCGAGTTGAACCGGCTGCGCCGCGACGCCGTCGCCGAACTGGAGAAACTCCGGCGGCAGCCGAAGCGATGGACGCAGAACCCGGAGCTCCGAAAACCGGATACGGGAGTCCGGCAATCGGACGATCGCGCTCCTGAGCTCATCGCGGTCATCCGACTGCCCGAGCAACTCGATGCCGCCTGGGCCGCCGGCGCACGGACGATTTACTGCGAGTTCGAAAACCCGAAGCATTACCGCGACGCCGTCGCCCGCTTTCGCGAGTTGCAGGCAGCGTACGCCAGCGCACATCCGGATTCGGGCACCGCACTCCCCGACTCAACGATTTGGGTCGCTCCGCCGCGGATTTTCAAACCCGGCGAGGAATGGATCCTGAAACAGGTGCGCTCGTCCGAGGCCGACGGCTACCTCGTGCGGAATTACGATCACCTCGCCTTCTTCGCCGCCGACCGGAAACGCGGGGATTTCTCCCTCAACGTCGCCAATCCCTGGACCGCTGCGTATTTTCGTCAGCGATACGCGTTGGAGCGCGTGACGGCGAGCTACGATCTCAACATCGCGCAGCTCGACGCCCTGCTCCACACGGCGCCGGCCGGCTGGTTCGATATCACGATTCACCAGCACATGCCCATGTTTCACATGGAGCATTGCGTCTTTTGCGCGTTTCTCTCCACCGGCAAGGACTACCGCGATTGCGGCCGGCCCTGCGACGTTCATCGAGTGACCCTGCGCGACCGCGTGGGCGCGGAGCTGCCCCTCAAGGCCGACGCCGGTTGCCGCAACACTGTCTACAACAGCCGCGCCCAAACCGGCGCCGAGTTTCTCTCGCATCTGCTTTCGTGCGGCGCCCGCAGCTTCCGCGTCGAGTTCGTCAACGAGGCCGCGGACGAGGTGCAGCAGACCCTTGGCCGTTACGGCCAGCTGCTCCGCGGCGAGATTTCGGGCGCCGATCTCTGGCGCGAGCTCAAGTTGATCAATCAACTGGGCGTTACCCGTGGCCAGATGGAAACCGCTCCGCAAATCATCGCCCGCAAACGCTGACGCGACCCGCCGGACGGTGGCGGCCGTCGTGTATCCGTTCTTTTATTACTTGCGGTAGCGGACGACGAGCGCCGGGCCGGGCGTCAGGAGTTCGATCCCGTGCTCCTCGGTGTCGGAGAGCACTTCAACCGTATTATCACCCTGGCGCAGCAAGGACGCGTCGACTGGGAATACGGTGTAGTGCGTCCGATGATCATGCCCTTCGGCGACGGGGAAGTGCCGGCCATTCAGCTTGAAATAGTCCTTCACCTTCCCGGGCCCCCCCGTCCAAGAAACGGTGTGCAGTACGGCACGCTCAATCCGCGAAGGCTCGATCGGCAGCGCGATGACCGCGCTCTTGGGCCGGTTTGCCCGCGACCAGAACCGCAACGGCAGCTCCGTGATCGGGAAGATTCCCACTTCGACACCCGGTCGGGCGGCGATTTCGAGGCCGCTCCGGATCGGTGGCCGATAGATGAGCGCGGGAGAAGACTTGAATCGCACGAGCGCGCGCACCGCCACCTCGCGTTGCGCCGGCACCAGGGAAACGTCCCACGAAATCCGATACGGCGGTTCCGTCGCCGTGCCGAGATGTCCGACCGGCTCCCGCTGCTTCGTGAATCCATGCCATTGCCGCCCGGTGCCCGCGCCGCTCTCGTCGTAGCCCTTGTACCACACGTAATACTCCACCGAGTCGATGCCAGCAGCCGCCAGCACACTCCCCAAAGCAAACGCCAGCGACAAGACAATCGTTTCGTCCTCAGACTTCGCTGACACCTGCGCGGAAAGATTGGCCAAATTCGCTGCCGCCAGCGCGGCATGGCCGGCCGGAAGCTCCAGCCGCAGACACGCCTCGTCGACTATATAGTGACCCCAGAACGAGCCGCCCCGATCGCACGCGAACTGGAAGACATTGAAGCCCCGAATCACATCGGTGATCCGCAGCGGAATCGACGGATATAGGTGGGTGCACTGATGCGCCGCCGTGCCGTTCTCCGGAATCTGGTACGTCGACCGGCCATTGGCGGTGAACCGCTTGTTGGCCGTGCCGACGTGGCCGCCCCACATTTCCAAATACACTTCGGCTGCACGAACCGTGGTCACGTCGACGTCGGCCGCGATTTGCATCATGCCATTCGCGCGAACTTCCTTCCGGTCCTTGAAGTTCTTCTGGAAGCCTGCGAACGGATCATTCACCCGAAAACGCGCGCTTACCGGTGGGTTGCCCGCTTCGAGTTTCCGCTCGAACCAGTGCTCGACCCAAAACCCGCTGGTTGGCTGCGCGGTGGCGAATACGGCAGAGGCCGGCGGTTCACCGTCGAGCGCAGGTGGCGGGGCGACTGTCCCCGATGGTTGCGCGCCGACGCGCACGGCGGCGTGTGCCAAAACCAGAAAGACAATACGGCAGGGTGTAGTCATCATTGCGATCAATCGCAGCCCGTTCGGCCGCGATCGCCGCAAACACGATAGACCAAACCCCCGCGCCGCGTATGTAGCCGCCACGGAAATTATCTACTCCCGAATGGAATCGGCGGTGGCGAACTCTGGACGAAGACATGGGAGACATGGGAGATGGGGAAGAGAATAAGACGCGGAAGATTCCGAAGTCTTCCGAGTCTCGCGTTCTTCCCGAGTCTTCCACGTCTCGCGTTCTTCCACGTCTCGCGTTCTTCGCAAGTTCTTCCACGCCCGTCACGCCGCGCGCTTGTGGGTGCCGTTTTTTCTCCCGCCAGCTTTGGTCGCGCCCCGCTTTGCGGCGGCCGGGGACGTCCGTTTGACGCGGCTCGCCGCGGGCGATTTCGCGCCCGACCCGGCCAGGCTCTGCTGGAGGACCGCCACCAGGTCGATGACGTTCGTCGCCGCCGCCGGTTGATGCTTGGCCGCACCAGGCAGTGCCTTCCCGCCGGACTCAATCTTCTTCTCGATCAGCTTCATGATCGCCGTGGCATAATCGTCCGAATATTTTTCCGGCTCCCACTCAGACGACATCTGTTCGACCAGTTGACGCGCCATGGCGAGCGCGCGCTCGTTGACGTCTTTCGGCGCGGGAACCTTCACGGCGTCCGCCGGTGAGATTTCGGACGCGAAATGCATCAACTCGAGCACGAGCAGCGAATCGTTGGCCTTCACCGACGCGAGATGCTGGCGATTCCGCATCACCACTTTTGCAATCCCGATCTTGCCGGTATCCGCCAGCACGTCCCGAAGAAGTGCATACGCCCCTCCCCCGCCCTTCATTGGCTCGATGTAATAAGGCTTGTAGAAGTAAATCGGGTTGACCGCGTCCTCTTCGACGAAGTCCAGAATCTCGACGCTGTCGGTGCCTTGCAGCTCCGCCTTGTCGAAATCCTTCTCCTCCATCACGACGAACTTCCCCTTCTCGTATTCAAAGCCCTTGACGATTTCCTCCCACGGCACGTCCTTCCCATCCATCTCGGCCACCCGCTTGTAGTTGATGGGACTAAGGTCCTGTTTCCGCAGCATCCGAAACTTCAATTCCTCGCGCCGGGTGGCGTTGAGGATCTGAACCGGAATCGTAACCAGTCCAAACGAGATGGCGCCTTTCCAGATCGGTCTCATGCGCCGGATGGACAGTTACTCACACGCTTGGGCGCATGGTTGTGAATAACTTTCCCAGATTCGTCCGCGACGGTGCGCGCGTGGTCAATGCCGCCGAGCCCCGCAAATCACCCTATTTCCCGCGGATACGCCATTACCATGGCGCCGGGCGGTCGCTTTTTCATCGATTCCCGATGCCGGCCGGCCACCGTTCAAACTCTACCGCCAAACTCGTGATCCCAAACTCGTGATCCGATGCTTACCCAGGTTGCCCCCCCCAAGTTCGCCTCCTCGACCGGCGGCCGAACACATTCCGTCTTTGACGGGGTTTCGCGGTTTTGCGGCGTTCATTGTGCTGGTGAACCATGCGGGCCAGTTTGCGGGCCTGGATGACCTCCTGGTGGTGCACTACGGCTATTTCGGCGTGCCGTGTTTCTTCTGCCTTTCCGGTGCGCTTTTCGCCCTGCTGTATTTTGACCGCGCCACCACCACACGGCCGTTTCTGGGGCGATACTATACCGCCCGTTTCATTCGGATCTTCCCCGTCTACTGGCTGGTGCTCGCCGGATATGCGCTGACCGTCGCGCCGGTGGACTGGGCGGCGCTGGGCTGGCACGCCGTGATGGGTCACGGCTTCATTGCGGAATACCGTAACGCGATCAACACGCCCATGTGGACGCTGCCCGTGGAATGCGCCTTCTATTTGGTGGCTCCCTTTCTATTCGTGAGCATGCGCAGACTCCGAGCACGGTTTGATCCGCCAAGTCCCGCGACACGGTCCTTGAGTTGGGCCCATGCGGTCTCGTTGTTCGTATTTACTGTGGGGCTGCTCGGCATCGGCGCCGCGTTCCGACTCATCAACCCAAATGACGACGGCTGGTGGAAGGGCACGCTTTTCGGGCGCTTCGCCCAATTCGGATTGGGCGTGCTCACCGGTTTGCTGCTGGCGGACGTACGCTCGGGCACCATTCGGTTACACCGGGCGGCGGGCAATGTTTTCATGGTGGCGGCGATTGGACTGTTGTATGTGCAAACGCAAATTCTCGATCGATTCGACGCGGCCGGCGGACTTCCGACGCAGAGCGGCGCATTTTATTACGCCGTGAAAATGTCACTCGCCGTACCGGCCTGCCTGCTCATCCTCGCCGCCGTTTGCGATTCCGTCTGGCAACGTTTCCTGGCGTCGCGCCCGCTGGTCTATCTCGGAGCCATTTCCTACGCGTTATATTTGATCCAGTGCGCCTCGTTTGGACCGGTGAGCGAGTTGAGCAGTGCCAGCGCCAGGCACTTCGCCGGGCTCGGTTTTAACAACTGGGCAAGTGCCGGAATGACCATGCTCGTCTGTGTCATCGTGGCCATGCTGGTGCACCATGGTTTTGAGTCCCCCGTTCAGCAATGGCTCCGGCGCAAACTGGGGCGTTCGCCCTCGAGGCAGCCCGGGCGCCAGCGCACTGCGTAGACTTCGACAATGACACTGCCTGTGGTGCCGTTCACGCCAGTGACTTGGGCGCTGTAATTTCGCGGCGTGAGTGGCGCAAGCAGTGCGGCAAGAGGGGGGCGACGCGGGAAGCGCGGCGGCGCCGACCTGGTTGAAGTCAGCCGCAACGAGTGGCGGATCGGCCGCGGCGTGGTTGAGGTTGAACGGTGGGGCACCGGTTTAAATCCGCGCCCCGCTCGGGTGAGCGGGGCGACCGCCGTTGCGCTCGATGCGCTCGACGCGGGCGTGTTTCAATCCGCGCCCCGCTCGGGTGAGCGGGGCG
>JBBRCR010000440.1:0-7409 GCA_038204695.1 Opitutales bacterium | reverse complement strand
GGATCGAGGCCATCGCGCCGGGCAAACGCGCGCAGCATGCGCAGCGCGCGGGACGCGTCGTTGAGCATGGTGGGATGCCGGTAGCCGTTAGAGCCGAGCCGATATTTCAGGACGTAGGCCGTGATGCCGTGCTGCGCGAAGAATTCGGCATAGCCCGTGCCTTCATGCTCCGCGAGGTTGCCGTAGCCGCCGCCGGGTAGCACGAGGATCGAAGCGCCGGTCTTTGTCCCGGTTTTAGCGGGAAAGGGGGTGAGCGTCGGTATGTCCTGGGGACGCTGGCCGAGCGCACCGGGCGCATCGCCGTCCCACAATCGGATGGGTCCCATGATCAGCGGATACGGCACGGCGGTCGTCGCCTTTGCCGGCGGGGAGTTGGGCGTCGCGGCCGCGCGCTTTTCGGCGGCGGATGCGCCGGAGCAGGTCGCGAGGGCGAGTAGCGTTGGGACGAGGAGGCGGGCGGAGGAGAAGATCATGTGGAGCGACATCGCCAGTGAGGCGGCAGTCGCGGGATTAGAAAACAAAAATGGCCCCGGAAGTTTTGAGGCTTCCGGAGCCAATTTGTGGGAGTGGGCGTTCGCCACGCGCTCTTTCCCGGCGGCACACGCTTGGGCGCTCTCGCTTTCGCGGGCGGTGTGCTTCCCGACGCCACTCTCCGCGGCATGCGGATGTATCGGTCTCATGGCGGGACCGTCCTGACCGTTACCGGTCGGGATTTATCGAGTGAGGCCTCTTCGCCCGGTTCGGACGCTCCCTGCCGGGAGCGGCACGCCGGACGTGGTGTAGACACGCCTGCAATCTGTATTCTCTCGCGTCTTCACCTTTACCACGAGGACGGCGCCAGCTTCTGGCCGGCCGTTGGCCCCGCGTTACGGGTCTGACCTCTTAACTCTCAGGTTGCATTCGCTTCTGCAGTGGGGTGACCCCGTTTTGCGGGACCGCCCCAGTGAGGAGGTTCGCAGACTTTGCCAGGTCCGCTCGCTCCCCGCCGTCGTGACTCCGTTACGCGCCCTGCTCATGCTGTGAGCAAGGCCTTTTGGCGGGGTTGGCCCGCCGGGAATCTCGACTGCGTTCTGGTCAGCGCAGTAGCAACCAAAACCCTCTGGGGTAACTGCGTCGGCGCACGGGTCGAAACGCCCCGTGGACCTGACTCGACTGAGCACGGTTTCTAATCGCGCCTCGTCGCACAGTTCCTGATTCGTGTGTGAACTGACCGGACACGACTCCGGCCAGAGGAACTGGTGATAAATGCCTCTCGACCGGCTTTCGCCGCCGCGAGGGGAGGGCGACACCAGTTGTCGCCAACCTTTCCCCGGTCACCCGGGAGTATCCCAGCCGCGCTCTCGGCGACGTTTTTCAGGCCGCCGCGCTTCGACTGTTCTATCAAGGAACGAGGCACAGCGTGGGACTCGCGGGCGAAGTTACTAGCTTTTGTTCTCAACAACTTCTTCACCGTGCGAAGCGGTGAATAAGTTGTGCACAATCTGGCTCACCGGTTCCTCACACGAAAGCGTGGATATTTATTTTATCTGCGCGTCTGCCTGGGGAATTCTCCGACGTGCGTTGTATCCACAGGCCGGACACGACGATCCGATCGGGCGCCTGCGTCCCTGGTGGGAGGTCCAACTGCGCAGTTCCCTGGACCGGCGAATGGGACCCCGGACGTCACGCGACGGGTTGCGGTGCCGCCACGGAGGCTTCGTGCGAAAGCAACCGGCGCTTGATCCTCTCGCCAAACGCAAAACCGGTGAGTGAGCCATCGGCGCCAACCACCCGATGGCATGGTACGATGAGGCAGATCGGGTTGGTGGCGTTCGCGCGGCCCACGGCACGCGGCGAACTCTGCAGCGTGCGGGCCACCGCGCCGTAGCTTTGCGTCGTACCAAAAGGGATTGCGCGGAGCGCCGCCCAGACACGCTCCTGGAACGTGCTGCCGTTCGCCGCCAGCGGAAGATCGAAGTGGGTGCGTTCGCCCGCAAAATATTGGAAGATCTGCTCGCTCGCGTCGTGCGTGGCGCGTTCGTCGGAAACGAAATCGTGCCGCGAAAGCCGTCTGTGCAGCTGTTCCACGCCGCCAAACGCGGTGCCGGCGACGGCGCCGGATTCATTCGTCGCGAGAGAAAAAAGGCCGAGCGGCGTACGGATGGTGGATATATATAGCGAGAGTTTCATGGAATCGGCTGGTTCAGTTGCCAGAGATGGGCGGTGGCAAGGCTCCGGTGAGGTGAGAAGACGGACATGAGTGAGCGCGTCGCGTCGACGTCGGGTCGCTGCTCGAGTTTCAGCAGCGTCTGCAGCCCGCTCGTCACGCCGGTATCACCGAGCGGCACGCAATCGGCAAATCCGAGCGAGCGCATCATGAGATAATTGACCGACCAGGGGCCGAGCCCGCGAATCGCCAGCAGCGTGCGTTCGGCGCGCGTGGCCGACATCAGCCCCAGAGCGTCGAGGTCGAGTTTTCCATCCGCCACGAGTTTCGCGGTGTTGACAAGGTAAGCGGCCTTCTGACGCGAAAATTGCAGCGGCAGCAGATCCGATTCCTCGAGCGACGCCACAGCCACCGGCGTCGGTGGGGCGTGCAGTCCGTGGCCGATCGGCTGGCTGACCCGCTCGATTAGTCGACGCTTCAACTGGCACGCGAAACCGAAGTTGATCTGCTGACCGATGATCGACCAGAGCAGGCCATCAAACACCGAGGGGGTCTGCGCGATCCGCAGCTCGGGCCGTCCGGCCACGAGTCGTTTCAGGCCTAGTTTCTTCGCGAGCCGCCCGAACGCGGCGGCGTCTTGGTCCAGGCCGAGCAATCCGCAGACACGTGCGTGCACGTCCGCGGCCGGAGTGGACGCGGTCGTTGATTTCCCGCTGGGCGGCTGGGACGGCGCGAGTGCCCGCACAAGACTCACGTCGATGGTGGTGGCAGAAAGTTTTAACTGGATTACGGCGGCCCCGCCCTTCAGTTGCACCGCGGCGGTATAGACGTCGCCCGCCAATCGCTCGGTCACGCTATGAGTATCGCGACCGAGTGCGCGCCGGAGATAGCCGAGCGGGTAATCGGCCGGCAGCGTCAGCGTGAACGAGTTCGCGTTGCGCAGTTCGCGATAGGCAGCCGGCGTCAGCCCGTTGAGGCGTCGGAACTGGTCGTGAAAAACCGAGAGCGATTCGAAACCCACGTCGTTCGCGACCTCCAACAATCCGGCGTCATCTTCGAGCAGCCGGCGCCTCACGGCGGCCAGTCGCGCGCGGAGGAGCAGATCGGCCGGCGTGAGGTGGAAATGTTGACGCAGCAGTTCAAAGAGCCGCGTCGTGCCGAAGCCGGAGCGCCGTACGATTGCGCGTGTGTCGGCGAACGCCGCCGGGTTGGTCCGCACTTCGGCGACGAGCGTTTCGATGTCTTCCAGCACGGGATCGAAGCCGCGGGCAAAATCGTCCGGGTGACACTTCCGGCACGGTCGCAGGCCCGCCTCGCGCGCAGCAGTGCAGGTGCTGAAAAAGCGGACATTTTCGGGCCGGGGCTTGCGTGCCTTGCATGACGGCAAACAGTAAATGCCCGTGGTGAGCACGCCGGTGAAGAACCGGCCGTTGAACGTCGGATCCCTCGCGAGCAGCCGCGCATACATCCACTTGGAAGACGGGGAAGACGGGGAAGACGGGGAAGACTTGGAAGACGGGGAAGACTTGGAAGACGTGGAAGACGGGGAAGACACGGGAGACTTGGAAGCATAGACGCGGGTCTTGTTGATGGCGTCCGGATTATTTCGCAGCAATTCTGCGGAAGAAGACGGCACGCGCCAGCAACGTGTGGTTCAACCCCGCGATGGCACTCGCTGTCTCGGCGATTCCACCGCGCAGCATTACTCTGACGGTATGCGCTGTTCTGCGGCGACCGTCGTGTCCACGGTGCCCGGGGCGGGTTCCGGGATCAGTTTGATCGGAGGATCCTGGCGGCCAAGGGCGCGCTCGATTTCACTCATCGCGGCAGCCAAGGTCGTGACGACGGCATCCGGTCGGGCCGGCTGCATCCGCTCGCTGAGTTCCGGCAAGTTTGCCCGATGCTGCCAGATCCCGGCGATAATGCGGGCGTGCGGACATTTCTGCCGCAAGCGGCGGCACATCTGTCGGGCGGAACCGACGGCGGAGGGGGGAAGCGCGGAGACCAGGATGACACGCACGTCGCCGCGCTCGCAGGCGCTGAAAGCATCCGCCAGCGGAGCGGTGAGCGGAAGGATCCCGGCTGGAATGCCCCGCCGCCGCAACAGGTGACACATCATCAGGCCGACCACCTCATCGGGCTCGTCGCGCGCGGCGACATTCAATACGACCGGCGGCTCGGTCGAGATCGCCGGGGCTTCATTGCGTGCGGTATCGCCCTTGGGTTCCACTTTGGCGACTTCGTCCTGCCGATCGAGTTCTTCGATGAGTTCGCGGCTGGCTTGAAAGATGAAACGCTGGCGCGCCTCGGGCAGGGTGCCGCCGTGCCGATCTACCTCTGACATCAGAAGCGCGGGAACAAAAACCTGCTCGTAGAATTCCTCCACCGATTTCTCCTCGATGTGCCTGGCCGCGAGTTCGAACATGTCCTCGGATTCCCTCGACAGCATTCGCTGGTAAAACTGCGCCGGAGGTTCGAGCACCGGTTGGCTGCCCAGCAACATGCTGAGAAATCCCATTCCTGGCACGTAATTCCCAAGGACAAGCAGGCAGACGGTGAGCGGCGTCGACAACACGAGTCCGGCCGGACCCCACAGCCACGTCCAGAACACGGCGGCCACCAGGAGCGCCAGATTCGATATTCCCGTGCTGGCTCCATAGAGCACCACCTCGATCAGATTGTTGCTCACCACTTCCATCACGACGATCAACCCGGCCGCGTAAAAAAATTTGGTCCAGCCCGGATCCACGGCGATCGCGAGCGCCAGCGGAAACATGGCGGAAATCCACGGCCCGAGAAACGGAATGAACCTCAGCAGCGTCGCCAGCAGACCCCAGAGCAAAGCGTTTGGAATACCGATGAAGTAAAGACCGATGCCCATGGGCACGCCGTACAGCGCGTTGACCACGAGCTGCATTCCCAGGTACCGCGACACACGATCGGCCGCATCGTCGACCGCTTGCGTGGCGACATTCAGTTTGCCGGCGCTGACGAGTATGATGAACCGGTCGCGCAGATCCTCGCGCTGAAAGAGCATCGCGACCACAAACACGATGACGATCCCGGCCACGCCCAGCGGCCGGAGGAAGGGCCGCACAATATCCGCGGCCACTTCCCACGGTGCCGTTTCGGTGGGCCGCACCTCCACCGGCACCGGCTTCGGAGTCGGGTCAGCGGCGGCTTGCGCTTCCTTCTCCGGGGAGGGCGCCTTGATCTCCCGGCGCAGATTTTCGACCATGCCGGTCATTCGTGAAACAAAGCTGGGCGTGTGCGGCTGCTTCAGCCTGGCGATCTTGCGTTGCAGATTCTGTTCATAATTCGGGAGCTCGCGCACCAGACTGATCGCCTGGCTGCTGACGAGCCACCCGACGCCCCCGATGATGGAGAAGGAGAAGGTGACGGTCATGATGATGGCCGCCGCTTTCGGCAGTCCCGCGCGGACGAGACGTACCACCAGAGGCGAAAGCAGGAATGCCAGCAGCACGGCGAAGGCGATGGGCACCAGGACGTCCTGCGCGAAACGCAGCACACCCCCCACCAGCACGAGGGTGGCGATCCGGGCAAGCCAGGTGAAGCGATCGGAGTTCTCCGTAAGTTGCACCACGGGCTAGACTCGCCGCGCGTGGTGCGGTTCACCGACAACCGCTGAAGTCCGCGGGTTGGCGTGGATTTAGGGTGGCGCAAGCTTTGCCGCCGCCTCACCGTGGAGGGCGTTCGGCATCATGGCTTCAATTGCTCTCAGCTTTGTCATCCCGCTTTATCGCAGTTCGGCCACCATCGGCGCCGTCGTGCGCGAGATTGAGGGTTTCACCATCGAGGGCGGCCACGAAGTCGTGCTCGTGCACGATGGCAGTGACGAGGCGACGAGCGAGGTCTGCCGTGGACTTGTGCGCGACGCGAAGATTCCGATCACGCTGATCGAACACGCCCGCAACTACGGCGAACACAACGCCGTCCTTACGGGCTGGAGGCACGCACGCGGCGCCCACATCGTGAACCTCGACGATGACGGCCAGCATCCGCCGACGGAGGCGGTCCGCCTCTGGGAGCATGCCCGTGCCACGGGGCTCGACATCGTCTTTGGGCACTATGTCGAAAAACAGCATTCCGCCTGGCGCAATTTCGGGAGCTGGTTCACGAACCGGATGACCGACTGGGCGCTCGACAAGCCGCCGGGCTTTTATCTCTCGAGCTTCCGCTGCGTGACCTCGTTTGTGGCGCAACAGGTCGTCACCTATGCGGGACCGTACCCGTACATCGACGGGCTGTTGCTGCAGGTGACGCAGCGGATCGGGTCGATCAAGGTCCGACACGAACCGCGCCAGGCGGGGAGCAGTTCGTACACATTTTCACGGCTGATGCGTTTGTGGTTGAGCGCATGGATTAATTTTTCCGTGCTGCCCCTGCGCGTGGCCACCGTGGTGGGGTTGGTCATTGCGGTGGTGGGTCTGCTGGCGCTCGGCTCGCTCGTGTGGCTGTGGTTCCACGACGTGGGCCCCGGCTATGGTTTCGGCTGGATGATGGCGGCGTTGCTGATTTTTTCCGGCTCCCAGCTGGTGATGCTCGGCTTGATCGGCGAATATGTCGGCCGGATGTTCCTGGCCGTGAATCAGCGGCCGCAATCCGTCGTGCGGGAAGTGCGTCGCAGCAGCCAGGCCGCAGTCGAGCCGGAACGAATGGCAGTCGCCGCCCGGGTGGACCGCTGAGCTGGTCGTATCGTGGGGTCCACGATGGAGCGCGTTGCGCCAACTCGCCGTCGACCGTTTGCTCGGAAACAACTTCACGCCGCGCTGCGCGGAAACATTTTTTCCCAGCGTTCGAACTCGCGCGCGAGTCCCGCCTCGATCGCCTGCACCGCCTCGCCGGGCGGCACGGATTGCAGCCCGATCGCGTGCGCCAGCGCCCTCAGGGTGATTCGATAATCCAATGCGCGCGGATTTTCCAACGCATGGACGAGGTGGGCGCGCGACCATTCGTGCGCGCCGTAATCGGCCGCCGCGACAAACTCACGGCCCCAGCGCCGCGCCAGCAGGTACGAGTTTTCCTCGTCGCGGTGTTTTCGCCCGGCGGAGGAGCTGACGTGATGCCGCACGACGCTTCGGAGGGCGACGGCGTTGACGCGTCCAGCGGCGCGGGCGCGGAAACAAAGTTCGATGTCCTCGCCCCCGTTCACATAGCTCTCGTCGAAACCGCCGAGTTGTTCCCACCACTTGCGCTCGATCAGCAGGCACGCGCCCGTGACGGCAGGGACCGTGATATAGGG
>JBBRCR010000439.1:0-7434 GCA_038204695.1 Opitutales bacterium | reverse complement strand
GGCTGCGAGCGCCAGCGAGTGGATGGCGCTCCACCCGCTGGCGCTCGCCGCCACGTTTTAGCACCTCAAGGCAGCGCGGCGATCAGCTGCGCGCGCGCGTCTTCCAGAAACTGCACCGCCTGAACGCGCGTCACCGTCGGGAAATCGTCGAGAAACTCGTCGATGGATGAACCGTTCTCCAAATAGTCAGTGAACGTCTTCACCGGCACGTGTGTACCGCCAAAGACCGGCGTCCCATCCAGGATTTCCGGCGTAGCGGTAATCAGCGGGATTTTCATGCCGCGAGCATGGGCGGAAACGCGGTTCGCGCAACGCGGGAAACGGCGCCGTTTCACCACATCAGCTTGGCCGAAACATGCCATTAAGAGCCGAGCTACTTGCCGCCGAATAGCGCTTTATCGCGGTGGACGCGGAGGGACAGCGGGCCGGCGTACTTCACCGCCCGCGAGGGCTTTCCGGGTCACCCGTCTATTTCGACTCGCGGAATCCGATCGCCACGCCCACCCCACGGATCACCATTTTGCCGCTCACGAACGATGCCGAAGATTTTAATTGTGGCCGAAAAACCCGACGTGGGGCGAACCATCGCCGCGGCACTGCTCGGCCGTCCCTTCTCTGGCATGGGCCCGCATCGCGGGAAACTCGCGAGCGGCGAGGAACTCACTGTCGCCACGGCGCGCGGACACTTGTTCGAACTCGCGCCGCCGCAGTCTTACGACGCCAAATACGCGGCGTGGAACGTCCACGATCTCCCGATTGCTCCCACCGTGAAGTGGGAGTTTCAGCAGGTCGCGCGGCAGGATGCGGAATCCTATATCAGGATCCTGCGGCAGGAAGTTTCCGCGCACCTCGAGGAGGAGATTGTCAACGCGTGCGACGCCGGCCGGGAGGGCGAGGTGATTTTCCGCAAGGTGATGCGCGGTTGTGGGGCCAAAAGAGGCGCGCGCTACACGCGCATTTGGGCGCAGCTTATGACCGAGGAGGGCCTGCGCGAAGCGTTCGCCCAGCGCGAACCATCTTCGAAGTTCAACGGCCTGGGCGAAGCCGGGTTTTCCCGCGATGAGGCCGACTGGCTCGTGGGCATGAACGTCACGGTGCTCGCGACGAAGACGCTGCCGCGCGGACAGGGAAAATGGAAGGTATGGTCGGTCGGCCGCGTGCAGACGCCGACGCTGGCGTTGGTCGACGCGCGGGATCGACTGATCGCCGATTTCAAGCCACAGGCGTTCTGGGAGGCGTATGGAGAATTTGGCGACCTCGAGGCGAAGGCGGATCTGGATGCCTGCGCCGAATCACCGGATCGCCCCAAGCTGCTCGGCGCGCCGCAGGTCAACACCGAGCGTTCGAAGAAAGTTTTCTGGAGCGAAGAGAAGGCCAGGGCCTTCGCGCAGTCGGCCAAAGCGCCGCCCACCTATTTGGTTTCCGACAAGAAGGGAACGCGCAGCCAGAAGCCACCGCTGCCGTTTGATCTCCAGGAGGTGCAGAAGCTCTGCTCGAAACGGCTCGGGCTGACCGGAACGGCATCTCTCGCGATCCTGCAGGACCTGTACGAGAAGAGGAAACTGCTCAGTTATCCAAGAACGGACAGCCGCCACCTGCCGACCAAACTCAAGGCCAAGCTGCACGCCGATCTATGCCGGGTACTCGAGGCGCTTAAAAGCTGCCACCCCAAGCTGCACCTGGTGAGCCAGCCGATGATGTCGGCTGACGTGGCCGCGAAATCGCGGGCGTTCGACGACTCCAAGGTGAGCGACCACTTCGGCATCATACCGACGGGCGTCACCGAAAGCATCGGCGACCTCACCGGCCATGAGCTATTCGTGTTTCTCGCGGTGCTGCAAATGACCCTGATGGCACTGGACGAGCCGGCGCGCTACAAGACGATGACGCGGCGATTCACCCAGGAGGGCGGCGCCGGCGCGTACGCCCCCGCGGTCTTCAAGACGACCCGCGACGACGTTGAGTATCCGGGGTTCACCCGGTGGCGCAAAGACGACGGCGACTCGAAGAAGAGTGCGCCGCTTCCCCCACCCGGCGCGGTCTCGGTGGTGATTGATGCAGTCAACCTGAAGCAGCAACAGACGAATCCACCCGAGCCCTACACCGACGCGACGCTGCTCGATGCGATGAAGTATGCCGGCGAAACAGTGGATCCCGAACTGAGCGGCGAGCAGGCCGACGCGTTGATCGAGATTATGAAAGATCGCGGGATTGGCACCCCGGCGACCCGGGCGGGAATCATCGACAAGCTGGTCGCGAGGCAGTTTGTCGAGCGGCAGGGGAAGAACATCGTCACAACGGCAAACGGCCGTCAGCTGATTCGTGAACTGCGCGAGCGGGCACCTGATTTGTTGTCGGCGCAGCTGACCGCTGAGTGGGAGCTTGTGCTCAAAAAGATGGAACGTGGGGAAGCGCAACTGAACCGGTCACAGTTCCTCGACGCATTGATGGCGCAGGTGGTGGAACTCAAGGCCGCGTTCCTCGGCAAATCGGAAAGACCGGTGGACGCAACCTCCGCTGTGCCGGTAACGGCCGGAACGCCGGTCGAAGGGGTGCTCTGCCCGAAGAGTCAGAAACCATTGCTGGACCGTGGTCCCTTTTTCGAGGCGCCGGGTTATCCCGGGCTCAGGCTGTGGAAGCGTGCGTTCGGCCGGGCTTTCACGGCGGAAGAATACGCTGAAATCCTTGCCGCGATTCTCGCGGGTAAACCTCATCACGCAAAGGCGCTGAAAACCGCGCGCGGGCGGGAATTCGAGGCCGACCTGGTGTTGAACGCAGACGGCACGAAGTTCGAGTTTCATCAGCCCGAGCCGCAAAAGGTGAAAGGCGTGAAATGCCCGAAGACCGGAAAACTGCTCTTGGATTTCGGCACCTACTATGAAGCCGCGGGCTGGGCTGGCGTGAGACTGTACAAGAATGCATTCGGCCGCGCATTCACGGCCGAGGAGTATCTTCCTATATTGGAGGGATGGAAGGCGGGCACTCCCGTTGTAATCACCGGCCTGGTCTCGAACCGTTCGGGCAGTATTTATAGTGCCAGGCTCATGGTGGATCCTGCCACGAGGAAGGTGCGGCTCGACTTCGGCAACGGCGCGGTCGGGGCGGCGTGATTGCGGTGCGCAAGACAGGCTCCGGCCCAGCCAGGTGCTCACGGCGCCCGCTGCAGCCCTTCCCACTCGACGGGAGCGACGACAGGCCGAGCAGCAAGACCGGGAAAACACGTCGCATTCGTGTCCTCGCGGAACCGCCTTCCTATATACCATCTGTGTCTTCGACGCGCAGAAACCGAGCGCCAGATAAAAGGCGTGACTCTCCACGCGCAGCGTGTTGCTCCGCACGACGACCGACTCCGCCCCCAACTTTCGTGCCCAGTCTTCAGCTACCTGGACAAGGCGGCGGCCGACACCCTGCCGCCGGCAAGTTTCATCCACGATGAGACCAACGATCTCGACTCGAAAACCTGATTCCAGAACTACGGACGCCTGGGCCTGCAACCAGCCCGCGACCTTGCCCTCCGGAATCGCCACAAGCACCAATTGATCTGAACGGCCGGTGAGGACGGCGAGTCGATTGGCGATCGCTTCGGCGGCCGCGGCATAGCCATCGTGGCGTCGCAGGAGGCTTTTCTTCGCACCGGCGGCGGCCGCGCCCACGCCCTCGCGCTGTTGCCATTGGCGAGTCCAGCGGGGGGAAAACAACAGCGCGAACCCGCGCAAGGCGGCCACGCTGGACGGGGCCGCGCTCATGCGCCACCTCCCGCCGCCAGGGTTGCCCCCAGCCGCGACCGAAACCGCGGATGCAGCGGGAATATCCACACCGCCTTGCGGGGAGCCTGCGCCCGATGCTTTTTTTCCTGTCGCGTGCGACCGGTCGTCAGCCCCACCGGCTGCCAGTTGGCCGCGCGATAGGCCGTGCCGCGAAAGCGACCCGTTTCGACAAAGCTCTCCAGCAACTCCAGTCGCCAGCCATGCTGCGCCTGCCAATCGCGCACAATCCGCCGCGTTAACCCGCCCAGCAGATGACTCGCCAGATGCGGCACGCGCACCCAGGGCAAAATCAGAAACCGGCTGTGGTTCGCAATGCGCGTCAGACCACTCGTGCGCGCCGTCGCTTTCCAACCAATCGCCCGATCGCGAGCCGCACACTGCCAGGCGGCCGCTCCGACCAAATGCACCGCCAAATCGCGCCCCAACTGATCCTGCACCAGATAAATGAGGTGCGTTCCCACCGGCCGGTTGCATCCGAGATAATGATACGTGCGCAAGTACGCCAGGGCCCGCGCCCGCGGCGCCGTCGCGTAGCCCGCCAGGCACCACTGCAGCGGCTGCAGGCCCGCGAGCCCACCGGTAATCGCTTCGCCCCGCGCCGCCGCCTCGCCGCTTCGCGGCAGGCCCCAGGGCCGGCGACGTTTGTTGATGCGCACCGGCGGCAGCCGCAGCCCGTGTTCGGCCTTCAGTTTGAGCAGCAGACTGCGCGCGGCAAAAGTCTTCCATCGCCCCAGTGGCGTTTGCCACTGCCAGCGTTGGCAGAGATCCGTCGCGAGCTGATGGCGGCAAAGTCTCGAACTGGTCCCGCGCATGGTCGCGCCGGCGATCGCGCTGGCGGTCCTCATCATCGTGCCGCTGCTGACGATGCCGGGCAGTCAAATGGAAATCAAGGGCGCCAATGCCGGCACCATGACGCCGCTACTGATGATGGTGATGGCCATGGCCAACGGCCTGATCGCGGTATCCTACGCCTCCATTCCGGTGTTCCTGATCATCTTCATCCGAAAACGGAAGGACATACCGTTCTCGTGGGTGCTCGTGATGTTTGGCGCCTTCATTCTGGCCTGCGGCACCACGCACGTTGTGCACATCGTCGGGCTCTGGCGGCAGGTGGACTGGTGGCAGGCCGTGGTCGACACGCTGTGCGCCATCATTTCCATGACGACGGCGGTCCTCGTCTGGCCGTTGCTGCCCAAGATGCTCGCGATTCCGAGTCCCACGCAACTGCGGGCCGTCAACCGCGAACTGCAAGATGAGAAGGCGTCGCTGGAGCACACGCAGGGCGAGTTGCGCAAAGCCTGCGCCGAAGTGGAGCAACGCGTGCAGGAGCGGACCGCCGATCTGGCGCGCGCCAACGCCTCCTTGCTGGCCGAGATCAACGTGCGCCAAGAGGCGGCAGCGGCGCTGCTGGCCAGCGAAGCGCAGTTCCGTGAATACGCCGAGGCCGCCCCACAACTGACCTGGATTTGCCGGCCCGACGGCTGGAACATCTACTTCAACCAGCGCTGGGCGGATTACACCGGTCTGTCGCTGGCGGAAAGCTACGGCCACGGCTGGAACAAACCCTTTCACCCCGACGACCAGCAACGCGCGTGGGACGCCTGGAAACGCGCCACCGAAACCGATGCGGAGTATGACGTGGAGTTCCGCCTGCGGCGGGCCGATGGCGTGTATCGCTGGTTCGTCATCCGGGGACGGCCCTTGCGCGACGCCGCCGGCTGCATTGTCAGATGGTTCGGCACCTGCACGGACATCGACGACCGCAAGGCGGCCGAGGAAAAAATCCATTTGCTCAACGCCGAACTGGAGCAGCGCGTGCGCGACCGCACCGCCGAACTGGCGGCGGCGAACAAGGAACTGGAGGCGTTCAGCTATTCCGTGTCGCACGACCTGCGCGCACCCCTGCGCGGCATCGATGGATGGAGTCTGGCATTGCTTGAGGATTACCATGACCGGCTCGACGAGCGGGGACGGCAATACCTGGATCGTGTACGTTCCGAAACCCAGCGGATGGGACAGTTGATCGAAGATCTCCACCAGCTCTCGCGCGTTTCCCGCGCCGAGCTGCTGCGGTCGACAGTGGATCTTTCCGCGGTGGCGCACAGCATCGCGGCCCGGCTGCAGGAAGCGCAATCTGACCGGCAGGTCGAATTCATCATCCAACCTGGACTGGCCGTCGCGGCCGATCCGGCTCTGCTGGAGGTGATACTTACGAACCTGCTGAGCAACGCTTGGAAGTTCACCGGTCGTCGCGCCCGCGCCCGCATCGAGTTTGGCGTCCATGAAGGAGAGGCCGCCATCCCGGTCTTCTACGTTCGGGACAACGGCGCCGGGTTCGACATGGCCTACGCGGACAATCTGTTCGGCGCGTTTCAGCGCATGCACCAGGCGTCGGAATTCCCGGGCACTGGCATCGGTTTGGCGACGGTCCAGCGTATCGTCCACCGCCACGGCGGGCGGGTCTGGGCAGAATCAGTGCTGGAACGCGGCACGACGTTCTTCTTTACTCTCCAACAACAACAACCATGACATCCAAGGCCCCAGTCATCCTGCTAGTGGAAGACAATTCCAGCGACATCGAACTGACCAGGCGTGCGTTCGCCAAGAGTAACGTCATGAACGAGCTCGTGATCGTGGAAGACGGCAAGGAGGCGTTGGATTATCTGTTCGGCACCGGCCCGACGCCGAGCGCAAGCCGCGCGACCTGCCTGCTGTGATGTTGCTGGATCTCGAGCTGCCCCGCATCATGGGGCTGTATTGGCTGATGCTGAACGAAGTGCCACCGCCCTGCGAGACGGTGCCATGAGCCCGCAGTTCTCAACGCGCTCAAGCTGGACCTCGCGTGGCTGAAACGGCGGTCGTCCACCGTGAAGGACGCCGGGCTGACCGCGGCCTTGGTGAACAAGATCAACGCGACGTCGCAACTGGTGGACGCCTCGATTCAGGCCGTGCAAAAAGTCGCGACCGAACTGCGGCCGGCCACCCTGGACAAGCTGGGGCTGGCACCGGCGTTGGAACAGGCCGCGCGGGAGTTCTCCGAACGCACGCACATTCGCTGCGAATTCGATCCCATGCCCCCGCACTTCGACCTGGCCCCAGAGCGTGCCACGGGAGTCTTCCGGATCTTCCAGGAGACGCTCACCAACATCGCCCGCCATGCCCGTGCCACCGTCGTGCAGACCCGCCTGACCTGTGATCGCGGTAACCTGCTGCTGGAAGTGCGCGACAACGGCCGCGGCATCGCGAAGCCGCAGCTCACGGGAAAAAAATCGCTCGGCCTGCTGGGCATGTATGAGCGGGCCTATCTCCTCAGCGGCCGGCTGGACATTCATGGCCGTGACAGCCGGGGCACGACCGTCAAGCTCACCCTGCCATGCCAGCCGCCGCCATGAGGATCCTGGGTTCGGTCGGGCCACGCGGGTGCTGGAGAAGCTTCACGTCAAGAGCACGGCCGAGTTGGTCCGCTACGCGCTCCAGCATAACTTGGTGGACTGAGCCGGGTGCCCGCTGGCGGTCTGGGCAAGGCGGAGTAGTCGGCGAAACCGTCGTGTAGGACTGGTCCTACGCCCCGCAGGGTGAAGGGCTGACACGCGAATGGGAATCTGTCCGAATACCTTTTTCGGCCTCACGGGTGCATAAATACACCCATGACGATCCAACGGCCCCC
>JBBRCR010000438.1:0-7449 GCA_038204695.1 Opitutales bacterium | reverse complement strand
CAGGAGGGTGGTCGGACGCTCAGGGAGACCAAGCTCGTTGCGGTGCAACTGCGCGATGACGAGGTCCACCGCGTTGGCGGCGATGGCCTCGTTGCACGGATCCATCCCGGGCAGCACGCCATGCGGCTGCCACTCCAGCGTGACCAGCCTTTTCGCCGCGGGGGCAAATTCCCGCAGGTGGGCGGCGGTGCGCTGACTGACTTGCCAGCCCAGGATCAGTGCATCTGGCGCGAGCTTGCGCAACCAGCGCTCCAAGCCGCCAAACTCGTCCGGGTGACTGAAGCGCACCGAGTTCGCCGCGATTTTCGGCGTGGGGTGGTTGGTGAGAAACGCGGCCAGCTGCATGCTGTGAATACGATCCTGTACGCTGCGGCTGAGGATGGCCGCCGGACGGACGTAGCCTTCCTCGCGCAGCCGCTCCAACGTGAGCCACCCGCTCCGGTAGTGGTAGTGCGCGGCGCGATGCAACGCCGGCGTGCAATCCGTGTTGCCAATGATCGCGCAGGCAAAGGCACGCCAATCCCAGTCGATCGTCACCGCGCGATCGCTCGCCGCCGGTGAGACGACGACGCCGGATATTCCCCGGGCGCAAAGAATCTGGTGGAGTCGATCCGGCCGCATTTCGCGCTCATCGAGCCAGAACTCCTCCAGCGCACAGCCCAGCTGCTCCGCCCGCTGCTTCGCACCCTGCAGTATGATACGCACATAATGCTGCAAATGAATCGGCAGCTTGTCCGTGCGCTTCGGAGTGTTAATCCAGACAAACGCGAGCGTCTCGCGCGAGGTGAGCGGCCGGCTGCGGCGAATGGTCGCCATGAGCGAGCTGATGCGCAGATCCGGCTTGTACTGCATTTCCGCCGCCAGGCGTCGCACCTTTTCGACGGTCTCGGAAGGAATGCTCGGGTGCCCCCGCAGGGCATACGATGTCCCGCCGGTGCTCAGCTTCGCGGCACGCGCCACATCGGCGAGGGTGACATGGCTGAGTTTTGCCATCTACTTAACGAATTCAGTAGAGAAGAGATTGGGTGGCAAACGGAAATGCGCTGTTTTGCCGGCCCCGAACGGATCTGCCCGATCAAACCCCCATGTCCGCGCCCTTTTCACCGTCATTCCAGCCCGTCGAGGGAATCCGTCGGCGATTCGATCAATTGAATCCCGCCGGGGCGGAAGCCGGTCACGATGGAAACGAAACCCATCTGCGGCCGGTGAAGCTCGCCGCCGACGTGGTCGTGGCGGGAGGCGGCATGTCCGGCGGGTGTGCCGCGATCGCGGCCGCCCGAACGGGCGCCACGGTGATCCTGATCCAAAATCGCTCGCGGCTCGGCGGGAATGCTTCGAGCGAAGTGCGCATGCACATCGTCGGGGCGAACTGGCACAAGAACCGCCCCGGCTGGCGCGAGGGCGGATTGCTCGAGGAGTTCCGGCTGGACGACGCCGTTAACAACGCGCAGCGCTGCCGCGAAATGTGGGACCTTCTGCTCTATGACAAGGTCTTGGCGGAACCCAACATCACTCTGCTGCTGGACAGCACGCTGGTGGCCGCGGCGACGACCGAAAATCGGATCACGCACGTAACGGTGCGCTGCGACGCGACCGAACATGTCTATCGCATTGAGGGAAAGATATTCTGCGATTGCACCGGCGATGCGCGGCTGGCGCTGGAAGCGGGGGCGGAAACCCGCCGCGGGCGCGAGGCCCGGAGCGAGTTTGGCGAATCGCTGGCGCCCGATGCCGCGGATGGGGAGACCCTCGGCAGCAGCATCCTGTTCACGGCCCGAAAGCACGATCGGCCGGTGCCGTTTACGCCACCGCGCTGGGCCCGCCAAATCGACCGGGCACAGCTGCAGCGGCGGACGATCCGGTCATGGGAGTATGGATACTGGTGGATCGAATGGGGCGGACATCTGGACACCATCGCCGACAACCAGCGGATCCGCTTCGAACTGGTAGCGATCGTGATGGGAATCTGGAATCACATCAAAAACAGCGGCGACTATCCGGACAGCGCGGATTGGGCCCTGGACTGGGTGGGCATGCTTCCCGGCAAGCGCGAGAGCCGCCGCATCGTGGGCGATCACATTCTGACGCAGCACGACCTGGTCAACGGAGGCAACTTCGCCGACGCGGTGGCGATCGGCGGCTGGCCGATGGACGATCATCCGCCCGGAGGCTTCGATCGGACGGATCACAGCCCCGGCAGCCAGGTGGCGATGCAGGACGTATATGGAATTCCCCTGCGCTCACTCTACAGCCGAAACATCTCCAACCTGATGATGGCCGGACGAAACATCAGCGCCAGTCACGTGGCATTCACGTCAACCCGGGTGATGGGCACATGCAGTGTGATGGGTCAGGCGGTGGGGACCGCGGCGGCCTTGTGCGCGCAGCGCGACATCACTCCGCGGGCACTCTGCCAGCACGAAGAGTGGCTACACGATCTTCGGCAACGCCTGGTGCGGGACGACCAAACCATCAAGGGCGTGCGCAACGACCAGGCGACGGACGTGGCGAGAGGCGCCCGGATTACCGCCTCGGCCGAAGAGGGCGAGGCCCTCGCCGCCAACGTGGTGAACGGCTGGTCACGGGACATGCCCGGCCCGAACGACAAGTGCCGGCCGGAGCAGGATGTCCCGCTGAAAATCTGCGGCGACGGACGCCCCCTCGAAAAAGCCGTGAATCATTGGGCGGCGCCGATGGGCGCGGATGGCGCCTGGATCGAACTTCGCTGGGAAGAACCCCGGACGATCCGCGAGATTCAGCTCATCTTTGACACGGGATTTCAGCGCGAGCTGACGCTCACCTCGTCTGACACCATCAACGACGGCATCATTCGTGCGGCCCAGCCTGAAACCGTTCGTGATTACGACGTGCTCTATCGTCGGCCCGGCGACGACACGCTGATTCCGCTCCTGAGCGTGACCGGCAATTACCAACGGCTCAACCGGCATCGGGTGGCGCCGCCCGCGCTGCAGGCCCTCCGTATTCACATTCGCGCTACCAATGGCGATCGTTGCGCGAAGCTGTTCGAAATCCACTGCCACACCTGATTTTCCCATGTCCTCGCTCCATCCTTACCCGTCCAATCTTCCCGTGTTGGGAGACACGGATGTCCTGGTCTGTGGCGGCGGCCCGGCCGGTTTCGTGGCGGCGGTGGCGGCGGCGCGCCAGGGCGCGAAAACGACGCTGCTCGAGCGTTACGGATTTCTGGGAGGCATGGCGTCGGCCGGCATGGTCCAGCCGATCTACGGGTACTTTGCCCGCCACCTGCAGATCGTCACGGGCATCGCGCAGGAACTGGTGGACCGGCTGGCAAAAATCCCAGGTGGCACATCGGGGCATACTTATAGGCACGACTGTGTAGCACGTCGCGACAAGCACGGTGAATGCATCACCGGCCAGAGCGAGCAGGGCTGCCCGGTCGCCAGTGTCGCGCAGGTTTTGCCCGTTGACGGTGAAGCCGTGAAGCTGGCCGCCCAGGAACTCGTCGCCGAAGCGGGCGTCGACTGGCATCTTCATACGCACGGGGTGGACGTGGAAAGGCGCGACGGCGGTTTGAGCGGCGTCGTTGTCCAAGGAAAATCCGGGTTTGGCGGATATCGGGCGCGCGTGTTGATCGACGCCACCGGCGACGCCGATGTGGCAGCGTTGGCCGGGGTGCCGTGCCAGTCGGGCAGCGAGGATGATGGCGCGACGAAGCCGCCGACGCTCATGTTTCGAATCGGAGGGGTCCGTCTGACGAAGGACCGGATCTGGGCCGCCTGGCCGGCCGAGGAGGCTGCGGGCGCGGGTGGGCAGGGATGCTGGCTGATGGCGATGCCCCGTGAAGGTGAATATGCGGTCAACTCGCCGACCGGTATCCATGGTTTTGATGCGACCAAGACGGAGCATCTCTCCCAGGCTCAGGCGCTGGCGACCCGGCAGGTCTGGCGGAAGCTGGAACTCCTCCGGAAGCACGTTGACGGCTGTCAGAATGCCGTGCTGCTTTCCATCGCACCGCAGCTGGGACTGCGGGACAGCCGGCGCATCGAGGGAGATTATGTCCTCACTGAAGACGATGTGCTGAAGAGCGTGAAGTTTCCGGACGGAATCGCGAACGGCGTTCATCCGATCGATCTGCACACCAGGAGCGCACGGTTCCAGGACCGGCACACGGTGCTCACTCCCTGTGGCGACTATTACCAGATTCCGTACCGCTGCCTGCTGCCGCGGGGAGAGGAGAATCTGATTGTGGCCGGCCGGTCGGTCTCCTCCACGTTCGCGGCGCAGGGATCGTTGCGTGTGATGGCCACTTGCATGGGCATGGGAGAGGCGGCCGGCACCGCCGCGGCGCTTTGCATCAAGCAGGGCATCACACCGCGTCAGCTGAACCCACTAACTTTGCGAAGCGTGCTGCGCGCACAGGGAGCCTATCTCGGTTACGAGAACGAAGTTCCCGCCTGGAACCAGGGCGGCGCCGCCCTGCCGGCGGCGCGCCACGTCAGCTTCCGCACGCGCAGCGAGGCGTAGCGCCGGGGCGCAATGCTCGCCCCCAGCGTCACGTCACCTTCCCGCCGTCATCTTCCATCCACCCCAATCCCGAATCGATGAAAACGCACCCCACCCAACGAATCGTCTTCAGTTCGCTCCTCGTTGCCGTATGTCCCCTGGCCACGTGGGCGCAGACCGTCCCTTCCGCCGCCGACCCTGCACGCGATGAAGTCGTCCAGATCTCCCCTTTCACGGTCAACACGTCCAAGGACAAAGGATACGCCTCCTCGACCGCCATGGGCGCCTCGCGCGTCGCGATTCCCTTGAGCGATATACCCTCGACCGTCATCATCCTGAACGAGCAGTTCCTGCGCGATCGCGCGGCCATCGACGCGCCGGAGGCGCTCGCGTTCGTATCCGGGGTTCAGGGCGGGTCCGATTCGCTCCCGGGCCTGGAGGTGTTCTCGCTGCGCGGATTTGTCGTCGGCGGCATCGGCATGCGCGATGGCCTGCCGGAACCGTTTGCCTCCGCGGATCAGCCTTTCGACGAAAGTTCATCGTACGAGAGAATCGAGGTGATCAAGGGTCCGGCCGGCACCCTCTATGGCGCGCAAAACATGGGCGGGATCGTCAACAAGGTGAGCAAGTGGCCGAAATTTCACCGCGAAACGAAAATCGAGCTGAATGCGCAATCCTATGACGAATTCCTGCGGGCCGTGGTGGATTCGACGGGACCGTTGAACGACAGGCTGGCGTATCGTCTCGTGCTTTCAGGTCGCAATGGGAACCGCTACTACGACGAGAGCGATGCGCCCAACGACTTTTACAATGTGACCGGCGCGCTCACCTACCTGTTGGGCAAACGCGGTGACGCGGGAAAACTCTGGGCCCGCGCCCAGAATCTCGACTACAAGCTTGATCGTGATAACGGGTGGCAGTTCATGACGGGATTCTTGAACCCGCTCGCCCCCGCCAGCGCGCCGGTGGTAACGGACCCCAAGATGGCGCTCTCCGCCGAGGCGAACACCGTGCCGGAAGACGATATTTCAAAGGGACACGTCTATTCGCTGGAAGCCGGAATCGAGCAAGGTTTTCGCAATGTGCTCGGGGGCGACTGGACGATGCGCGTCGTTGGCCGGGCCTCGCGCGGCAGCGGCGACAAGTCGCCCTCGTATGCCCAGGGGCGGCCTGTGCCGGTTGATGCCAGTGGCGCGATCGTCAGATATACCAACGCCGCCGGCGCCCAGGTAAACAGTGACAATCGTTTCACGTCCGCCACCGATCCGCGCGTGGCCGACTGGCGCGCGACCCTTTCCCTGCGGGATTTCCGCGGCTACAACGAAGCTCAGGGTGGCTTCGTCGACCTGGCGGGTGATTTCAAGACCGGTCCGCTCGCCCACAAACTCGTCCTGAGTGCGTCCGCGACCGACACCACCAATGAACGCGCGTTCTTTTTCTGGAACGCAGTGAACCCGGCCAACACGACGGCCGTCGCGAACACCTTCTCCGCGATCAGGCCAACGCCGGCCGGAGTGACCGCGGCGACCATCTCAGCGACGCCGAAGCTGTTCAATGCGTTCCAAGGCCATAACGAAAGCAAAGGCTATGCGTACGCCATGCAGGACAACGTCAGTGTTCTCGATAACCGGCTGATCTTTGTCTTCGGCGCCCGCCACGATAACGCCAGGATAATCAACGATCGCTTCGCCCCCGCCGCCAGCCTGGCCACCAGCCGTTTTGTGATCGACCCGGCGCTCCGAACGAAAGTCACCACAACGGCGAACACCTACAAGTATGGCGTCGTCGGCAAGCCTCTCAACGGCGTCAGCATTTTCGCCCAGCACAGCGAGACGTTCACGCCCATCACGAGTCTGGGGGCCAACGGCGGCAAGAACCCTGATCAGGAAGGCGAAAGCGACGAAGTCGGCGTGAAGGTTGATCTCTGGGACGGGCGCCTCGTCGGCACCTTCTCCTATTTCGACATGAAACTGACGAACGTGCTTCTGTCGGTGCTCACCCCCCCGAACTCGGCGGCGGTTTCGTCCTGCGCCCCGTCGGTGTTCAGAATACCGACGGTTTCGAGTTCGACCTCACGGCCGCACCGATGGCCGGTGTGAACCTCGTATTTTCATACAGCAAGCTCACGTCGCTGGATGAGAACAAGCGCTACTTCCGCGGAGTCCCGCGCGACGCAAACTACGGTGTCATGGGCCGCTACGCGTTTTCATCGGGCGGATTGAAGGGCGCATACGCAAGCGCGAGCTGGAAGCGCAGCGGCTCATTCGCCGGCGACGCGACCAACACGTTCTTCCTGCCAGCCTACGACATCATCGACGGCTTCGACGGCTATGAACGCAATCGCTGGGGACTGCAATTGAACGTCTACAACCTTGCCGACACAGACGCACCGATTTCCACCGTCTCCGATCAGCTCGTGGTTCGCGCGATGAAGATGCACGCGCGGGTTTCGTTCCGCTATAAGTTCTGAGAATCAGCCCCGGTCCGACTTCCCGTACCAGGTGCCGTGCGTCGCGTCTCGACGCAACGGACGCATCTCCGTTTTCTGAATACGCCGAAATGCCGCGACCACGCGGTCGAGGCGCCTGCGCGGATGCAACTGCAACAAGCAGGCGCGCACGCGGCAATGTCCACCGCGAACCCAAAACCCAAATCCCCGAACCGCGCACCCCTCGTCAACGCTCCCACACCGGCGGCAGCGTCTGTGATTCCGAACCATACGTCTGCGAGGCGATGAAGCCGCTCGCCTGGGACACATAAAAGATGCGGCCGTTCGAAACGACCGCGCCGAGGCATTCGCGCGAATCCACCGCCGGGCCCGTCGAGACCAGTTTACCGTTATCCGACAGGTCCATCATGTCCATGTTGGCTCCGAGAATATAGGGCTCGGAGAGGGAGAACCGGCAGCAGGCATAATTGAGGCCGATGCTGCTGACGATCTTGCCGCTCTGCCGATCAAAGACA
>JBBRCR010000437.1:0-7453 GCA_038204695.1 Opitutales bacterium | reverse complement strand
AGTAGCGAGAGCGGGTCAAGAAACACACCGCCCGACGATTGCTGGAACCCCAGCCTCGGATCCCCAAACCAAAACTCGCGCGAAGCCGCGAAGAGCGCGAAAATAAACACCCCTGCTTCGCGACCTTCGCGGCTTCGCGTGGGCAATGTCTGAATGCGCCGAGCCAAAACGGTCAAACCCTAAGGTCTGTGGTGGTGCGGCTGAACGTGAGTTCATGGCTGAGCGCTCACGCGCGGTTATAGTGTGCTGGATTTTGCCCGAGGCAATTCCGCGTATCGACCACCGGGGTTTCCAACCTGCGCAGGTCGAGTTGCCTATACTTCTCGTGGTTCCCGGGCACCCGGCGGCTATCGGTTGGCGAACCACGACTGAGCGCGCGCGTATGCTGTCGAGTGTCATGGCGCGAGACCAGCCGGCGGAGGGAATGGCGACGGGAAGAAGTGCGGCAGGGATTGTTGAATGAGGCCGACACGCTCGCCCGCCTGCTGCCGGAGTGGTTCAAAATCAGCGCCAACATCAGTCAAATCACCACCGGGATAATGCTGTTCCCAATATTGCGCCATGAGATTATCGCAAAGGTCGGCGAACAGTTTGAACCGCGGATCCATTCTAACCGCCGCATCGAGCAGCGTGGAAAGATTGTGAATCCGCTGTAGCGGCCAGCCCTTCCCAATGAGAAATCCCTTCAAATAACGTCGAGTGCCTCCTGCAAAAGTTCGACTGCGCTATAACAGGCGCCACGCGCGGACAAGCCATAAGACGTCAATGCTTGACTCTGGACAACGCTGCCCTGGGCCGAGCGAAAGGAGTCGACCCGCTGATTTCACGGAATCCAGCCCTGAGCCCCGCCGAGTCCGCATTCCTGAACGCAGGAGATGCGCGCGGTTCGGAGCACCGGCGGGAGCAGAGGCTTCCGCTGTTTACCCGGCGGCGGCTGGCGCGGTGGGCGCCGGGTACAATCCAAGTATGGCATCCTTTACCCAAATATCTTCGTCGATCTCATCCCATCGCAATGCTCTTCCGCCCACCCGCAAGCGAAGCGCCGAGAGTTGCGCCGGCGTTGCCGGCGCAAGGCGCGGATAATATTGCGCCGGAAAAGAGTGGGTGGAACCATCGAGCAATCGCAGGAAAATCTGCCCATCACGTGCCGTTGCCTCGATGGCGATCATGTCATCGGGATGTTTATCCATGGATGTCTTTCCACGCTTTGAGTAAAGCCATTCGATTTTCAGATACTAACTCCATCAGTCGATTTAACTCGTGGGCAGGAAATCCATAGTTGCGGGCTAGCGCAAGTGGTTCGATCCAGAATTTCGCCTCAAAGTCATCGCGACCCACGTGAATGTGCGGCGGCTCACCCGTTTCACGGCTATAAAAATGAAACCGATAAGGGCCTATCGTTAAAATCGTCGGCATCGAATGAATGCGGCGCTCTCTCTTTTCCTATCCTTCCGGTTGCTCTACAGCTTCGCCCCGTCGCTTCTGGTGCCATGACCCACTGACGAGCACTTTTGGGGGAAAAATCATTGGAGAACTTTATCGCCAATAACCCCCTATAAAAATCGAGCCAGGCGAACGGGGTCAGGCTTTAAGTCTTTCAGTGAACCTCGCGGACAATCCTTGAGGACGGAGGACGGAGGGCGGAGGGCGGAGGACGGAGGACGGAGGACTGAGGACTGAGGACGGAAGACGGAGGGCGGAGGGCGGAGGACTGAGGACGGAGGACAGACCAAGCCAGTAGTGAGTAGCGAGCATTCAAGCGCTGAGAACAGAGTGCCGTTCTAACCCGCAGGCGCCAAGGAACTCGATCCGGTTTTGCATTTCTTCCGCTCGGTTACGGTCCACCGCGACCCCGCCAATATCCAGGGCGCCGGTGGCCATGACTCGCGATGCGTCCGCGTGGCGCGCATCAGCTCTGTTCATACGCCGAGAGGAATTCATCCCGCGCGATATTTGATTGCCTCAAGATCAAACGGAGGGTCGAACTTCTGATCATTGGATGGTTGGGCAGCGTCAGCGGAGTACGCCTGCCGTCTGCATCTTGCCGCACCATGGAAATATGTTCCCGTTCGCGGACAATCGTGAATCCAAGCACCACCAAGGCACGAATCACACGGGCACGAGGTGCATCAACTGGGAACTTCGGCATCGACAATGATCATAACGTCGTTTCGGCCACGAAGGCGTCGAGCGCGGGCGTCTCCGGGTCCAAAACGCCAGGCCCAAACGACTCGACATGGAATCGAAGGGCGGATTTCACATCGCGAAGCGCCTCCTCAAAGGTATCGCCCTGTCCCACTACGATTCCTTCCACCCCGACGGGATACGCCACATATCCATCGGCATGCTTTTCCACGATGATCTTAACTGTCTTCATCGTCCCAGGTTAGTTGAAATGTCTCGTTGCACAAGTGGGCAGGCCAAACTGAGAAACTCGGAAACGCAGCAACTCGGAAACGGGAGGCCGAGAAACTTTGAAACTCGGGAACCAGTGCCTCAGACCATTTAACCACAGATTTCACAGATGGGCACAGATTCGGAATGCGGCCTTTATAACGCAGAAACCTAGAGGGCCGGAAGGGGTCAGCTTTAAGTTTTTCAGTTTAGAACAGAGCTCCGGGAAGCACCTCGAATTGACGCTGTCGTTCCAAACCTGCCATGAACACTGCAAAGCCCTTCCTCCCCGGGATGCTGCTGAGCGCATTGCCCACTTCAGCCAGCACCCAACGTGTCGTGACGATCGCTCCTTCCCAACCACGGCTGATATCGATCGTCTCGCGATGATGAATATCCCGCGCGTTCAGTAGCGCGATGAAGAAAAAACTGTCGCCAAATGCGCGCCTCATGCAGAGTTCCGGCGCGGCGCCCCATAGAGGTAGTGGTCGTGGTTTTCAGCCAAGTCGGCCGGCAAGCCATCGGCGATACCCGCCATGGCAAGCAGGAAATCGCTGACCGTTTCCGGCTGCTCAGGCAGCCTGCCATGGCCTTTCAATACCTCTTCCACCTTGTTCCTGATTTGGACGAGCTCGTCTGGCGGCAGGCGCGGCAGCTCGGCAATGATCTCGTTCGTGCTCATGGGCAAAGGTTGTCCAGCGGCTGAAATTCGTCAAAACCGAAGAGAAGGCGCCGGACGGATGGAGGGCCGGAAGGGGTCAGAGGGCCGAAGGGGCCAGGTTTTAAGTTTTTCACTCAGAACAGAGATCCGGGAAGCATCCTCGTACTCGTGAACAGGCCCAGGCCCAAAGTAGCGGGTAGCGAGTAGCGAGTAAAAAGGGTCAAACCCTAATGTCTGTGGTGAATGGCGTCACGGAGCGTTACGCCGCGGCGGGCTTTAAAAGCGCGCAGTCATCGGTCACATGCGTTTTTCCGCACCCACGAACGGAAGAAGAACTGCCGACGGAGACATGTGTGAACTATTGACAACGCCGCCTCCATCGCGACTGAGCGCCGCCGAAGCTGTGGCCTCGAGCGCCGCTACAGCTTCGCCCCGTCACTTCCGGCAATGCGGAGGTAACGAGGAGGGAGTGAACTGGAGACCCGAGGGTCAAAAATCAGGAGTCAGGAGGCGGGAGGCGGGAGGCGGGAGGCGGGAGGCAGGAGCCACGGCGGTGAGTTATTGGAGACGGCTGACGTTTCGCTCCTCCGGATAACCCATCACCTATAACAAGTAACTGCGCGGTCGCATCGCTATAGCTTCAGGAAGGTCCTGGCCAGGGGCACCAGCGCCCGCGCCTGGTCGTGCCAGCTCTGGAGATACGTCAGCCGCGCCTTCAGCTCCTCCGCCGAGCCGTTTTCTCCCGCTGGAACGGCGGCCTGCATGGCCTCCAGCCGCTGCTTCCCCGTGCCGAGCTGCTTCTCCAGTCGCTGTTCTATAAAATGCGCCGCCAGTTTTCGGAGCTCCAGGTCCGGCGTGTAGTAATCGCGCCGCTTCGCATCACGAACCTGGGAGTTGAGCGCCGGGTGCGGCAGCTCGCTCGCGATCTTCAACGCGCCGACGTCCCGCAGTACCCGCAGGCCCTGGCTGATCGAGCCCTGGCTGATATCCAGCCGCGCATCGATGTCCGCAAAGCTCAATGGCTCGGCGCTCGCGAAGCAGATCCCGTAAATCGCGGCCACGGACTTCGGCACCCCCAGAATGTCCGCCGCGTCGACGAAAAAGGACAGCACTTCGGCCTCGAAGGCCACCACCCGCGGAGCCCGCCCGGCGGTCCGAATCAGCCCGTCAGCGGACGACTCCAACCCGCCCTCGCCCATCGGTGACGGGTCGCGCGGCTCAGTCGAGTCGGGCGCCTGGCCGGGGATTGTGGTCAGTTTTTGCACTTGTGGCGGACTAAGGGGAATCCCGATGATGAATTCAACTCAAATTGAAGTGAATGCAGCGGTTCAGGCGCAAAACCGTGGCAAACGAGTGATTTACGCAACACTGCCGCAGGCGATCGGCGGTCGAGCAATCGATCAACGCTCATCTGGCAGTCGATCAACTCTCAACGCTCAATGCAGGTGCGCGGGGCTTGTCCGGCGCGCGTCCGGATCCGATTCAGGCATTTGACCGCGGATTACGCGGATGGCGCGGAAACAAATCCAAAGCGCGGATGAATGCCCGCAACGACAATTATTTCCCGGCGGCGGGGTCTAATTGTCGTTGGGGGGATGAATGCGCCAACTCAGGTCCCGCCCGAAATCGCTACGCGTGCGAACGGCAACGGGCCCGTCGTTGGCGCATTCGCGCTATCGCCGGGTCATGATGAAACCATTCATCGCGATCGATCCGAAGCCCCGATCGAAGCGACAAGTCCCGGCCCGAAGAATTCATACCTGAATAAAGACAAAGGCATGGTCACAGAGGACACAGAGCCCAGACACAGAGGCAGCAGGAGAACGCAAAGTGTTCGGATGTTTCCTTCGCAAGGGACCCCGCGGAACAATGACAGGCGCGGTCAAAGCGCTGAAATCCGGAATTCGATAGGACTGACGTTCGGAGAAGTCAGATGTCGAGCTGCTGCTTCAAAACGTCCACGATTCGCTGCGCCGCCTGCAATGCTTCCACGGCCTCGCCGACATCCGGTTCGATGACGTCTCCGGGATATCGAAATTGCGTGGCGAACGGCGTTAGATAAATGCAATCCCCGACCAAAGCGAAAAGTTTCGGGTCAATTGGAAGTGTCAAATCGAGCAGAGCGCGGAGCGCATGAGTCTTCGGGAACGGAGTTTGATGCAGCGTGAGCAACGCTTTGAGCGCCTTCTCGGCCGCCTGCTGGGAATGATAGACTCCGGCGTCCCGGTGCGGCTCGTCGCCATGGATGAGCAATCTGGCCACGGCAAGGTCCGCCTGCGCTTTCGCCATCCATGCTTTGGCGAGCGCCCTACTTTCCTCGTTCATACAGGCAAACACCCTCCCGCCTAACCGTGCTGACCAGCGACGCTTCCGCACGTCCTTCGCGATTCCATTCTTCCATCGTAAGCACCACTACATCCTTGGGCGCCTTGATTCCCTCGAGCAACGTGTGGGCCTGTCGCGCGCGCCGATGGCGCGGCTGATCGGACTGGCTGACCACGACCAATAGATCGAGATCGCTATCGCGGTTCCAATCCTGGCGGGCGACGGAGCCGAAAATCCACACCGACTCGGCATCGAGACTACGCGCCAGAATGCCCGCTGCCTCCCGCGCGAGAGCAGGCATATTGTTGGTCCACGGGAACGGCTCTGTTTCAACCGGCGCCATAGCGACAAAAAATTGACATGGGGAGAATCATTACCGGGGTGTGCGCGCGCCGTCCGCATTCGCTCGCACCATTGAGATAATCTTCAGCGTTTTCATGATATCAAGGTAGGTCGGTCGAACTGACTGACAAGGGACAAATGCGGTTACCGCCGGGGAGAAATAATTGTCGTTGCCGAATTCTCCGCGATCTCCGCGTGCCGACGGGTATTGGCTGCGAGCGCCAGCGAGTGGAGGCATAACATAAAAAGACTTCGGCGTGGGTCACAGAGGACACGGAGAGGGGATGGAGGTCACAGAGCAAGACAGGGCGCGGGGAGCGCCCAAGACCCACGCGGGACGACGGAGTACTCTATATATCGTACTTCATGGGCGGGACGCCCAGGTGCCGACGGCCGGGGTCATGTATGAACTATTGACAACGCCGCCTCCATCCCGGCTGAGCGACGCCGATCGGCCAGGCAGAAAGCTGTTCGGGGTAACGGAGTTTCAGCGTCTCAAGCCGCATGGATCTCCACGGCCTCCTGTTCGATCCGACGCCTCAGGTAAGGGTTTCGCAGTGAGGCGGTCGTGAGCAAATCCAGCGGCCGACCCAGAATGGCTTCCGCCTGCTCCGCAAAATCCATGAACCGGTCGGCGTAGCCAGCCGACTCCACGTCCAGGAATTCCACCAGCAAATCGACATCACTGGTTAGCCGTGCGCTTGCCCCACAAATTCGCTACCGCGTATGGCGTCACGCCAAGGGCGCGGTTGACGGGAAGGGCGACTTTCCAGTCGCCCGAGACCGGTCGACCGAACGTTCTTCGGCGGCTGGAAAGCCGCCGCTCCGGCAAATGCCGACGTGCTTGGGGCGGTGCCGCAGAAGCGCCCTGCCCTTCGAGTGCCACGCCTGCAGCACCTTGATTCGGGCCTTCAATTGCCGGGCGGAGTCGTCACCGGCCGGGACGGCAGCCTCCATCGCCGCCTGGGGAGGGCTCGGCGATGGCGGTAGCGGTGGCACCCGGCGGGGTGATCCTCGCTTTGCTCCTCGTGGGTGGGACTGACACTGTGGAAATTTCTGCCAAGGCCCGCACTCAGAAGATTCCCGATGCAGAGTTCAACTCCCTTTGAAGTGAATGTCGGAAGACGTTGCAAGACGGGGAAGACACGGGAGACGTGGAAGACGTGGGAGACGCTGGAAGATACGGGAGACGCGAAGTGTTATTGCTCCCGTTTTGAAGGGCGCCGGGGCGCGAATCTCCTGCTGGATGTGGGCCCGGATAAGCATGGGCTGATTCCGGAGCTTTTGCTGCTGCGCTCCGACGGCGGAGGAAGAATTTGGATACGCTGGGAATGTGAACGTCGGGCGTACCGCGAGTATGGAGCGGAAGCCAGTAGTGGCGGCGAGCGCGGGCGAGGGGAGGCACAATCCGAACTTCGGAGTGGGTCACAGAGCAAGACAGGGCGCGGGAAGCGCCCAAGACTCACGGGAGGCGACAGAGTGTGCTGTATATAACGTACTTCATGGGCGGGACGCCCATGCCACTTCGAGGCAGACTCCGTCATCAGCTGTCCGCCGTCCGCCGTCAGCCGTCCGCCGTCCGTCGTCAGCCGTCCGCCGTCAGCCGTCCGCCGTCCGTCGTCAGCCGTCCGCCGTCAGCCGTCCGCCGTCCGTCGTCAGCCGTGGCGGCGAGCGCGGGCGAGGGGAGGGACAACGCGAATTCGGAGTGGATCACAGAGCAAGACAACAGGC
>JBBRCR010000436.1:0-7454 GCA_038204695.1 Opitutales bacterium | reverse complement strand
TGCGGTCATGCAAGCATATAGCTCTGTAATAACGCGAAATTACCCACAAATATCCGTCAGCTTTGCGAAGGTAGGGCTAGCGCGGCGAAGCCGCAACCAACGCCTTCCATTCGATCCAGCTCACCCCAAGGTCGCCAAGATCGCAAAGTCCTCGCGCGTGGTTCGTGTGTTTCGTGGGCAAAATTTCAGATCAACCCTTCGGATTTTGCAGGCTCCAGGGCGCCGCGCATAGAGCGGAATTGTAATGCGGCCGGTGCGATCCATCATGAGCGCACCCGCATGAACGCCTACGTTGCCGCATTTTCACTGCTTGCCACCGTCAGCATCACGGCGCTCGCACAACCGGCAAACCGTCCGCGCGTCGAGCCGGCGCCGCCGCCGGTTTTCGCAAGCGTCGCGCCCGTCTGCACGCCCGAGGACCTGCGGAAGGTTTCGATTCCCAATACCACGATTGAATCCGTCGCGATCGATCCGTCCGACGGGTCGTGCCGCGTGACCGCCGTCGTCACGCACCCTCCGGCGAACGATCACGTGAAGGTGTGGATTGCGCTTCCGATGAAGAATTGGAACGGACGCTTTCAAGGCAACGGCGGTGGCGGTTTTAGCGGCGGCAATCCCGGCAGCCTGCGCGGTCCGGTGGCGCAGGGTTTCGCGACCGGTGCGACCGACGCCGGGCATGAGGGCGGCAGCGGCAGCTTCGCGTTGAACGCGAACGGTCGGCTCAATTGGCAGGAGATTCGCGATTTCGGCTATCTCGGCATTCACGACATGTCCGTCGTCGGAAAGGCGATCACGCAGGCCTTTTACGGCAAGCCGCCGCGCTACTCCTATTTCGTCGGCAGCTCCACCGGCGGCCGGCAGGGATTGATGGAAGCGCAGCGTTACCCGGAGGACTACGACGGGATCATCTCCCGCTGTCCCGCGGTCAACTGGCACTATTTGATCGCGAACTCCGTGTGGCCGCAGGTCGTGATGCTCGAGGCAAGACATCTTGTTCCCCAGGCCAGGCTCGACGCGGTGACCGCGGCGGTCGTGGCGGCTTGCGACGGCGCCGACGGCGTGTTGGACGGAGTGATCGACGATCCCTTGCATTGCACGTGGGATCCGCAGGCGTTCGTCGGGACGAAAGTCGGGGATGACGTTTTCACCGGGGCGGACGCGGATATCGTCCGAAAAATCTGGGCGGGCCCGCGCCGGCACGACGGCACGCCGATGTGGTTCGGGCTGCCGCGCGGGGCGAATCTCTTTGCCTTGGCCGGAACGGAGGGCGAGCCGCTCGTGGCAAAGCCTTATCCCACTGGCCTGGAGCGGCTGCGCTATATGCTGGCGCAAAATCCGAAGTGGGATTGGACCACGCTCACGCGCGCCGAATTGGAGTTGTTCGTCAACGAGTCCGTCGAGGCCTATGGCGCGGTGCTGGGCTCCGACCATCCCGACCTCGCGCAATTCCGCGACCACGGCGGCAAGGTGCTCATCCTGCACGGCCTCGCCGATCAACTGCTCCCGCCGCAGGGCACCATTTCGTACTACGAGCGTGTGCAGCGCGCGATGGGCGGCGCGGCACGCACGGCGGAATTCGCGCGACTGTTCCTCGTGCCGGGCGTCGATCACGGATTCCGCGGCGCCGGTCCGAGCCCGGTCGGTCTGCTGCCGGCGATCATCGCGTGGGTTGAAGAAGGCCGGGCGCCCGCCCAACTGCTCGCTGAATGGCGCGACAACGCGGGCAACGTCACGCGTTCGCGCCCGCTGTTTCCTTTCCCGCACTATGCAAAATACGCCGGCCGCGGCAGCCCGGACGACGCGCTCAGTTTTGTCAGCGCAGCGCCGAATCAGTAGGAACGGTGAACGCCGTGGTTGCGTCGCTTCGCCGACGCGGCGCGGCAAGCATACCCTGAAGTATCGCGTGAGAAATCGCCCCGCCATTCCATCGCCGCGGGATCCCATGCATCTTTCGACGTCCACGCTCGCTCCAGTTCGGGTTTTAACTGTTCGCCAGTTTGCTGCTCGCGGCGAAGGCCACGCGGCAGTTGTCTTGTCGCGGATCGCGGATCCCGCGCTGTAGTTGGCAAGAGTCGGATTGGGCGGCGGTTCGGGGCGGGCACGAAATTGCTGGCGTCGCTGCCGCATTTCATCCGCCCGGCGATCGTCGCCGACTCGTTTAGCGCAGCGCGGATTTTGCGCCAGCGGCCCCGGCCCCGGTACACCGCCGATGATAAAGCGTCATGACAACTTCCGGCCGCCCGCGTATTCACGCTGCCGCCAAACTTGCATCTGCGCACAGTTGTGCTTCTTTTGTGCCATGCCTGCTACTGCCATCCTCCGCACTCGTATCGACCCACGCCGGAAGGCCAGGGTGGAAAAGATCCTCGACCAACTCGGCATGACTCCGACCCAAGCCGTGAACATGTTTTTCGCCCAGATCGAACGTCGTAAAGCCATCCCGTTTCCTGTCGCCATCCAAGATAATAGCGACATTGCACCGCCGATTGAGCACGTCGCCAAAGTGTGGGGTGAACTCGACCAGGAGGACTTCTCGCATTTGGACAAGCGATGAACCCGCTCCCGGGAGAGCGAAGTTCCTCGACAAAGAGTCCCGGGTGAACGTCCAAGGGCGGATGAGCGTCGGTCATGAAAAACTGATCCGCCGGTTGGGGCGGCTTACGTCAGCGCAAATGGATCAGGTGAAGGTGGCGTTACGTTTCGCCCTCGATCTCTGAAGCGCTGAGGCTTCGTTTTTTTTGGGACTTTTATCGCTTCAAAGATCGGAAAGCGGCACCTTGGAAGCTTGTGATCGCCGCGGATGAAACGCGGCAGGCCGGGGCCGTTTGCGCGAAATCCGCGATCCGCGATATGACCCCATCCGCCCGTTTCGAAATCCGCGATCCGCGATATGACCCCATCCGCCCGTTTTGACCCCATCCGCCCGTTTCTCGATCTTCATTTGCCACCGGCGGAGACTCGTTCGACGAAAAGCCGTGCACGCGGCGGCTTAAGCAAATATCCCTCGTGAGAATATCCTATCGCGCAATGAATCCTCGCACCGTTGTTCTCGCATTTGTTCTATATTTCGCGGCCGCCATCAATGGCTCCGCCGCCGAGCCGAAGTTCGTGCCGCTTTTTAACGGCAAGGATCTCTCCAACTTCAAAGCCGAGGACTCGAAGGATTTTTGGCGGGTGGAAAACGGCGTCCTCATCGGCGAGAACAATGCCGCGCTGAAGGGCAACTACCTCTGGACGCAGAAGGAGTATGCGGATTTCGTGATCGAATTCGACGTGCGCTGGAAGTCGACGACGGATCGCGGGGTCGACACCGGCCTCGAGATGCGGAAGCCACACATCCAGCTCCAACTCGGCGTCTCCGGCAGTTTGAAAGTGGACATGTCAGGCTCTTTCTACACCGGCGGCAAGCCCGCCTACCCGGAGGCGGGCCAGGCGAAGAACGCCCAGAAACTCATGAAGCCGCAGGGGGAGTGGAACACCTTTCGGATTCAGGCGAAGGGGAATACCTTCACCTGCTGGATCAATGGCACGAAGGCGTCGGAATACACCGACCCGAAGTTCTCGGGCGCAGCGCCTCTCGGACTGCAAATCCACGCGGGGGCCGTGATGAAATGTGAGTATCGGAATGTGAAGATCGCGGAGCTGTAACCGACGCGCGCGGCGATTCGGCTCTGGTCCGCATTGCGGACCTGTCGTGCTGGCAGGATCGTTTTCTTGGCGGAGACTCACTGGGCGTCGGCCGTGCTCACGGGCTGACGAGTTCGCACCAGATGCTTGCGGCGGAAGCCGGATCAAACTCGATGATGCCGGCCGCGCTTCGAGCATCGAGTTGCCGTCCGCGCCGGCCGGTGCTGTCGAGCGCATAGACCCGGGCCGCCGTCACCGGTGCCTGTTCCTTTGCCGGAGCGCAACCGAGGCCCACGACGTTGGTGCCGAAGAACCGCGCGCGCTTTCCGTTGGCGAAATAAAAATGCCCGTCGGGCCTGGTCGTCACGAATCCGTGCTTGGCCGCCGGTGCATCGAGCAAGCCGCTGAGGTCGATGCTGTCGAGATTCGTGTCGTCGAGCGGAAACTCGAACGGGAACCAGCCCGATGTGTCGTGAGGGACGACCTGAACTGGCGCAGCTTTGGGACTATCGGCTGCCGCGAGTATGGAAACCCACAAACCCAAGCCGGCGACGATGGGGGGAATGGCGGATGCATTCATGGAACGGTGATTGAACAACAGTCATTTCGCGGCCCGCCATCGCAAGCAATCGCGACGCGTGGAAGCGGGCGGAAGAGAGGCGAGAAGCTGAACGGGACAGCGGCAGCACGATGAACCCATCGTGAACCATTCGCCGTTGGCGCTGGCGTCGAGCCGATCGTAGTGCACGTGCTCGTCCGTGGCGAACCAGCCGTCTGTTGCGAAATCGGCTCAACGTGAAAGTGAAATCTCGATCCGCGTCATCGCCGCCGTGATGTCGCGCGCGACGGTGGCGGGCCGGTATTCGAAACCCTTCGCCACGCTCACCAGGATCCGGCGGGTTCCTTTGGGCAGCGCGAATTCCACCGTCCCCGTGCCGCGCACATAGGTGATCACCTGGTTCTGTCGCTTGGCTTCGTGGATCGATGCGAACCTCAACCCGTGCTCGTTCGTTTCGGCGGGAACATGGTCCGCACCATCCGCCACGACTGAAACGCGGGCGGCGGTTGGCTGTCCGGTTGCCGCATCGCGCACATCGAGTTGCAGCCTTGGGGCCGCGTCGTTGGCCGCCTCGGCCGCGCGAATCTCCGTGGAACCGACTCGGGCGACCGCGAACAGAGCACAGACAAGCCACGCCATTTTCCCACTCATGGACAAAGCAGAGTCGACCGCGGACGGTTTGTGTCAACCACAGCGCATCTCATGGCGGAGATTCTCCGCCCGTTGACGCCGACGCCCCCGGTCGAAACGCGCTTTGCGGCCGCCGCGCTCGCGGCCGACGGGCCGAGTAGCAGCACCCCCGCGATCAGCCACCGGATCGCATTGGCCGCGGGAGATCGGGTGCGACGGCCGCGCCCGCAGCGATCGTGCTTGGTTTCGTGCGGCATAAACTCAGAACGTTCCGCGCACGTCGATCGTCGTGAAGTAGCCGAGTTCCTGCAGCCGCGATGACTTGGCGCAGTCAGGTGTATCCGGCGCATAACGTCGGAGGTCCTGCACGAAGCCGGTCATTTCCACGATGGAAAGATACATGGCGTAACGCATGCTGAAGCTATATTGCGCGGAGATGCCGAGCCGCTTCTTCCCGTCCTGATAATTGTGGATGGGCAGGCCTTCGCGGCTGTAGTTGATATAGGTGTCGTTGAAGGGCTTGTTCCAGCGGCCGCGGGGCAGGCAGTCGTGCGTGAGGGCGGCCGGAATCGCCTTCGCACCGCGCATGACGCCCACGAGCCCCCCGCCATGGCTTTATACACAAACTGATCCACCGTCGGAACCCGCGTGGATGGCGCAAACCCGTGAACTTGGGCGGGACGCCCATCATGGGTTGTACACAGAAAACATGGGCGGGACGCCCATGCCACGCCGGGCACGGTCTGCACGCCGACACGAAGTGGCGCTGGCTTTCTGGCCTGCCGGTTCGAAGTGGCACGGGCGTCCCGCCCGTGGGTTGGGAGTGGCATGGGCGTCCCGCCCATGTTGGCTTACGCGAAACAGTATCAATCTTTGCATAAGTTCGTGCGCTCACAACTCTGCATAGCGCGCCTCTTTCACTCGAATATCATGCACGTACTTTCGCAAAGATTGATATGGACGTCCCGCCCGTGTTCGTGCGACTCGGCGCGATTTATGTATAAAGGCGTGGCCCGCCGCAGGTGGCCGGCTGGTTGTCGCAGTCGTAGCCAGCGCTCACTGCGATGATCACGGTTTTCACGAAGTCCCCCTCGCCATAAAGAATCGCCATACGCCGCACACGGGACGATCTTCGTAACCGTTGCGGACAGAGCCTTGCAACTTCTTGCCAAGAACAAAGATCCTTTGGACCGTCATAATGCCGTATCCGGTGTTGATCCGTATCCATTCAGCAACGTCGCCAAAACGCCCTTCCGGGATGTCAACGGGGTCAGGGATGTCAACGGGGTCAGGTTGCTAATCTATCACTTGACGTGACCGCTCGCGCGCCGTCCTCTCTGCGCCATGGCGCGCAAACTGCGACTCGAGTTTCCCGGGGCCTGTTACCAAGTCATTAACCGGGGCCACCGTCGCATCGGGCCGTTCGGCGCGCGAAGGCCCGCGACGCGTTCGAGCGCTGCCTGTTCGAGGCCTGCGTCCGCTCGAAGTGGGTGCTGCACGCCTATGTGATCATGGGGAACCATTTCCACCTGGCGCTGGAGACGCCGGAGGGAAACCTCGCGGCGGGGATGCAGTGGCTGCAGGCCACGTTTACCAACCGTTACAATCGCATGCGCGGGCAGGCGGGCACGGGTCGATTTTTCAGGGACGCTACAAGGCGTTGCCGGTGCAGGCCGGGACGGCGTTGAGCATGGTGTGCGACTACATCCAACTCAATCCGGTGCGGGCGGGACTCGCGCCCGTCGGCCGGCTGGGCGACTGGCGCCGGTCCAGTTACCGCTGGCTGCGGGCGAAGGCGGAGCGCCCGGCGTGGCTGCGGCCGGAAACCGCGTTGGCCGAGGCGGGCAGGTTGGCGGACGGACCGGCCGGGTGGGCCGCCTATGATCGCTATCTGGCGTGGCAGGCGGCGGACGGGCCGGCCGGCAAGGGACCGGCCTACGCTTCGCTGAGCCAAGGTTGGGCCATCGGCACCGAGGACTTCCGGACGGCATTGATCAAGGACCACGACGTGGCGGCATCGGCGCGCGCGTGGGAGACGGGCGGCGCGCGCGAGGTGCGCCGAGTCCGTTGCGAGGAGCGGCTGAAGGCGGCGCTGCGTGCAGTCGAACAATCGCAGGCGGACCCCGCTGCCGAGCCCAAGGGCGCGCCGTGGAAAGTCGCCGTCGCCGCGTGGATGAAACAAAACACCGAGGCGTCGAACCGCTGGTTGGCGGAACGCCTGGCGATGGGGAGCGCGTCACGCGTGAGCCAAGTCACCGCGATCGTCGGGCAGCAGCCGGACTCGGACGCCGCGAACATCTTGCGGCGGTTGAGTGATATATTAGCAACCTGACCCCGTGACCCCGTGGACACACATTCGTAATCGTGCTCGTTATCGATGCGGTTGAAGTCCCGATGATGCGCACCGCTGCGTGGGATTACCGGGGAATCCGGATCGCTGGCCAGGGTTGGCACGGATAGACACGGATTCGGAAGGCCAGACCGGCGATCGCCGGATCGAAGCCGGAGCTCGTCGCCGCACATCCGCCATCGGAAGGTCAGGAGCATATCTCAGCGCCATCAGTGCGCCGAGCGTTTGGTTTTCTCCTTGGAAGGCGGTGGGCGCGCCGCCATGGTCGCCGTCCTCGGTCCACCCCTC
>JBBRCR010000435.1:0-7456 GCA_038204695.1 Opitutales bacterium | reverse complement strand
GGGTTCAGCTTGATTCCAGCCAGGGGTCAGGAGGTCTGAGGCTACGATTAGCCTCGGCGTTAGGTTACACCACTCCCTGAAGGACTCGCGTAATCGGGTCGATTAAGACCTCGTTCACTACGCATCCTCGATGTCGTCGCCTGCGGTTGAATACCCGCACACAACGTATGCCGTCCGGTTAACCGGAGGGCTGATAGCTGTATAAATTGTGCGGATTTCATGGGAAGTGGCAGAGAGACGGTTGAGTGTGTGAAGAGTTACAACGGCTGGTGAGAAACGAAATTCAAGGGGTGGTTCGAAGATTTTCTAAGATTCGTGGATGATGCGGCAAACGAGCTTTCGGGCGGCCTGCCGTTCCCGCTTGGATGCGCTCCGTTTATTCCAAGGTCGAAGGTGTTTCCACCATTCGGGAGGAGCGGTCAGCGTATCCTTGCGGACGTGAGCTATCTGATTGCGGAGCCATCCTATCCGATCCGGGTTTTCGTTGCCACGGTTGTTGTCGTTGGATACCTGACTTCGTAATCATGTTTGAAAATCTGTTTGCGGAGCGTGGCCTCTCGCTGGATCGCCTGAAGATTTTGATCGAAGTGCGCGATGCGGGAAGCATCGCGCAGGCAGCGCCGGGCGATCCGGTGCGTCAGAGCCAATACAGCCGACAGCTGCGCGAACTCTCGGAGTTCTTCGGCTGCGAAGTCGCCCAGCGCCGCGGGAAGATTCTCAAGCTTACCGCGCAGGGTGAACGCCTCGCTGAACTGGCCCGCGACCAATTGCGCTCGCTCGATGATTTCCGCGCCGAATGCAAGGAACAGAGCGTCGCCTTCACCATCGGTGCCGGCGACAGCTTGATCCAGTGGCTCGTCATTCCGCGGCTCGGAAAAATCATCGACGAATTTCCCGGCACGCATTTCGCGACCGCGAATCTTCGAACGAACGAGATCGTCCAGCAACTCACCGATTGCCGGCTCGATTTCGGCATCATCCGCAAGAACGCGATGGCGCCAGGATTGAAGTCCGTGTCCCTCGGAGTCGTGAGCTACGTCGCGCTCGTGCCGGAGAATCTAGTGCGGACTAAAAAGAAACCATCCCTGCAGCAAGCGATCGCCGAGCTACCGCTCGCCACCCAAACGACCGACGGACAATTCACGTCGGCACTAAGGGCCGTCGCGAAGGCGCTCGATGTGCCGCTTGCGCCTGCTCTGGCGTGCCAGTCGTTTCCCCAAACGATGGCGGCGCTCCGCTCCGGCCGGTTCTGGGCCATTGTCCCGGAACTGGCGGCCCGGGAATTACCCAGTGGCACGGCTCAACGCCTCACTGATGCTGCACTGGCACAGTTGGATCGCGAAGCGATGCTGGCGTGGAATCCGCGTTTGGTGCGCGTGCGTCCGAACGCAGCCAAGATTGCGGCCAGGCTGCAGGATGCTCTCACGATCGCGTAGCACTCCTGCGCTGTCACTTGTGCGACGGCGCGTGCGAGTACGAAGTAGAGCAGGCTTACCGCTTCCACCAACAAAGGCCGCCGGTCGCGACTTACAGACGAGGAGCGTCGGTGACTGGCAATCACGGGCAGTTTACTCGGCCGGAGAGTGCTCCCCGCCGCCAGAGGAAGTCAGCATTCTCATCGGGCATCTCGCCCCCAGGGGTTCTCATCGGGCAATCCGCCGGAAGGTTCGGGTAAATCGATCTCAAAACGAAACCTTGGCCGTGAGACTGTAGTTGCGCGGCACCTGGTACCAGAAATTCCGGGGCGTGCTGACGCGCGCAGGATTCGTGACATCGCCGCCGGGGGGCCGCGCGAGCACATTCACATAGTGCGGCTCGTCCTCGTTCAGGAGATTGTCGACGCGCAGATTCAGGCTGATCGGGTACTTCCTGATCGCCCGCAACGTGTAGGCGAGAGTGGCGGTCGCGACGGTATAACCCGGCGCGTAGATCGGCGTGTAGGCGTCGACCGCGGGATTGTCGATGGCCTGCGCCGGGTTCGCGGGATTCACGATCGAATCCGCCCCGCGGTTGCCGATGACGAGCGGGCCGCGGTAGCGCGCCCCGGCGCCAACTCTGATCCCCTTCAGGCGGCCCGCGCCAATGGTGTAGTCGGCGAAAATGTTTCCCGAGCTCGTCTTTTGCACAATCTGCGCGCCCGGGGCGATGCCGCGCCGGCCGGAGAGCATCGAGTTCCAGCTGCTGACGGCGGTGTTCACATCCGGTGAGCGCTGGTCGAGCGGAATCGAGGTATTGACCGAGGCCACGTCGGTCGCGCTGATTAGACCGCCGGCGTCGATCACAATCTGCCGCAACACGTCGAGGTTCCGGTCGATGTAGGCGGCGGTAAACTCGCTGGCGTTGGACGCCTCGGCATACGCGCGGGCGTAGTTGGCGGAGAGGCGCAGCGCCTTGGTCGCGTTGGCCACGATTTCCAGCTCGTAGCCGTTGGCCCGCAGCTGGCGCCGGTCCTGGATGAACGCCGGCGGCACGTTGAGCAGGCCGCGCCGGTTCGTGCCCGCGTCCGAAAAGTCGCCGAGGGCGTTGGCATTGATGATGCCGTTGAAGACGGAGCCCGACAGGGGACCGCTCGACGGCTGGTCGTTCTGCTGCGAGAAATAGCGGTTCAGGCTCACCCGCACGCGCTGGTCCAGCAGGTTGAACCGGAAACCGGCATCGACGCCCTCCGAGACCGTGGCGGCGAGCACCTCGTTGGTGATCGTGGTGTTGGGGGGCGGGATGGTGAAGGTCTGCGCGAAGTTGGAATAGAGGCTCACCCACGGCCGCAAATGATACACGATCCCGGCGGAATATGTGATCTGCCGGTCTTCGATCGAGGGGAAATTCGTGTCGTCCTTAAACCGGTCGTTGGCGTACTGGGGCAGCCGGAGGCCATTGGCGTCGCGGGGGCGGACGGCGGCCGGCAGCGTCGGGCCGGTGGCGCGGCCCTGGGCGTCCTTGGGAACATAGGTGAGCGTGGCGTAATCCGGCGGAGCGGCCGGCTTGTAGATGACAGTCGTGCCGTCCCAGGTCGTCGGGTAGTCGCCGTAGGCGGAGTTGTACTGGAATTTGTTTTCGTAGCCGTCGAAGCGCGCGGCGCCAAGGACCACCAGGCGCTTGTCGAAGAACCGGGCGTTCACCGCGGCGAGCGCATAATGATAGTTGGCGTCGGCTTGGGAATTGATGGCCGGCTGGGTGGGGATCGGCTGGAAGGCGGTGCGGACTTCGCGGTTGATCCCGAGCACCGGATCGACGAGCTGCACGGTGGGGAGCTCCGGGAGCGGCCGGCTCGTTTGGTTCCAGTAGTAGCGATAGCGGATCTGGTTGCCGAGCGGCCAGCGGCGCGGATCCGAATCGACGAGCGCGTAGAGCTGCATGAACCGCGCCTCCGTTCGCTGGTCGTTGAGGCCGCCGAGGAGGTTGAGCTTGAAGTCGCCGAAGCGGGTCTCCTTGAGCCAGGCGGCGGCGCCGCGAAGGTTGAAGAAAGTATAGTCGCGCACCTGCTTGCTCCGGACCGACTCGCCGTACGGCACGAGAAAATTCGGGTTCGGCGCGCCGTTGGGCAGGTTGCGGTTGATATCGATCAGCGTGGCCGGGAGCCCGTTCATCGTGTATTCGGCGTAGCGGAAGCTCTGGTTGGCATCGCCGGCGATCTCGAAGAACAGCGAGCGGCCGATCGCGTGGTTGAGGTACAGTGCGACGTCGTGGTAGCGCTGCCAGAAGACGGGCGCGTCGAACGAGGCCGTAAAGCGGCGGTCGGGCATGCGAAAGGCCGAGCCGGCGAGGGCGTTGGCGAAGCGCTCGGCGGGCAGGTTGAGCGCGTACATCAGGTTTGTGCCGGCGGAATTCGGGCTCGCGCCCACGTACAGCCGGCCGGCGATCGGCACCTGCTGGTTGGCGCCGGCGCCCAGCGTGAGGCCCGCATTCTGGTAATTCATCACGCCGGTGAAGCCCGACGCCGGTGCGTACACATAGAACCCCGTCGTCGTGTTGCGGCTGACCCCGCGCGCATTTGCGTTGGCGGGGGTCGCGGTCAGCGGGGTGTCGAACGTGGTCACGCCATCCCAGCCGCCGAAGCCGTCGTTGATGTTGGTAGAGGCGGCCATGCGGCTGCTCTCCCCGTATTCGCCCTCCACCCGGAGGTCCGTCGCCGGCCCGAGCCGCAGCGTGCCGGTGAGCGTGGCGCCGCGCACCTTCGAGAAATCGCGCTCGCGCCAGCCGCGACTGTCCTGCCACACCGCATTGGCGCGCACGGCCACGCGCCGGCCGACCCGCTGATTCACATCGAGCGTGGCCCGATGATGCGACCACGAGCCCACGGTCGTGGTCAGCTCGCGCGTGTCGCGATCGAAACGCGCCGCCTTGGTGACGACATTGGCGGAGCCGCCGAGAGCGCCGGTGCCAAAGAGGATCGAGTTGGGACCCCGCGAAAAGTCGAAGCGCTCGAGGTTGTAGCTGTCGAAATTCACCCCGAACGGGAAGAAGTTCCGCTGGGGCGTGCCGGCGGTGACACCGCGGCTCATGGTATAGAAGTTGGTGACCTGGCTCAGTTGGACGGAGCCATCATCGTTGTTGGCGTTGGTGTTCACCGTCCATTCGATGGCCTGCGCGAGGCTGGTGATATCGAGCGCGTCGATGAACTCGCGCGTCAGCACCGAATACGCGGCGGGGGTGTCGGCGAGATCGGTGGCGAGGCGGCCGCCGGCCAGGGAGCTGGCGGCGACGAAGCCGGTGTCGCGGCTGGTGTTGACCTTGAACGGGGAGAGCACGATGGCGTCTTCCTGGGCCTTCGTGGGCCCGGCGCCGGGAACGGATTGACCGGGGAGCGGTGGCGCGGCCAGGAGTGCGAGCAGCGAGAAGAGCCGGGCGACAAGAAACTGGGGAGGTTGGTTTTTCACGGCGCCGGGGGCTAGGTCATACGATCGGTTCACGGCAAAACACACGGAAAGCACGAGCATTGGAGGCTAGGGACCACGCGAACTCGCAATTGGCCCCTTTTGGCCAAGCCGGTTCGAAGGTGGGCTGGGCGCTGTGCGCGCGGCCAGGACGAGGTGAGCGGCGAAGATTGCGCGCGGAGCGCCCGGCCCATCCTTGGGTTTGCACACCCCAGAGAATGGACCGCTTCGACTGCATGGACACAGCCCAGGTTGGATTACTTGCCGGGCTTCGCGGTCGCCATCGCTTCACGACCGGCGCGCCAGTTGCCCACCGCTTCGGAAACAAACAGCCGGCGGCTGTAGAGACGCACCCCGCCCAGCTCCCCACGCAGGGAAGGGGCGAGGCGGAGGGGTGTCGTGGTCGGAATCATCCGGAGTTCCCGCGAAAACCGCGCCCAGCCGAACGGCCGGCTCCGTCCGCCGTCGCCCAACTGGCCGTCAACGACAAAGGAGATGAGCTTCGCTCCGCCATCGACAATCGCGACGATGTGGTGCCACCCCCCCGGCTGCAGCAACCCCGGATCGCAGTCCCAGCTGGTCTCTGTCATCACGGCGTTCTCGCGACCCGGCCCGCCGTAGACGCCGCGCAGTGCCAGTTGCACGGTTCCGCGGTCGGTGATCTGGCACGAAAAACCGTTGCCCGCCGCATCGCGCGAATCGAGCAGCGTTTGCCCGCCCGCGAGGTCGGCGAACTTCACCCACATCTCCACGGAAAATCCGCCGCCCGTCGGGGTCGCCTCGAGGTCGAAGCGCCCGGGGAGTTTGGCGGTCTTGCCGGCTCCACCGGCCGCGCCCGCCAGCTCCAGCGCGACTCCTCCGGCGGCGACCCGCCGGTTTTCCGCCTGGGCCCACAGCATCGCAAAGAACGCGGCGGGCACCTCGTGCACGCGCGCCACCGTCTTCTGCGTCTCGGTGACAAAATAGCGGCCGCCATCCTCCACCAGATCCGGGTAGCTCATCCTGGTTTCCGCGCCTGCGGCGTAGAGCATGATCTCCGGTTGCGACCAGGCGAGCCGGCGACCGGCCGGCGTGTCGATCTCGTGGCCGGCGGCGATCCACGCCGGATTCCGCTGGCCGGTGAAGTTCGGGATCTCGTGGTTGTGAAACCAATACAGGTATTTTCCCGCGGCGGTCTTCCAGACAAAGTTGGCGGCGCGCGTGTGCTTCATCTCCCGGCCGCCGGGGGTGTAGGTCAGGAAAGCCGGAGGCGTCCAGGTGCGGCCCTCGTCCTGCGAGTAGGCGTGCGCCGGGCGACCCGCGGCGGTGCGGTAGATGCAGCAGAAGGTGCCGTCGGAGAGCGCCACGAGGCTCGGCTCTTCGGCGATGATCCCGCTCGGAGCCTGCAGCCCCGCCTCGCCCTCCGGCAGGGTTGACCAGCGGATCTTTGCCGGGTCGCGCTCCGTCAGCAGATTGTCGCTGCGCAGGAAGTACGACTCCGAGCGCGAGAGGTTGGAGATCCCCACCATCTTGGAAAACGGCAGGTAGACCGCGCCGCGGTGCACGAGCGGCCGGCCCACGTGCCAGAAGATCCGGATCTTACCCTGCGTGACGTTTTCGCGATCGATCCGGGTCTCGCGCATCGGCATGTGGTAGCGCTGCGCGGACCAGGTTCTTCCGTGGTCGTCCGTGTACTTGAACACAAAGTGACCGAGGCAGTCGACCCGCACGACCGGTTTGCCCCCGGGGCCGGGAATTTCGCGCACGTTGTCGGTGTTGTGATTGTAGAAAGCGTAGACGCGGCCGGCGGGAGTCTTGAGGAGCGTGGAGTAGGCCGACTCGGGCGGGGTCTCCGGCTCGAGCGCCACTGGGGCCGACCACGTCTTGCCGTGGTCGAGGCTGCGGGTGGAAAGCACGTGCGAGCTGGTGGCACCCTCACCGCCACGCGAGGTCGTCAGAGTGCACAACCAAGCGCCATCGTCGCAGCGCACGATGTAGGGCTGATCCACATACTCCTCGTCGGGAATGACCGCGCCGTACTGGATGTCGCGCCAGTCGACGGACGGTGCCGGGGCCTTGGTCGCGCCGGAGGGTGCGAGGATCTGCGCGCAGCCGCACGTTCCGGTGAGACCGAGCAGCAACCGCAGGGCGGACGGGAACGGGGAATTGCTCAAGATGCGGCAGCCTGTCCCGGAGTGCGGCCAGCGTCCACGAGTTTTCCATTTTCCAGTAAAACGGCAGGCGCCCGCCGTGGCCCGCGGGTGGACTTGTGGCCGAACTTCTCGTTCCGCAATTTGGCCTCCTCTTCAGCGACTCGCCCCCTCCACCACATCGCGATCGCGATCCGCGGTTTCGGCGAGGCGGGCGCGTAGTAAGTCAGGCCCGGCGTCCATGTTTCAGGCTCGCGCCATCGACCCAGCGTCCCATCACCTCGACGACTTTCTCCCGCTGCGGAACGCCATGTTCGTATGCCTGGAGCTGGCCCGCGAGCAGGTCGACTGCCGCCACGCCCAGCGTTTCCGGATCCGAATCGATGCCGGCAATCGGCCCGAGCTCCGGCGACCAATCCAGGTTGACCAACCCAACATCGGCGGGAACGCTAC
>JBBRCR010000434.1:0-7463 GCA_038204695.1 Opitutales bacterium | reverse complement strand
GATGCGAACGAGCTTCAAGATGACGCTCTATGGCCCTCTATGGGCTGAAAGGATTTCGTCACGAGTGGGAGTCTATATATCAGCTCGACGGCGAAAACCGACGGCATCTGTTTACGGCTTGGGAGCAAATCTGGAGAGCGTACGCGGACGAGCCCACCGTCCTTGGTTTTGATCTCCTGAACGAACCATTCCGCCAGCGGGGTGGACCGGAGCCAAGAGCCTATGAAGACGTGGTGCGCAACAGTCTCGTTCCGCTTTATACAGCCTTGATTCAGAAGATGGTCTCAATCTGTCCCGGCAAGTGGGCGATTTATCAACCGTTGCTGGTGGACATTCCGGACCGGAAGAATCATCCGCTGCCGTGCTTCCCGATTCAGATGCCGCGCGTACACGACCGGATGATCTTCGCTCCGCATGGCTATTTCGAGACGGCGGCGCGCCATCAGGCGGCGGTGGTCAGGCATCAGGATGAGGTGAAATCAAGCGGGGCGGCTTTGATGATGGGCGAATGGGGCAGGCAAACGTATGTGGCTAATGATAGCGACCTCGCCGCCCAGCTCGCTTACACCAAGCTCTATATTGAAGTCGCGACTGTTTTCGACGAGGCCGGCATGGGGATGATCAAGCCCTGGTTCACCGGTTCGCGTGGCGCGAAACGGGACGCGAAGGCGTTCACCTGGGCGATTTTTTCCGACTCCACCCCAACCGGAACGGCGGAGCGAAAATATATCATGGATGTGATTTGCCGACCGTATCCGCTGGTGATGGCGGGCATCGCGGTTGAGCGTTATGGCTATACGTTTACCACGCGCACTTTCAACATGACGCTTACGCGGAGCGAGCTTCCTCCGGGACAGTCCGAGATTTATGTGCCGGAGGACAGACACTACCCGGACGGCTTTACTGTTGTATATAGCGACAGACTTTGGCTCGCGCGCGACCGGCAGAGTCGCTCCGGGCTGAAGGTGCTGAAAACTGCGACGGGGCTGGATGAGAATGCGTTCACCTATGACGCCGAGACTCAGCGCCTGCTCGTAACGCGCTGGATTTCAGAAACAGCGGAAAATACGCTCAGGATCATTCCGGGCCTCAAATACCGCGAGTGAGCCGACCGGATATCTGAATAGCGGCTGTTCGCCGGGAACTCCACGTCAAGGTGTCCGATCGGTGCCCTGGTCGATGTCGGCGCGCCGGAACTCCACCCAGAACCGGCTGCCTTGCCCGGGTTGCGACTCCACGCCGGCTCGGCCGCCCATCCGTTCCGCCCCGCGCCGCACGAGCGCCACGGCCCAATCCTGTCCCGGCAAATGTCTCCTTGCCGTGTAGCCGCTGAAATGCGCCAAACAGCTTTTCCAAATCCTCCCGTCGTATCCCAATTCCGTTGTCCTCGATCCACAGTCGCACGTTCTCTCCGATGATTTCCGCGCGGATTTGGATGCGCGGTTGCACGCCCGGTGCGACGAATTTCAGCCCGTTCGAAACCAGGTTGTTGATGATCACGGTCACCGTCGCCGGGTGACCGATGATCCGCGGCAGTGGCGGCTGCACGGTGACGCCAGCACTCTTGGCCGCGATCTCGTCGCCGAGAATCGTGACGACGTCGTGAACCGCTTTTTCCAGTTCCAACGGCTCGAGGTGCAGATCCGCCTGTGTTATCCTGCTATATTCAAGCAGGTCCGTCAGCAGACGGCCCATATGCTCCGACGCCTTGCTGATGCGCACGAGATGCGTCCTTCCTGCGTCGTCCAGTTTCGTTGCGTAATCTTCCAGGAGGATTTCAGAAAAACTGTTGATCGTTCGCAGCGGCGAGCGCAGGTCGTGCGCGGCGGTGTTGGCGAACGCCTGCAGATTCGCGTTCGCCTCATTCAACTGCTGCGTGCGTTCGTCCACGCGGTGTTCCAGCGTCTCGTGCAGTCGACGGACTTCCTGTTCGGCCTGCTTTCGCTCAGTGATGTCGCGCAATATCGTCAGAATTGATGCGTCCGGTCCCGTAGCCATCGGTTCAGCTGACAACAACGCGGTCCGTAACTCGCCGGAGCGTAGATCGCAAACCAGTGCGCTTCGTGATTGGCCCGAAGCTCGCGCATTCTCCGTCCTTGAACGTTCGCCAGTCCCGTCTGTTTTTCGAAGGCAGGATTCGTTTCGAGAAACCGGTAATCGATCGGCTTGTCGTGCTCGTCGAAGATCACCTCGATGATGCAGAAGCCTTCGTCGATGGCGTTGAAAAGCGTGTGGTAGCGTATCTCGGATTTTCGGAGCCCCGCCTCGGCCTTCCTCTTCCGATCAATCAGGCTCGTGGCCCGCGCCACCAGTTCGTCGGCCAGGAACGGCTTGATCAGGCAGTCCTGTGCGCCCTCGCTCAGCAACTGAACACGCAGCGCCTCGTCCGCTCGTGCGGTCAGAGCGAGAATTGGCACGTCGTCCATGTGCGGATGACGCCGAATCTCCCGCACCAGCCCTTCGCCGCTCAATCGCGGCATCATGATGTCACTGATGATCAGGTCCGGCCGCAAGAGCAGCGCCTGCTCGAGCCCACTCTGTCCGTCGGCCGCGGTGATCACACGATGTCGCTCCGCCAAATTCGCGGCGATGAACGCGTTCATCTCGGCATTATCTTCCACCACCAGCACCAGCGGAGTCTCCGAGTTCGCGCCATGCTGCGCGCCGTCGGACGGTTTCTCCGGCGAATGAAATCCGGCGACCGCCGAGGACGCCAAATCGTCATCCATCCCGTTCTCCTCCGCTGCGACCGGCGTGCCTTCCGGCGCTGTTCGCGGGATCTTGACGACAACGCGAGCGCCGCCGCCAGGGCTGTCCTCCACGTGCACTGACCCACGGTGCAGGCTCACGAACTCCTTGACGATCGCCAGTCCCAGCCCCGTGCCGCCATGCTCGCGGGTCGCGCCGCTGTCCACCTGCCGAAAGCGTTCAAACACGACCTCTCGCAAATCCACCGGGATGCCGGGACCGGTGTCGTCGATGACAAAGAGGACCGTTGCCGGAGCAGATTCCACTCGGAACCGGACGGCGCCCTGTGCCGGCGTGAACTTGAAGGCGTTCGAAAGCAGGTTGAATAGCACCCGCTGCAGCTTTTCCGAATCGACCTCGACGACGAGCGGGTCGCCGGGCATCTCGACGGCAAAGTCGATTTTCTTTTCCCCGCCGAAGCTTTCGAAATGTGACGCCACAAATGCCGCGAGTCGCATCGCATCGGTCTTCGCATACCGCAACTCCATGCGGCCTGCATCCAGCTTCGAGAGATCGAGCAGGTCGTTGACGTTTTTCAGCAACGTGCCGGCGTTTCGCTCCACCACGACGAGATCGTGACGCTGCTCCTCCGTCAGGTTCGTGGCGTTCCGCACCTTGCGCACTGGACCGAGAATCAGAGTCAACGGCGTGCGGAGTTCATGGCTGACGTTCGCGAAGAACGCGTTCTTCAAGGCGTCCAACTCGCGGGTCTTGGCGTAAAGCCGGCCGAGTTCTGCGTTCGCCTCCTTAATCCGGGAATGGGACTCGGCCACTTCACGCGAACGGGCGTAGAGGTCCGCTTCCATCTTCATCGTTCGCTCCCGCAGCACATCGGTCAGCTGGGCCTGCTCGTCGCCCTGTTGCTTCAACAATACGAACTCGGTGACGTTTTCGACGCGGTGAATGATGTACGCCAGCGAACCGTCGGCATTGAGCAGCGGAGAATTGACCGGACTCCAGTAACGCACTTCGAACCCGCTGCCGTCGGGCCGGCGGACGTCGTGGCGCTGCACCATCATCACATCGGGCGCACGCGACTGTAACATCCGGTTGAGGGAAGCCCGGGTATTGCGGATCGAATCAGCCGACGGGTCGTCGGGATTATCAGGGAAAACGGAGGCATGGGTCCTTAACATTCCGTTATTGTCCCGGCGCGCCATCCCGGTCTGGAACAAGGTACAGAGAATGCACGGCAAAACGGGGTTCGGTTGGAAATATGCGACGATTTCAAAACCCTGAGTTCTTACAGGAGGCCGCAGAGGGAGCAGAGGAAAATACAATTGATGGATTGTCTCTGCTGCCTCCGCGACCTCCTGTAACAGGCTTGGGTTTGGTTGCGGCGCTGCCGGGGTGTGAAATTCCGCGGCAAATCATCTGCGACCAGTACGATTCGCATTTTGCGCGCTCCTCGCGATCGCTGGCGCGTGAGCCCCCGCCACCGCGTTGTTTTGGAATCGCCAGCGAGACGCGCAAATTCACGCTCCCTTTCGCTGGGCAACATTCGATTCACCGTTCTCCGGCACCGCAATCGACCCGATCACCCATGTCTCGCTCCCTCCTTGCCTCGTGTCTGCTCGTCGTTTGCGCCACCTGTTCCGCCCGTGCTGCCACCATCAACGTGCCACAGGACAAGCGCACCATCCAAGCCGCGATCGACGCTGCGCAAAACGGCGACACCGTCCTTGTCGCGGCCGGGACCTACCGCGAGTCGCTTAAACTGGCGGGCAAGGCCATCACGCTCGCGTCGCACTTTCTCACGAGTAACGACCCGAAGCTCATTGGTGAAACCATCCTCGATGCCTCGGAAGGCCCGGATAAACGCGGCGCCAGTGTGCTCGTGGTCGAACGTAACGCAGGTGTGGATACGAAAATTGTCGGACTCACGTTCAAGGGCGCCTCGCACGCGGTCACCATTCGCGGGCACGCCCAGCTCCTGCACAATCGGTTCACGGGAAATGGTGACGCGCTGAGCTTCGAGGCGGGCCGCGGTATCGTGCGCTTCAACGTTTTCGAGGGAAACAGCGACGACGGCATCGACATGGATCAGGCGAGCGGGGCCATCATCGAGGATAACATCATCCGCAATAATCGGGACGATGGCATCGAGGTGCGGCTGCACAAATATGCCGGCCCGCCGCTGGCAATCGTGATTCGCCGGAATGTCATTTCGGGCAACGGCGAGGACGGGCTGCAATTGATCGATTATCCCGACAAGTCCGACCGCACCTTCCACGTCGAACGGAATCTCTTCGTCCGTAACGCCATGGCCGGAATCGCGTGTATGAAAGATGGAAATACGCGGGAGAATTATGCCGGCGCCGAGTTGGTGGAGCGGGTTTATGTGCTCAACAACACGATCGTGGGCGGCGAGTACGGCATCACCGGTGGCGACAACATGGTGCTGTTGAACAACGTCATCACCGGCGTGGCGAAAACCGCGGTGAAGCGGGTGCACGGCGATTCCGCCGCCGGCCGGAATCTGCTCTGGCAGAACGGACGGAATTTTGAGGACTGCGATGTGCATGAGGAGGAGTTCGTGACGGCGGATCCGCAGTTGAACGCCGATTTCAGCCCAAAAGCGGGCAGCACGTGCATCGATGGCGGGGTGGGGATACTCGAGTTCAATGGCGAAACGCTGACCTTGCCCGCGGAGTGGATCTCCGGGCGTGCACCGGATCTCGGGGCGTTCGAGGTCGGCCGGCCCGCACCGGGGGTGATCGACGGGTCCGCGAAGTGAGTGGGCATGATACGGAGTCAATCGAGCGATGCGTGTGTCCGGTCGAGACGGATTCTCCGGGAGCGCCGAGCTCCAGCTCGGCACATTTCCAAACCTTGCCGAGCTGGAGCTCGGCACTCCCGGAGATGCAGCGGCGTAACCTCCGGTGTCTGTTCCACCGATCCTGGTTGCGGGCGCGGGCCGCGATAGGAAAGTTCCCGACTAACGATGCAGCGGCGAAAGCTTCAGGTTGCGCGCAAGACTGGGGTGACGCTCGCTGCCGCCGTGATTGGATGCGTGTGCGCAGTCTGGTTGGCCTACCGTAACAGCTTTCCCGGTACGTTCATCTTCGATGATTTTCCGGCCATCCGCGACAATCCCACGATCCGCTCAGTCGGGTCGTTGGCCACCGTGCTGTCCCCGCCGGAAGCGTCGGGCATCGGCGGCCGCCCCCTCGCCAATCTCAGCCTGGCATTGAACCGGGCCATCGGCGGCCACGCCGTAACCAGCTACCATGCGGGCAATCTGTGGCTGCATATCGGCTCGACGCTGCTGCTGCTCGGGATTGTGCGCCGGACGTTGCTCGCGCGCAGTGCGCGCGGGGCGACCTGGATCGCGTTTGCCGCCGCCCTCATCTGGTCACATCCGCTGCTGACCGGCTCAGTGACGTACCTTTCGCAGCGCACGGAACTACTGATGGGCTTTTTCTACCTGCTGACTTTGTACGGGTTTATTCGGGCGAACGACGGGGCATCGTGGCGCTGGAGCTTGGTGTCGGTGGCCGCGTGCGCTCTCGGGCTGTTGAGCAAGGAGGTCATGGTGACCGCGCCGGTGATCGTCTGGCTGTACGATCGACCCGTTTATGTCCGCAACCCGGCCGTGATCACGCTCTGCGCACTGGCTCTGGGGGCGGTGCTCGCGTGGGTCGTCGTGGCGCTGCGGCGGCGAAACTCGGGCGGATTTGCGGCGGCCGCCTTTCTCCTGCTGCTCGCACCGACCTCGAGCATCGTGCCCGTCGCCGAGCAGCCGATCGCGGAGAACCGGATGTATCTGCCGCTCGCCGTGCTGGTCTCGTCGCTGGTGATCGCCGCTCATGCGCGGATGGGACGCTGGGCGCCGGTGGCGGTGGCGATGGCTGCCCCGGCGCTGGTTTTCGCGACCGTGGCGCGAAACGCGGACTACCACAGCGAGACCGGACTGTGGCGCGACACCGTGCGCAAACGGCCGGAGAACCCGCGCGCGCAATACAACTGCGGTGTCGCCCTGCTCGACGCGGGCAAGCCGGCGGAGGCGGTGTCTTATTTCGAAGCCGCAATCGCGCTCGATCCCCGCGAGGCGAAATATCACCACAGCCTGGGCAACGCGTGGCTCGACCAGGATCGCGTCGAGGAGGCCTTGCCGCATTTCGCCGAGGCCATTCGTCGGCAGCCTGGTTACGCCCGGGCTTGGTATAATTATGGGCGGGCCTTGTTCCGGCGAGGCGATGCCTCGGGGGCCACGGAGCGATTCGAACGCGCGCGGCAACTCGACCCCGGACTGGCGGTGGCGCACTCGAGCCTCGGCAACGTTTATTTTCAACAGGACAAACCGGAACGCGCGCTGCCGCATTATCGCGAAGCGCTGCGCCTCGATCCGGCGCTGGTCGAAGCCCATTACAATGCGGGCAGCGCGTGCTTCGAATTGGGCCGGCTCGACGAAGCGATCGTCCACTTCGCCGAAGCGATCCGGCTGAAGCCAGATGACGTCGAGGCGCGGAACCATTATGGCAGTGCCCTGCTCACCGCGGGGCGGCGCGCCGAGGCGATTGCGCAGTTCGAGGAGGCGCTTCGACTGAAGCCGGACTACGCGGATGCGCGGAGCAACCTGGACGTTGCGCGCGTTCAACCGGCGCCTTGAGCCCGCCGGTTTGGGAGATACGGGCTGCAACCGTCAGCTCCGAAGTCTCACCCGTCTCCCCCTGTCTTCCCCGTCTTCCATGTCTTCCCCGTCTTCCCTGTCT
>JBBRCR010000433.1:0-7466 GCA_038204695.1 Opitutales bacterium | reverse complement strand
GCCTGACGCTCGTGGAAGTGCCGGGGCTCTGGCGCGAATGCCGCACGGTCTGCCGTCAGGCGCTCACCACGATCGCGGGAGGCGGCGACACCCTGCCAAAGGATCTCAACGTGAATATCCCGCGCACCTGGTTGTTCCGACACCGCTGGCGCCGTGGAGGCCGCTGCCCGAAAACCGGTCAGCCGCTGGCGCATGCGACGATCGGCGGCCGGACCACCTGCTGGTCACCGGCCCGCCAAAAATTGCCGCGTGGCCAGTCGCGCCCGGTATCGGTCCCAAATCGCGCGACGAAGCGCCGCTGAGCGCGAAGCGAATTGCGATGTCCGTGCCCAAAAAACTCCGGCTCGACGAACTGCTCGTGGCGCGCGGGATGATGGAATCGCGTGCGCAGGCGAAGGCGTTGATCATGAGCGGGCGCGTGTGGCACGGGACCGAACGGCTCGACAAACCGGGCAAGGAGTTTCCTTCGGATTTCGAACTCACGATTGAACAACCACCGCGTTTCGTCAGCCGAGGCGGTGAGAAACTCGCGGCGGCCCTGGAACGGTTCGCGGTTGATCTGCGGGGCGCGCACGTGCTCGACGTGGGCGCGTCGACCGGCGGCTTCACCGATTGCGCGCTGCAGGCCGGCGCCACCGACGTGGTGTGCGTCGATGTCGGGCGCGCGCAGCTTCACCCCCGGCTGCGCCGCGATCCGCGCGTAACCAACCTCGAGAAGATCAACGCGCGATTCGTTTCCGCCCGCGATCTACCGCGACACGAATTCGACGCGGTGGTCATGGACCTCTCGTTCATCTCACTCAAGACCGTGCTGCCCGCGGTCTGGCCATTCCTGCGGGAGGGCGGAACGCTGATCGCACTCGTGAAGCCGCAGTTTGAAGCCGGCAAGGCGGCGGTGGATCGCGGTCGTGGCGTGATCCGCGACGCTGCCGTACAAGAAAAAGCATTACAGGCGGTGCGGGATTTTGCGCTCGCGGAATTACCGGCCGTGGAGTTCATCGGCAGCATCGATTCGCCGATCACGGGCGCGGATGGCAACCGCGAGTTTCTCCTGGCGCTGCGGAAAATTGCTGGCGGGAAATTCACCGGGCGGGGCGCCGCCTAGCCCTGCACTTTGCCCACAAATTCGCCATCGCGTATGGCGTCGCGCCAAGGGCACGATTGACCGGAAGGGCGACTTTCCAGTCGCCCGAGACCGGTCGACCGAACGTACTTCGGCGGCAGGAAAGCCGCCGCTCCGGTGCGAATGCCGACGTGCTTGGCCAGAATTGTGGGGCCAGCGCAGGCCTAGCCGAGCTGACTGCGACTGCCAGCGAGTGGGTTGACGATCACTCGCCCGCGCTCGTCGCAGCGCGACCCTGTCGCCCGCGACGATCCAAAAAAAACCCGGCGGAAAGCCGGGCTGGGAAAATCAAAATGTCAGGTGCTCAGGACTTCTTCTTCTTTTCCTTCGCCTTCGCCTGGTCGGCCTTCAGCTCGGCTTCCTCATCGGGGTCGAGTTTGCCGTTCTTGTTCTTGTCGTACTTCTTCAGGTTGTCGGCGTCTTTCTTCTTCTTGGCTTCCGCTTTTTCAGCGGCGGATTTCTCCGCAGCGTGCATCACGGGAACAGTGAATGCGCCAACAAAGGCGAGTGCACTCACGAGTAGGACTAGTCTCGAGGTAAGTTTCTTCATGCGGGGCAAAGCCTGAACAAATTGGCGCCTCGACTCCAACCACAATCCAGCAACCTGATTACCTCGGCCCGAACTGCATTGATTCGCTTGTATTCAGCAAGTTCTGGAGACATTGAGCGCAACGCCCGCCTCAAAGCTCCCAGCGCCTGGTTCAGCCCCGGAACAGGCGCATGCACGACTTCCATTCTCCGCCCGATCTTATCTTCCAACGCCCAGGCGGTCGGAAAACAAAGGGCGCCCCCGCGGAGTCGAAATTCCCCATCGGCATCGGGGGAAAGTAATAACACATCCGGCTCGCACGAGGTCGCCAGCGTTTGCACATTCTCAAACGGCGGAAGGCACCAGCCGCCGGCCATCGCGGAAAACTCGCCCAGCAGCGGCGCACCTTCCGGTTGAAGCGCCGCGTAGCGTTGCGGTTCCTCGCGAATCCAGCGCGCCCTCTCGGCGAGTACTCGTCCCGCCGGATCCCGGACTCCAAAAAACTCCTGCGGCTCGCCGCGCCGAAGGGTCAGATGAAACTCGTAGTCGGCATCCGGAAACAGTCCGGTCAAATCCTCGGCCCCACCGTCGTCGCACTTCGATATCGGATCCACCGCACCCAATGACAGCACCGCCCGTTCAAGGTCGCACGATCAGCTGCGTCCGTTGCGCACGTGGAAAGTAGCGATTCGCAAATCCCGCCAAATCCGCGATCGTCACCGCATTTATCCGCTGATCGTAGTTCTTCCAATCATTGATCGGCTGTCCCTGGAGCGCGTTGAGCCCGGCTTGCATCGCACGCGAGGAGTTTGTTTGCAGACTTTGCCGGCGGCCGGCTTTCAAGCGCGTCTGGCAGCGGGCCAACTCGACCGCCTCGACGGCTCCTGTCTGCATGCGCGCAATCTCCGCATCGATTTCCGCCAGTACATCCGCCTCGCGACCTGGCTGGGTTCCCGCGAAAAAATAGAACATACCGGCATCGAGTCCCGACACGCGGCCGGAACGGACGAAGTAAGCCAGCCCCTTTTCCTCGCGCACGCGCTCGAAGAGCCGCGACGCCATGCCGCTGAAAAGTTCATCCGCCACTTCACCCACGTAAAAATCGGCGGCATGGACGCGCGGTCCGGGAAAGGCCTGTGATACCACGGACTGTTCGCGCGGCTGCGTGAGCACAAAGTCGCCCGTTTCCGCCGGCAGCGCGGCGGGCCGGCCGGAAAAAACGGGCGGCACCGGGGCGGCGCCACGCGCAATCCTCGCCAGAAATGCCTTCAACTTGGGCCCGAGTTTCTTCAATTCGAAGTCGCCCGCCACCGCGAGCACGACATTCGGGCCGACGCACAAGCGCCGGAAGAGCGCGGTTAGATCGGCGGGCGTGAGCCCTTTGACGCCGGCCGCGTCGCCACTCGCGCCAAGCGCCAGGGGATGCCCGCCAAAGAATTTCTCGCGCAACTTTTTCTGCGCCCACGTCACGACGTCGTCATCGTCCTGCTGGAGGGCCGCCACCTGGGCATCACGTTCAGTGTTGACCGTGTGGGCCTTGAAGGCCGGCGCGAGGATCGCCTCAGCCAATACGCGCAGCGCCCGATCCGCATCCGTCGGCAACACCTCGGCGGCCAGCCCAAGGCTGTTGTTGCCAGCAAACGGATAGAACTCGCCACCCGCCTCCTCGATGAACTGCGCCACTTCGGCCGCACTGTGCGTTCGCGTGTCCTTCGTCAGCATCGTCGCGAGCAGCGCCGTCGCCCCGCGTTTGCCGGGTTGTTCATAGAGCGGCCCTCCTTGCATGACGAGCCTCAGGTGCAGATTCGGCAGCCGTCGATCAATCTGCAGCAGCAACCGCGCTCCGTTGGGCAGCTTCACCTCGGAAAAATCCGGAGTCCCCCCGGTCTCCGACACGGACGTGATCGCCGGAGGACACGAGCCGACCGGATTCAACGACACCGCCGTGCGCCGCGCGGCCGCCAGATACTTGTGGAGCACGTGCCGGACCTCCGCCGGCGTGATGGCCTGCACCCGCTCGAAATAGGTCCGGCTATGGTCGAGATCGCCCACCACCACTTCGGCCGTGCCCAGACGCGCCGCCTGGCCGCTCATTGTCTTGCGTGAGTTAATTTCGGATACGACGAGTTGCCGCACCGCCTTCTTCAGCTGCGCGGGAGTGAATCCCCGGCGGGCGCAACGCGCCAACGTGCGCTCGACCGCCATGGCCGCGGCCTCGCGCTTCGGGCCGTCACAGGTATATGCGATGCAGAAGAGGCCGTTGGGGCCCGGATTCCAAGCGGACGCATCAATCGTGTGGACGAGTCCCGCCCGTTCCCGCACGTCCTGCCACAGGACCGAACTGTCCCCATGGCCGAGGATGGTTGCGAGCAGATCAAGCACTGGCGCATCGTCGTGGGCCAGGCCTGGAATCGGCCACGCGAGCACGCTGCGCGTTACTTCCACATCTTCGAATCGGTGCTCGGCGCGCGGGGCGAGCTGGGCCGGTTCCTCCGGCACAAGCACCGGCGCAAGCCTGACGCGAGGTGACGAACCGAAATGCATTTCAATCGCGGCCTGCGTCGCCGCCAGGTCGATCTCGCCGACCACGACGACGACGAGGTTGTTGGGCACATAACGCGACCGATAATAACCGACGAGATCATCGCGCGTGACGGCGGAAAATACATCTTGGTGGCCGATGATCGGCTGCCGGCAGTGATTTTCGCGAAACGCCGTCGAAAACAAGGCATCCCAAAGCCGGTTGTCCGGGTCGTCGCGTGTCATCGCAATCTCGCGCAGGATTACCTCCTTTTCTTTCGCGACCTCCCCGACCGGCAGCGTCGAGTGCAGCACGGCATCGGCAAGCAAATCGATCGCAACCGCAGTGTGTTCACTCGGCAAGTCGATGTAATACACTGTGCGATCAAAGGTGGTATAGGCGTTGATATAGCCGCCGTGAGCCTGCACGCCCGCACTGATTTCGCGACCGGCGCGCCGCTCCGTGCCCTTGAAGAGCATGTGCTCCAGATAGTGCGAGAGCCCGGCTCCGAGGTGGGCGCCCTCGTGAATGCTGCCCGTCTTGACCCACACCTGCACGGACGCGAGCGCGGCCGAGCTGTCGCGTTTCAAGAGGACGGTGGTGCCGTTGGGCAGAATCGTCCGCTGAACGGGCTCGCGCCAAAATGCGTTGAGTAGCTGGAGATCACCGGCCGTGGCCGTCGTTTTGGTGGACATGAAAAAAGTATCCACAGGTGGCCAGTTGAGCCGCACGGATGCAACCGGCGAGACGAGCCTCAGGCCGTGCCGAATGCTTCGGCCGCTGATGCGCCACGCGGCCGCTTCGCCGGCTGAAAGGGTTTTACGAACGCTTCCTCGAAATCGAAGATGTCGCCAAAATCCTCGCGGCGATCGCTCTCCGTTTTCGAAAAGACGTTATACTCAATCAAATTGAAAACGATATCGCCGAAGTCGCGGCACCGCTTGACGCCCCAAGCGTCGAGCACCGTTCTGGCCAGAGGCCCGAATTGCTCCAGCGCGTAGGCCCGCAATCCGTCCAACAATTCCGGCCCGCTGACGTGTCGCGACTTCTCAGCGCGAGTGGCGTCCTTCTTTCTCAACTCCTTGACCGTGTGATCTAAGCCCAATCGAACAAAGTCGTACGCTTTGCGGTCATACCGCGAGTCCTCCTTGCAGATGAGGGTCACGATTTCACTAAAATCCGGATTTTGCATCGACCAAAGGGCGACGTTGGCACACCGCGCGCGGCGGCGCAACCCTCGGAATTGGCCGCCGCGGCATGAGTGTTAATGTGAGTGACTATAGTCTGGAAAATCCCCTAATACGCGTCATATTTCTGTAAAAATGATCGCTTCCACCCAAACCAATCACCCCCTCGGCGGCAACGGAAATTGCGATCACGCGCCGCTCACGCCCGTCGAACTGGCGACGTCAAAACTGAAATCTGCGGGCCTGCGCATCACCCAATCGCGGCTTGCGATCCTGGGCGCCTTGAGCAAGCACGCGCAGCCGACCAGCATAGAGCAAATCCATGAGGACGTCGGGCCAAACAATTGCGACCTGGTCACGGTTTACCGTTGCATGGCCGCCTTCGAGCAAATCGGGCTCGTGCGGCGGGCATTCTTTCACAACGGCACCGCCGTCTACGAAATCACGTTGGGCCAGCCCACCCGTTATCATGTCGTGTGCAAGGACACCAACCGGGTGGAAGAACTCGATGTCACCCTCGCGGATGAACTCCGCCGCGCGATTGAGACGGTACAGGAAAAGTTGCGCGCACGGGGGTACACGGACGTCGGTCACATCGTTGAATTTTTTGGCGTCACACCGGCCACCAAGGCGCGCACGACTGAGTAGACGGGTGTGACCAGCTTTCAGGTCCAGCAGCGCGGGCGAATGCCCGCGCTTTTTTTCACCACCCGGAATGCGCGCGCCGTCGGCCGCGACTCTGCCCAAGACGCAGAGCCTTCGCCCCGCTCCGGCGGTGTGATGCGCACCGCTCGCTGGCTACAACCCCAGTTGACTTACTTCGCCGCGAAGTTCGCCGCCACCTGGTCCCAGTTCACCACGTTCCAGAAGGCGCCAATATAGTCGGCCCGACGGTTCTGATACTTCAGGTAGTACGCATGCTCCCACACATCGAGACCCAGCAACGGTGTCGCTCCTTCGCTAATCGGTGAATCCTGGTTCGCCGTGGAACTCACCGCGAGTTTGCCGTCCTTCAACGTCAGCCAGGCCCAACCGCTGCCAAAACGACCGGTGGCAGCATTCGCGAACTCCCCCTTGAACCGATCGAACGAACCGAACGTGCGCGCGATGCCATCGGCCAACGCCCCCTTGGGCGCGCCACCACCCTTCGGCCCGATGACGCGCCAGAAGAACGAATGATTGACGTGGCCGCCGATGTTGTTGCGCAACGGGGTGCGCACCTTCTCGGGCAGGGCCGACAAGTCACGGAGCATGTCTTCCGCCGACAGGTGGCGCAGCGTGGTCTGCTCGTTGAGCACGTTTTGCGCGTTGGTGATGTAAGCCTGATGGTGCTTGGAATAGTGAATCTCCATCGTCTTTGCATCGATGTGGGGCTCGAGCGCATCATAGCCGTATCCAAGTTGTGGTAACTTTAACGGCTGCGTGGTGGGCGTGCTGCCGGCCGGCCGGCTCGCCGCGGCCTGGCCCGTGACGCCGCCGAAGCCCAAGACGGCGGCGCCCGCGCCCAAAGTCTTCAAAGCTTCACGACGCGACAAAACAGTGGGGGGGATCATGCGGGCCACCGTAACCAGCAGTCCCCCGGGCGCAAGCGGGACCCGGATGGGAAACCCCGCCGGTCGTGGCGCGCGGCCAAACTAAGGCGGCGTTTCACCCATGCGGATTCGCGGATCGAGCCACAGCAGCAACAGATCGCTCACGAGCGTACCCACGACCCCCAGAACGCTCAGCAACATGAGCATCGATGCCGCGAAATAAACATCCTCGGCAATCAACGCATCGAACAGGGTGGGACCCAGCATCGGCAGGCTGAGCACCATCGCCACGATTGCGCCGCCGGAGACGAGGTGGGGAAACAGTCCGCCCAGCCCGGAGATGAACGGGTTCAGCGCCATTCGCACGGGATACCGCAGCAGCAGCCGCAGCGGCCGCACGCCTTTCGCCCGAGCCGTGGTCACGTACGGTTTTTTCAGCTCGTCGAGCAGGTTCGCGCGCATGACGCGAATCATGCCGGCCGCCGAGCCGAAGCCGAGGACCACGACCGGCAGCCAGACGTGTTTCAACAGATCCACAATTTTCGGCCACGTCCAGCCGGGGATCGCCGCATAA
>JBBRCR010000432.1:0-7470 GCA_038204695.1 Opitutales bacterium | reverse complement strand
GCTCCGGCGCCTCAGCCAGGGGTGCCCGCGTTTCAGCAACTCTTCGATGCCGCTGTGCGCTGGGCGGCGGGTAGCACCGCGGGGGGAGAGCGGGTTTTGCTTCTCACTAATTCGAGGAAACTGGCGCCGCCGGAGCAGGCGTTGCTGGCGCGCCTGGAGGGCGCGGGGTTTGCGGTCGTGCCGCTCGATGCGACCGCTTTCACGCCTGAGCGCGCGACCGGGGCGGCTGTGATCGTGGTGCCGATATCGGTGCGGATTGAAAAGCTCGCCGGCAAACTGCGCCATGTCGCCGTGCCCGTGGTGCTCGCCGGCAAGGATCATCTCGCCACCGATCTCGCGCTCACGCCGGCGCCTGCGATTTCGCCGCCGGAGGCCAATGCGATGCTGATTCGCGCCGGCAAGTGGACGGACCATTTGAGCTACGCGATTCATTTCACGACGCCCGGAGACTACCAGGTGTGGTTGCTCGGCCAGAGCGGCGGCTCCGCCGGCTCGGACGAGCCGAAGATTTTCTTCGACCACGCGCCGGAACCGCGCAGCGATCATTCTTTCGAGATGAGATTGGAGCCGACGCTCCGCTGGATCAGCCGCGCCACAGCCCGGAAGGCGGAGAACCGCAAGACGCCGGTGGCGGCGGTCGTAAGAGTGGACAAGCCCGGCTGGCACACGCTCGTCATCGCGAAAGGCTCCGAGCCCGAGCACCACACGCCGGAGCCGCCGCCCACGTATCGGTTTCCGAACTGGCGCCTCGACAAAATTGTGCTCTCGCTCGATCCGGACTTCACGCCGCAAGGAGATGGCCCCGCGGAGACCGCTAACGGCGCTGTGCCCGCTCCACCCGCGGAAATGTTTGCGCAGAGCGAATTTCGACCCCGGCAAGCCTGGTCGCTGAAGGACGGTCATGTCGCGATCGAGGCCGAGCAGATCGATCATCATTCGCACTGGGCGGAGGCGAAGGAGCCGCGGGGTTTCACCGGTGAGAGCTACCTTGAGTGGCGCGGTCCCGCGCGATCACGCAGCATCGAGGGGCTCGGCGGCAACAACGACCATCTGCACGTCCGGCAGGGATCGCCCGAGGAATGGCTCATCGTGCGTTTGCTGGTCGAGCAACCGGGCGCGTATCTGCTCGACTTGCGGAATCACCATCGCGAAGCGGACGGCGACAACGATGTATGGGTCGGGCGCCCCGGGGTGCGGGCGACGCGGGAGAAGCCGATCGTGAGGATGGGGGATTCGTTGCGCGATGGCCCCGGATTCACGTGGCTCGACTGGGGCGTGGCGCGTTTCGATTTATTCGCGGGACTGAACGAAGTCTATATCGGCGGACGTTCGCCGGGCTTCGGGATCGACCGGATCGCGGTGTATGCGGCGGACAACCCGGAGGCGCGGACGAGCGCTCTCGATATCAAAACGCCGGTGGCATCCCCCTCGTATGTGTTGGAAGCCCTGCGCGATTTCACCTCGGTGGCGGAAGGCGATTTCGTGCCTTACTATCGCGACGTCCGCAGCACCGACGCATCCCGGCACGCACTCGCGGTCGATGCGAAGCAGCACAAAGGAGCGTTCGCCGCAGCGCGGACGAGGTTCGACGGCGTCGCCGGCGACTACGATCTAACGGTCGCCACGCTGAGCGAGAACGACGGGGAATCGACCTACCGGGTGCGGATCGACGGTAAACTCGTTGGCGATTTCCGAAATCCGGCGCGAACCGACGGCAGCCCGGCCGCGCACACTTGGACAAAAGTGGTGTTGAAGCCGGGGGACACGATCCAGGTTGAGTCGAACACACACTCGAACGGAAAGATTCCCGAAGCCGGCGGCTCCGCCTGGGCTCGCGGGCGGTGGACGGGGCTCACGCTGGTGCCGAACGGCCGGCGGTAACGATTAGCGGAGCCGACGTGGCCTCCTTCGGCGCGATGAGCGGATCGCTGATGCCCGAGGGATTGCCCGCCCTTTTCACAACCGAGGAATTTCGCGACCTCGTGGCCTTTTTGGAACATTTGAAATGAATAGCTCCGCCAAATTATCCGGCGATGCCCTCGCGCCACGCTCCGGGCGCAACTCACCGCGCATATAGTCCCGCGACCGATCGCGGACAAACGAATCCCCTTCACGTGAACTCACCCACCTCTGCCACCTCTGCCGTCGATTCCGGCCCCGCGGATGTCCGCTGGTTTCACGAACACGTGCTTGTCCACGACCGTTCGTTGCGGACGCACGTGCGCGGCTCGTTTCCATCCATTGGCGATGTGGATGACGTGGTGCAGGAGTCCTATCTACGGGTGTGGCGCGCCCGCGCCAAGGAGCCAATCCAGTCGGTCAAAGCCTTTCTTTTTACTGTGGCGCGACACATTGCACTCGACCTCGTGCGCAAGGAGCGGGCATCGCCGATCATCGGGATTTTAAACGGCACCGCATTGTCGTCTGCGGACGAGGCTCCGGGCATCGTTGAAGTCCTCGACCACGCCGAGCGCGTGGAGATGGTAAAAGATGCCCTGATGCGTCTGCCACTTCGATGTCGCGAGGTTGTCATCCTCTACAAACTTCAAGGCATGTCGCGCAGCGAGGTGGCCAGTTCGCTGCGGATTTCCGAGAAAACGGCGGACGAGCAGGTCGCGCGCGGCGTAAAGCGGTTGGAGGCTTATGGGAGAGCCCAACCACGAAAAGGCATGAAATGAAATCCAACGCACGACCTTCGCGGGGTGTTGGAGGAGACTGGATGACCCGCTCACCGACTCTCGATCAAATAGTTGCCGACGGTTTGGCGAATGATGTGATTGTCGCGGTGCTTCGAGCTGACGGGCGCAGACGCCGCCACCGGCGGATGGCCGGCGGCGCGGCGATTATGGCCGTCGTGGCCGCAGTCATGTTCTGGCGCAGCGACCCCCGGCCGCTGCCGCTTCCGGAGCGTATCGCCGCGAGAACCGACGGCGTCCCGACCCACCAAGTGCTGTCCGATGGATCGCGCGTCGAACTCGACGGCGGGGCGAGGATCAACGTGGCCTTCACCCCTCTGGCGCGTCTGGTCGAATTGAAGGGTGGCAGTGCGCATTTCCAAGTGACCAAAGACGCCCGGCGTCCGTTCATCGTGACGGCGGGCACGATCAACGTGCGTGCCGTCGGCACGGCGTTTGCGATTCAGTTCGGGCGGAGTGAACTTGAGGTGATTGTGACAGAGGGGCGCGTCTCCGTCGCGGAGAATTCCGTTACTGTGCCCAAGCCCGCGGGCACGAGCGGCAGTCCGCTGGGCGGCGCCATCACGCTTGATGCCGGCCACCGGGTCCTGATTCCGACGATCGGGGCGGACGAATTGGTCAAGGTGCCGCAGCTGCTTTCGGTCGCGGAGATTAACGACCGTCTGCAATGGCGGATTCCGCGACTGGAACTTTCGGGGACCTCGCTGGCGGACATCGTCGCGACATTCAATCAATACAGCGGGAAGCGACTTGTCATTGGCGACACAAACCTTAACCGCCTTGAACTGAGTGGCACGCTGCGCGCCGACAATGTCGATGCACTGCTGCGATTGTTGCACGCCGAATTTGGCGTCGTGGCTGCGCAGCACGGAGAAGAATTGATGCTGCGAAGTCCGTGATATGTTTGACCGGGCCGAATTTCCTGACCTTTTCCGCCGCCGGCCTTTCTCCCCATTACAAAAAAAGAATCTCGCGATCGTTGGCCGCGGCTTCGGCACGGAGTTCATTCCGATCTATTACGCACCCCCCAACATCAATCCCCTTGCCGTCTGCCAGCGCGACGCAGAAAAAATCGCGTCGCTTCAAGCCACCTCGGCCTCCCGAATGGCTACACCGAGTATGACAAACTCCTGCGCGACCCCGGCCTCCAGCTTTGAATGAAATCCTCGCTGGATCACATTTATTCATTTTCGCGAAATTTCCCGTAGGGAAACCGGGGCTGTGACGAGTCTCTATAGGGCTATGGTTCCCTACCAACCCCACCGCAACCGACCGCCTCTCCGCAGACTGATTGAGACATTTTTAGCGTGCCTGCTCGGTTTACTGCCGCTGCTCGCCAGGGCTGCGGATCCGGCATCTCCAGTGACCCGCGACTTCAAGCTGCCTTCCGAAACAGCGGAGCGATCGCTCAAACTGTTTTCCTCGCAGTCCGGGCAGGAGGTCCTGTTTGCGACGAAAACGGTGGGACAGGTCCGGACAAATGTGGTGGAGGGAAGCTTTACCCCGCGCGAGGCGATTAAACGGCTCACGGTAGGCACCGGCCTTATCGTCGTCGAGGACGCCCGCACGGGAGCCTTCACGGTTTCATCTGACCCAAACGCACCAAGGACGGCGGCGCCGGCGTAGCGCGCAACGGCTTTGGAGTGAATGGTGTGCTCGATGCGTCTTCCGTTGATCGCATCGAAGTATTCAAAGGTCCAGCGAGCCTGCTTTACGGCAGAGCACAGCCCGGCGGCGCGATCAATTTCGTGAGTAAACGCGCATCCTTCAAGCGGCAGGGGTCGCTGAACTTACAACACGGCCGGTTTAATGATCGCGTCCAGCTCGCTTACAATCAGCCGATCACCAAAACGTTCGCCGCACGGCTCGCTGTCACACGGCAGCAGCGCGACGGCAGCAACAACCGGCCGGATCAGATTACGGTCATCAACGACGTCGATCACGACGAGCGGCGGGTGTTGAATCTAAACACGATCTACCGTCCGTTTAATTCGGGACGGCTCAATTCCACGCAGCTTGCTGCGAGGATGGCTGCCGCCCGCTGCCATCGGGGCGAAGCCCCTTTCTGTGATACCCCGCTGCTTGCGGCGGGGAGGGTTCATTTCCGTCGTTGGAGGAGGCTATAGCAAGCAGTGGTATTCGACCCGCACGACGTATCAAAATATAGGAAACGCAATTACCAATGTAAGACTTACGGGTAGCGAGAAATATACCCAACAAAAGTGGAATGGTGGCCTAATGTATCAACCGACGGAGCATATCGGCATATACGGGCTGCTTTCGAACGGTCTGCAGTTCAATTTCAACAGCAATTCGTTCCACGAAAAACTCGCTAACCCTTCGAGTGAGAACAAAGAGTTTGGTGTGAAACTCGACACGTGGAAGGGGCGGATTGTAACAACGGTCAGCGTGTTTCACACGCTCGACTTCAACCGCCAGCTCACGAATCCCACCGCGATAAATTTCAACACGGGGGACATCGCCGGAAATACTGCGGGCATTTTCGGCGGACCGACCGGGAAACAGCATAACCCGGCGTTCAACCCCAACGCGATCGCGCCGAATTCTCCGCTGGGCGATACCGGCACGGCGGGGCAGTTCACCTCCGACGGCATCGATGCAGATGTCACGGTCAATCTCGCCAAGCGGTTCAGTTTGAGCGTGACCTACACGCACCTCAAAGCGCACGTCACACAGGATCCCGATCCCAGCGCCATCGGTCGTCGCGATAGCGGCAACGCGGAGGACGTGGTGGCCTTGTTCGGTCGCTATACGATCGGTAGTGGGCCATTGAAGAGCCTCGCGCTCGGCGGCGGCTATCGCTGGAGCACCGACAAGTTCCGCGGCCGCATTAAAGTATCAAATGCGATTGGCGCGGCTTTCACCGACTACCAGCGCCCCGGCGACAACTACCTGACAGCCTACGCCAAATACGATTTCAAAATCTTTGGACGGCGGACGAGCGCGCAATTGAACGTCGAAAACATCCTCGGAGCCGAAAAGATCATCGGCAATTTTAGTGCCACCAGCGTCTCGACCTGCAAGATCAAGACCCCGACGGTCGCAAGGCTCACGCCGGACTACGCGTTTTGATTCCCCCCCACCGCAGAGGTTGCATTTCACGCAACGTTGTCGGTCCGTTTGTTTCGCGCACCGTCGTCAACAAGTGCTCACCTCCCCGCCGGGAAGTAGCCAACGCCCGTCGTCGTCGTCGCCCGGATCGAAATATTCCGCTGTGCAGCCGTCACTCGCTCTGCGGTGCGAGCAGCGGCCAGGTGATCGTGGTCTGGGACCGGGCGCCGACCACAAGTCACCGACATCTCATCTTTGTGAGAGGCGCGGAACGTTGCAGGTTTCCATCTCGGTGTGGAAAAGAGAACGTCGTGGAAGCCGAGAGGACCCAGCGGTGGGGCAACCTCCGGGCTTGGTTCGCGGGATAGGCGGTCACCTGCATCGCATCAGGCGACGGTCGAGTGCGGCGCCGTCAGATTGTTTCAACCAGGGGTTTCGACCAGCTGCCGGTTTTCACGCGCTGCAAGAGGCGCTCGGCGAGTCGGCGGCCGGTCCGACGCAGGCTCGGCGCGAACGATTTCACCGGCGCCAAACCGGGAAATTGAAACATATCCTCCTCGTTGTTGAAGACCGCGAAATTCTTTTCCACTGGAAGGGCATGACTCACAAAGTAAGGCGCGACGGCGTAGTTGGCGGAATATTCCATCGAGAACACCGCATCCGTCGCAGGCTGGAAATGCTTGAAAAAGAGATGGAGTTTCGCCACGGATTCTGGTTTCGAGAGCCAAGCGTAGGTAATCTCAGCGCGAGGACTCAGTTTCAGAAACGTATCGCGGAAGGCCTGAAAACGTTTGTTGTTCTGCTCCCAATAACCAGCGCAAAGCACGCGCTTTTTTCCAAGGCCATGGAAGTATCGAGCAGCTTCTTCGGCGTGCAGGGTGTTGTTGTGCTGGACGGCGGGCAGCGTGTGCAGTTCGTCGAAGATGATCCCCGACACAATGGGCACTCCCTGGGTCTGTGCATAATAAAAGGGCAGCGCGGCATGACGAAAACTCATGGCGATGACGCCGTCCGCCTTAAGGCCGACAATCCACTCCCCAAAATGTAGCGACGTGCTATCGACTTCGGTGTTGAGGACGAGCTTGGGCTCAACACCGGCCGGACGACACGCATCCTGTGCGCCGTGTAACACGGCTTGATTGAAGCGAGGATCGGGATTGTTCGAGAGCAGCACGATCTTGGGCGGCACGAGGCTCCAGTCGGCGCGGTGCGCCAGCACGCGCAGGCCGCGCTTTTGTTCGGCAATGACCACGCCATTCTGCGCCAGCACCGTGATGGCCTTGTGTGCGGTTTGCAGGCTGACTTGGAAATGCTCCGCAACATCCCGCACCGAGCGATACCGGTCGCCGGGGCAGTAATGCTGCTGAATATCCTGTTGGATGTCGTGCAGCAGCGACTGGATTACTTTGCGGGGCATTGCGAAGAGGTGAAGGCGTTCGCAACGCAGGTGCAAGCGTGGGCGGCGCGCAATCAGGTGTGCCCGACGAGCCGATCGTAAACGCGATAGAGCGACTGATTGCCGAGCGAGCCCTCGTCGTGTGCCAGGGCCGAGGAATAAAGTTGCGCGACCTGGCTCAGGCCCGGCAGCGGCACGCGCAACGTCGCGGCCAGTTCGGTCACGAGGCGCAGATCCTTGGCTTGGAGATCGATTTTGAAAAGCGGGCGGTCATCACGCGCGAGAATGAGAGCGCCGTGGTGATCG
>JBBRCR010000431.1:0-7483 GCA_038204695.1 Opitutales bacterium | reverse complement strand
CGCACCGGAGCGGCGGCTTTCCTGCCGCCGAAGTACGTTCGGTCGACCGGTCTCGGGCGACTGGAAAGTCGCCCTTCCGGTCAACCGCGCCCTTGGCGCGACGCCATACGCGATGGCGAATTTGTGGGCAAAGGGCAGGGCCAGCCGCAACGTTGACGACACGCGCTTGTGGCGAGTTGGCGATGCAGCCTCATCGCCAAGCTGAATTGTTTCGCGAGCCTCGCGGCTTCGCGTGAGCAATGTTTGAAGCTTCCGCCCTCAGCGTTTGTTTCCGAACTCCGCGCGCACGTCGATTCCGGCGTGCTCCTGCATCGCGACGGCGAACCGCACCGCCGCCTCCATCTCGTGCTGGTACTGCTGTGCATCCAGCGGCGGCCGGTCGTTGATCAAGTCGAGCACAAAGGCGGGCCGCGGCAGCGAGCCGACAACCGACGTGGGAAAGAGGAGGGTCTTGGTCATCGTGAGAGTGCTTTGCTCTGATCGACTCCATGTCCTCTTGTTCGACCGCTGTGCGCTCTGTGACCCAAGGATTGGGCGCTCGAAATCGTCGCGAACCAGAAGAATCGTGGCACCCCTGCCGCGGGCGAATTCGCCGGTAGCGCCCGTCTCTGACTGGCGGGACGCCGGTCAAAGACCGGCGCCACTCCCGGCGGTTGCGCCAGCGGGAGGGATGTTGTCATGGGACGAACCCGCCGGCCATCTGGTCCTCGGCATACATGAGCGAGAGCAGGATGTTGTTGTGTTCCCATCCGGCGTTGTGCCGAAACGTGAAGTGCGGGTAATCGCGCCTCACCTTCCCGATCTGGTATCCACCAATGAAGCACACATCGGTGATGCCCGCCTGCGCGAACGCCGCAATCGCGTGATCGAGCCGCCGCCGTCCGTGGACTTCGACGTAACATTTTGGCGTGTCGCCCCAGTCGGTGAAACCGTAACGGCAGGCGTCGAGCAGACAGAGCGCAATCGCGATCAACCAGAGCCCCGGATTGGAAAGCGTCGCCGCGAGGATTTGCCAAAGTGAATTTCGCCTCGCCGGCGCGGTGGTGCGAGCCGCGTGCAGCTCGCTGGGGCGGGCGGAATGGGGCGCATCCTCGAGAGACACGAGCATGTGCACTGCGCTGATCGTGACCAGCACGGCCGGAACGTAGAGCGCTCCGCGCCATCCCAAGTAATCCGCCGCCGAACCCGCGACGACGAACGTCAGTGCGCCACAGAGTTGATATCCGGTGCCGATGATCCCGATCGCGCGGCCGCGTTGCAGGGCGGGAAACCAGTTCGCCGCGACGCGCATCGTGGGCGGCCCGCCGAGCGCCTGCACGTAGCCATTGCAGGCCCAGACAAACGTCAGAAAGTAGAGCGAGGTCGCCCAGCCGAACAGGACGTTCAGCGCCGCCGAGGCGAGCAATCCGATGGCCAGAAGCTTTCGCGGCGACGCATGTTCGGCGAGCTGGCCGTTGAGAAACTGGCCGGCGCCATAGGCCAGCTTCAGCGCCATCAGCACCGTGCCGAGCTGTGACTTCGTGAAACCAAACTCCGCCTGAATCCCCGGCAGCGCCACCCCCAGATTGTTGCGCGCGAAGTAGAATGTGCCGTACGTGATCCACAAAACCCACAACGCCGTCCGCTGTCCGGACGAAAAACGGTCCTGGCCGTGGGTGGGGTTCAAGTCGCGCAGAAAAAAGTCGCGGCCGCCACTCGTCAACCTCCCGCTTACGCCTTCTTCTGCGTCAGTTCGTCATAGGCCACGCTCAGCGCCGATACCGTGCGGTTTTGTGGGTCAAAATCGTCAAAACCAGGAATGCGATCGACGGCGATGAGCTTCTCTTTTGGTGCGCCCGCGCTGATTTGCTTCTGCGTGTAATCCAGCAATCCGGATAGGAAATCGCGAAACACCAGCAGGTCGCCGCGCTGGCCGCTCACACCGAACTTGGGATTGCCATGGCCAAAGATGTACGTCGCGTCTGCCGGATACGTCTTCGCGACCGTTTCGAGAATCTCGATCCAGCCGCGAATGCTGGCGCCCCCCGGCCGATCGATGACGGGGTAAAGTCGGTTGAACATCAAATCGCCCATGTGAATCACGTTGGCCTTTTCGAAGAGGGTCACGATGTCGCCCTTGGTGTGAGCTGGCCCGAAGTACTTCGCGCTGACCACCTCACTTCCGAGAGTTTTGCTCCACGTATCCGGAAATGTCGTATCCGCATAGACCTGACGTTCGAGCGTGTTGTCCCGCTGGGCCCGCTCGCGCTGGAGCGCCGGCACATTCGCGTGCGCGACAATCATCTTTGTCGCCGGCTTGAACACGCCGTTGCCACCCGTGTGGTCACCGTGATGATGGGAGTTGATCAGCACATCGAGTGTGCGACCGTTGCGGCCGGGCAGACCGTTCAGAAACAGCGCCGCGGTGTCGGGAAACTGCGTGTCGACGGCGGCGACCGCATCGCTGTTCACCAGCCAGCCGATGGTGCCGCCGCGCGCGGTGAAGCAGCCGACATCGCGCCGGAGAGCCTTGAACTCCGGATTGGCCGGAGCTTGCGCAGTCGGCGGACGTCCGCCGGTTTTCTGTCCGGAACCGGACGATGATGCCTTCTTCTCCGCGGCAAGCGAGCGGGCCATTAAACCTGCGGCCGTGAACAAGGACGTACGGACCAGGAAATCGCGGCGATTCATAGGCAAGGGGTTGTCGGCGAAACAAAATCAGACTGCGGCGCACTGCAAATTCGATTGTTGAAAGCGGGCCGGAACCAGCAGGGCAAAAAACGACGGAGAAGAACCGGCGGGCGAGAAATCGTGTAACCAAACGCCGCGCCGGCGGTTCTTCCGGCAACGACCATGTCCCCTTTTCGCCGTGATTGCCGCGATCGACGAGTTTCCTGCCCAAACTGCCTGCCCGACCGGAGCGCCTGAACCATGCGCCCTGCGTTCGGGGAATCCACTCGCGCCACGAGCCGCGCTGGCCGTTAATCGAGACCGGAATCCGACTGCTGTGGATACTGTCGCTGAACAACGCACCGACCATGCGCTGATGCTCGCCGTGCGCGACGGCGAACTCGATGCGTTGGGCGCGCTTTTCGAGCGACACCACCGGCCGCTTTTCGGCTTCCTCGTCAAATTCACCGGCGACCGCACGGCCGCCGAGGACATCGTGCAGACCGTTTTTCAGCGAATGCTGAAATACCGTCACACGTACCGCACCGACGGGAGTTTCACCGCGTGGATGTACCATCTCGCGCGGCACGGTGCTGCCGATCACTTTCGTCGCGCGAACACCGCCCCGTACCCGACGGACCCGGCCGATCTGCACGAACATCCGGACGACCGGCCGCATGCCGCGCAATCCGCCACCACGCATGATGATCATGCGTTGCTCCACGCCGCCCTCGCGCGGCTCGAGCGGAAGGATCGCGAGGTTCTTCTGCTGTCGCGCTTCCAGGAGCTCTCGTTTGCGGAAATCGCGGCAATTCTCGAATGTTCCGTGGGCGCCGCCAAGGTCCGGGCCCACCGGGCGATGCAGCAGCTGCGTCATGTTTACGTCCAGCTGGAACGTAGAGAACTCACCTGAGCCCGTGGTCATCATCAACCGAACCCGCTCCCTCGTCGCGCTCAACCCTCGTCCGTCGTCGCCATGAACTGCCAAAACGCCCGTGACACCTTTGCCGAGCTGCTCGATCGCCGCACGACCGGAACCGAGGTCGCCCCCGTGGGCGGTCACATCGCGGCCCACGCCGAAGCGCGCGCGCATCTCGCCAATTGCCCGGATTGCCAGCGGGAGTTCGCCGCCTTCCGCGCGACGCTCGATGCGCTCGACACCCTGCCGATCCCCGCACCTTCACCGGCGTTGCGGGAGAATTTCTTCACCATGCTCGCGGCGGAAAAACGTCCCGCCGCTGTCGAGTTGACCCGTAGTGACCATCCGGGAAACCGCTCCGCGGCGCCCACCCTCGGCGTGAGAATCTGGCGCTGGGCTTGGCCGGCGCTCGCGGGTTGCGCACTCGGGGTCCTCGGATTTGTACTCGGCCGGACCTCGCATCCGTTGGTGGCACCCGCCGGTCCCAGCACTCCGGATGCGCTCGCGATGCAGCAACAGATTACCCAGCTGCAACAGCAGGTCGCCAAGATGGGTACGCTCGTCAGCTATTCGCTCCTGCAGCAACAGCAACGCCCCGCCAACGATCGGCTGCGCCTCGTGCTCACGTCCGCCATGCTCGAACATCCGGGCGACAAAGTAATCAACGACCTGATCAGCTCCCTCGCCTTCGATCCAAGTCCGAATGTGCGGCTCAGCGCCCTCGATGCTCTTTATCCGCACGCCGAACAGGAGGTGGTGCGGGCCAGCGTCGTCGCGTCGCTGGGTCGCGAACAGAACCCGCTGGTTCAGATGTCGATGATCGACTTCCTCGCTGCCGCCAATGACGTCGAGGCGAAACCAGCGCTGGAGAAAATTTCCGCCTCGGCAAATGCGGACGACAACGTCCGCAACGCCGCCCGACGCGCCCTCACCCAGTTCTGAACCCCATGTGACAAGTCCTTCCATTCTATGAAACACTCGCATCTATCTCCCTCCGTTCTGCTCGCTGCCGGCATCGCGTTCCTGCTGGTCCCGGTGGCGCGCGCCGCCGACGCCGGCACCAGCACGATCCAATTCTCCGATCCGGCGAAACCAGGCACGTTGAAGATTCAGCTCGCCCGCGGCAATTTGAGCGTCAAGGGCACCGACACCCACGAAATCAAGGTTCGATCGGAAGTGCAGCCGACGGCGAAGAAAGCACGCCAGGATGGATTGCGTGTGCTCTCGTCATCCTCCGGTTTCACGCTGGTTGAACGAGCAAACACGGTCACGCTCGAGTGCCTGGACGACGCCGGCCAGCATGGGCGGGCAGATTTCGATGTGATCGTCCCGCGAAACACGAATGTCGTCGTGCAGAACTCCTGGGGCGGCAACATCGGGATTACCGGGTTGGGCGGGAATATCGACATCACGTGCACGAACGGCGAGGTCACGCTCACCGGGATTTCCGGTGGCGCCGTCGTGAACACGATGAATGGCCAGATCCACGCCTCGCTTGACCAGCTGCAGGAACACCGGCCGGTTTCGTTCACGTCGATGAATGGCGAAGTGATCGTGCGCCTGCCAGCGGAGGCGAAAGCGAATCTCCGGCTCCGAACTCACAATGGGTCGATTCTCACCGATTTTGACGAAAAGGTCCTCACGACAAAAACCGAGAGTACCCCGCGCACGGGTTCGAGTCGGCGGATCGTATCCCGCTCCGCTGGCAATTCGATCCTTCCGCCCGAGGCACACGAAGCAATTCGAGAGGCGTCACGGGTTGCGCTGGAGGCCACTCGCGAGGTCGCTCAAGCGATGCGCGAAGCGGCGAATGCGGCTCGGGAAGGGGCGGATGAGGCCCGCGCCGGAGAAGAGGCGGGTCGGCCGCCGCGCCCGCCCTTGCCGCCGATTCCACCCATCACGGGAGGAAAGCTGGTCACCGGCACTCTGAACGGCGGCGGCCCTGAAATCAGCGTCGCGACGATGAATGGGGATGTGACCTTGCGGCGACTGGACTCGAAATAGACGGAAGTACCTCGCGGACAAGTGCCTTTCCGGGGAGGACAATGGCACGGCCGGCAAGTCGAGAACCACCGGTCGCAAGCTCGTGAGGCCGCGCACAAGCGACAAACCAATAACCTGTCCCTTAACCGGTCCGCCGGGGAATAATAGCCTGTCCCTTAACTTGCCGGCGGCTGGAAATAGCCTGTCCCTTATTTGTCCGGACTCACCAATAACCTGTCCCTTAACCGGTCCTGTCCCTTAACCGGTCCGCCGGGGAATAATAGCCTGTCCCTTAACTTGCCGGCGGCTGGAAATAGCCTGTCCCTTATTTGTCCGTGTCCGGTTCCTCTGGCCGAACGAGCCCGCGATCGCCTGTCCCTTAATCACGACTCGCGATCGCCTGTCCCTTAATCACGACTGCCAGGGACGCATGGGTGGAAGTCCACCCATTGGCCGGTCCAGAGCAGGCCGGCGGCAGCCAGTTTCATGCTCGATTAGCTTCCTTGGAAAGAAGCTGTGCCTTTTATTCAAAAGGCAGCTTGCGCGATACGGGGACCGTGCGTTCGCTTGTTCGTTCATATGAGTTCCGCCCGAGTGTCCCGATCCCCGTCAGCGCTTCATCGCGCCGCGACGGCTGTTAAACAATGGATAGATTCCGATTACACCCCCGACGGGCCGGAAAAAATGCGGAACGAGCCCGACAAGGTCGATTGGATGCGCTGCATCCCGTTCATAATTCTACACCTGGGTTGTTTCGGCATCGTGTGGGTTGGCGCAAGCCCCTTCGCCGTGGCGGCCGCCGTGGTGCTCTACGTCGTCCGGATGTTTGCAGTGACGGGGATTTATCACCGCTACTTTTCTCACAAGACCTACAGCACGTCCCGGATCGGCCAGTTTCTACTCGCATTGTGGGGCGCAACCACGGTGCAACGCGGTGCGCTGTGGTGGGCTTACCACCATCGTCATCATCACCAGCACAGTGACGAGGATGAGGACGCCCACTCGCCCCACGTGCACGGATTCTGGTGGTCTCACATCGGCTGGATCACGAGCCGCCGGAACTTTCCGACTGACTACTCGAAGGTGAAGGATTTGGCCAAGTTCCCCGAGCTCGTTTGGCTCAACCGATTCGACACCGTTGTCCCCTTCCTCTTCGCCATCACGCTGTGGGGCATCGGTGCCCTCTTGGCAGTGTACGCTCCCCAACTGGGGACGAATGGCTGGCAGTTGCTCGTGTGGGGCTTTTTCGTCAGCACGACGGCTCTCTTTCACGGCACGTCGTGCATCAATTCCATGGCCCATCTCATGGGCCGGCGACGTTTCAAAACGGGGGATGATTCCCGCAACAGCTTTATTCTGGCGATTATCTGCCTCGGCGAAGGCTGGCACAACAATCACCACCGGTATCAGGCTTCCACCCGCAACGGTTTCTATTGGTGGGAAATCGATCCGACCTACTACGGACTGAAAGTGCTCTCGTGGACCGGACTGATTTGGGGGCTTAAGCCCGTGCCACAATCCATTCTCGATGAAGCCGAGCGCGAGGAACACCTGGCAAGCATCGCCGCATCGCAACGAGCCGCGCACACGCATCCCGATTTTTCTTCACTGAAGAAAGTCGTCCCGGCCGCCGCCGCCATCGCCGTCGCCACCGCGACCGCCGCTCATGGCTCGCTGCCAAAAAAGGCGGAAGGGCCGGCGATACATAAAGACCTCACGGAACTCGCGCAGCAGCCGCGCAATCCGCCGCCCCCGACCGCCTAGGCCTGCGCTTGCCCCACAGATTTGCCATCGCGTATGGCGTCGCGCCAAGGGCGCGGTTGACCTGAAGGGCGACTTTCCAGTCGCCCGAGACCGGTCGACCGAACGTACTTCGGCGGCAGGAAAGCCGCCGCTCCGGTGCGAATGCCGACGTGCTTGGCAAGAATTGGC
>JBBRCR010000430.1:0-7490 GCA_038204695.1 Opitutales bacterium | reverse complement strand
GTTCTTCATCGGGTGCGCTCTGTGACCAAAGGATTGGGCGCTCAAAATCGTCGCAAACAGGCACGATCCGGATCGATATCAGCACACCCTGTGCGCGCGTTTTCGCCCGTGGCGTCAGTCTCCGACTGGCGGAACGCCGGTCAAAGACCGGCGCCACTCCCGGCGGCTGCCCCAGCGTGTGGGATGTTATCATATTAGCTGTGAATTTTCCGGGCTAGGCGGTGATTTCGGCCGGAGCGGCGGCAAGGCCGGTCGGCGAAGAAACATGCGGAGCAGCGGCGCGCAATCGAGCGGCCAGCACGACGGTCAGGACGAAAAACGCCACGGAGAAATAACCGAGCAACGGCATCCCGTCGAGATGCCCCGTGGGCCCGCGCGTAATCAGGACGCCCGCGAAGACACTCGCGCCGCCGCTGGCCGCTTGTTGCAGCGCGGCGGTCACGCTCATGAAGCCTCCGCGATAACGCGCGTCCACCGCGTTAGTGATCATCGTCATGGCAGGCGCGAAGCGGCCCGACATCGTCACCATGAACAACGCCATCATCAGCGATGCTGTGGTGACGGAGGACGGTCCCATCCGGGTGATCAAAAGCACGGTGAGGACCGCGCCGCCGGACATGATGGCGAGCAATCGCAGTCGGTCCATCCGGTCGCTGAGCGCGCCGATAAGCGGTGTCGTCACCGCAGTGGCCAGACCACCGACGAGGTACGTTGTCGGCAGTTCCAGCACTTCATCCAGCCCGAGGTTGGCGATGAAGGAGGGCGCCAGAAACGGGATCAGCAGTCCGCCGGCGAATACCAATGCGGTGGCGACCGCGAACGCCCGGATGTGAATGGGGTGCGAAAGAATTTCCCGCATCTGGCGGAGTGGCTGGTGGTCGCGGACCGCGGTGCGGAGCGCGGGCAGCGCTAACGCCGCGAACATGAGGTTGAGCGCGGCGCAGGCGGCGATCAGGAAGAACGGTGCATGCCAGCCATAGCTGCCGGCAAGCACGAGGCCGGCGGGTACGCCCAACACCGAAGCGAGAGGAAACGCGGCCGCGACCAAGCTCATGGCGCGACCGCGGCGCTCCGGCGGGATGATGTCACCCACCATCGCGGTCACCATCGAGCCCGCCAGTCCTCCAAACGCTCCGGCAGCGAGCCGCGCCAGCAGCAATGCGGCGTGAGTCGGCGCAAGTGCACACGCGAGCGTCGACACGGCGAACCCGCCATACAGCGTCAGCAATGAGCGTTTGCGGTCAAAGCGGTCCAGGACAAAGCCGCCGGCAAATCCGCTGACGGCAGCCGCCAGGCCGTACGAAGCGACAAGATGGGCGAATTGAGCCGGCGTGATGGCAAACACCCGCATCAATTGCCCGCCGAGCGGCATCATAATCATGAAGTCCAGAATGTGCGTGAACTGCACGGCACCCAGCGTGAGGAGCGTAATGCGCTCACGGCGGAGAGGGAGCGAATGGTGCTGCGCAAGCGACGACATGGAGGCCGCGGAGCGTTGGCTGTTTTGACGAAAGCGCAACCGTCAGGCCGAACTGCGACCACCGGCCGTCTCCATTCCCTTGGCGCGCTCGCGGAGAAGGGCCAGAAACTGTTCGGCGCCGCGGCTTTGATACCGTTGCAAGTGACGGATCACCGCGAGTTCGCGAGTCGGCGCAGTGCCGGAAATCCGCAGATAGGTGAGCATCTCGCGATCATCCGGAAGGCGGGCCAGCTGCGGCAGGATCGAAATTCCCAATCCTTCAGCGATGAAGAGCTTGAGCGTGGCAATCTGAGCACATCGATAACCGATTTTCGGTACGAAATGGTGACCGCCAAAAAATTCCTGAATTTGTTCAGTGAGGGTGCTGGAGTCGCCGAGTGAGATAAACGTTTCGTCGGCCAAATCGTTGATGTTCATCTCGGTCCGGCTGGCGAAGGGATGATTTTTTCCGACCGCAAGCAGCAGCGGCTCGGTCAGCAGCGGTTCCACGGCAACGCGGTGATCTTTTACGGGCAAGGGAACCACCGCCAAGTCCAGTTCCCCGTCACAGACGGCGCGGATCAAATCGGTGCGGAATGCTTCGCGGCCGTGGATGGTCAGGTTCGGGTGGAGTTTGCGGGAACTGACGATGAGTGGCACGAGCAGATAGGGCATCACCGTTTGAACCGCACCAACCGCAATTCTCCGTTCCAAGCTCGGGTGGTCGCTCAGTTCCTTTGCTGCATTCTCCACCTCGAAGAGGATTCGGCGGGCGCGGTCCAGAAAGGTGGCGCCCGCTTCCGTGAGCACCGCTTTCCGTCCGAGACGATGAAAAAGTTTGTGCCCAACTTCGCGCTCCAAGTTCAATATCTGTTGGCTTAGAGAAGGTTGACTGACGTGCGACCGCTCCGATGCGCGGGTGAAGTTGCCGGTGTCGGCGACTGCGGTGAAGTAGCGAAGTTGGTGCAGTTCCATAGGCTGGTGCTATGATTAGAATAGGGACTAGCGATTTCAACTATTGAAAAGGTTGCCGTATACTCTGCGCGTGGACCCTCTGGGTCTGCTTCAACCACACACCACATATGACCAAGAACCTCGTACTGGCGGCCCTCTCCAGCTTCATCGCTGTTGCCGCATTTTTGCTTTCCGTCCGTTCCTCCATCACGGCGGAGTCCTTGATCGGCTACGCCGCGGTTCTCGCGCTCGTCGGCACAGCCGCTCTCGAGTACCGCATCACGTGGAGACGGATATTCGGCCGCAGCTAGTCCAGCCAGCCGAAGCATAAACCCTAACAGGGGCCCGGAATTCCACCGGGCCCCTTTTTATTTTCCGGGGCGCACGCCGGCGACGGCACAGGTAAAAGTCGGGCGGCATGAAGGAGGTGAGTTTTCGCGCCGACCCTGATTTCAAAGGTGCGGAGCGGAGGATCGTTCAACCATCCGGACGTGGAATTTCGCTTCCGCGCCCGGCACCCTCGATGCCGCCGCCCAAAGCGGAGGCATTTGAGCGCAGCGCGTCCGCGGAATTAAAGCGCGCAGCCGCCGTGACGCGTCGCGGGCCTCACGCCAGCGTCGGCGGCGCATCGACCGGCAGTACAGTCGCGGATTTCCGGTGAAAGATCGCCACGATGAGCGAGAGGACAACGGAGATGATCAGGCCGGAAATCGCCTGTGAAACAGTGAGCATGCCGGGCGAGACCCATTTGCGCAGCATGGGCTCGATTCGGTCCATTTGGGCCGCCGGTGTCCGGGCCGCCTCGAGTTTTTCGAGCTGCAGCTGCAGGATCACGTCGGACATCGTCGGGTTAATGTAACCGAAGTAGAAATACGCGAAGATCACCCCGAACAGGGTGGCGAAAATTCCCGTCAAGACGCCGGTGCCAAACGCGGAGCCATAGCTCCAGCCGCCTTCTTCGGCCCGCTCCGCTCGTCTCGCGCGCATCGCAAAACTGAGGCCGGCCACCGTGATGGCGACGCCGGCCACGCCGCCAATCCACTGCGCCGACTGCATCTTCCCAGGTGAGTCGTGAAAACCGGCGAAGAAAAGCGTCAGCGTGAGAAGTGCACCCGCCAGCGCCATGAGGAACCCGTACGTCAGGGGCGTTTTCATCCGGCAGGCAACCTTGCCGGGCGATCGGCCAAACACAATGCTCCCGTAACGCGGGTGCCGCTGGCGAATTCGAGGGCGGCATGTCCGCGCCGGCCGCTCGCGATCAAAAGAAACGCTCAGGAGTTGTCGCCGTCGAGCACGCGGCCAAGCCCGCCGAGAACGGAACCTTCCTCCCGCCCTCCGCGACCGGTCTGCGCTGCTGCCGCGACGATTCGGCCCGCGAGCCGCGACAAAGGAAGCGACTGCAACCAGACGCGACCGGGGCCGCGCAGCGTCGCGAAAAACAGCCCCTCGCCGCCGAAGAGTGCGCTCTTAATTCCGCCGACAAACTGGATGTCGTAATCGACGGTCGGCTGAAAGGCCACGATACAGCCGGTGTCGACCCGCAGCACTTCGCCTGGGGCGAGTGTTCGCTCCAGCAGCGTGCCGCCAGCATGGACAAACGCCCAGCCGTCGCCCGTCAACCGTTGCATGATGAAGCCTTCGCCGCCAAACAACCCCGCGCCCAGCCGCTTTTGAAACGCGATGCCCACGCTCACGCCTTTCGCTGCGCAGAGGAAGGAATCCTTCTGGGCGATCAGCTCCCCACCCAAATCGAGCAGGTGAACCGGGATGATCTTCCCTGGATACGGCGCCGCAAAGGCAACCCGCCGTTTTCCGGCGCCCTGGTTGAGGAACACCGTCATGAACAGCGATTCTCCCGTCAGCAACCGCTTGCCGGCGCCGAGGAGCGAACCGATGAACCCCCCGTTTTGTTTCGAGCCGTCGCCGAAAACGGTCTCCATCGCGATGCCGTCGTCCATGTACATCATCCCGCCGGCCTCCGCCACGACGGCTTCGGCCGGATCCAGTTCAATCTCGACGAACTGCATGTCGTCGCCGTGGATCCGGTAATCGATCGCGTGCATCACGGTGCTGAGCGGGGGAGGAATTTGGTTCATGTAGGTGGGGCAAGAACACGACGCATCACGGGAAAGTTGCACGCATTTTTTTGCGTTGCTCCGCCGGCAACCTGGCGGCGGCTTCACCACCCGTGGCTCCGGGTGGCGTCAGCGCAGCGCCGCCCGCACCAATCGGTCGTCCCCGTCATTCGCGGCCGGCGTCAAACCGAGCAGGGCGCACAGAAGATTGTACACGTGGATGTTTTTCACCGCGGGAATCTTCGCGCCGATCCGAAAGGCCGGCCCGTGGGCAATCAAGACACCGTGCATCGAGGGCAGCGCCGGATCGTAACCGTGATCTCCGGGCAGGTAATCATAAGGTGAATACCGGGCGCGCAGCCGGTCGTACGTCGTCCGGAGCACGACGTGGGCACCTTCGTCGGGAATAATCCAAACCGGCGGGATTCGGCGGTTGGGGCCAAGTTGGAAATGGGCCGGCAGGTCTTCGGCTCGATACACCGACGCGTGGGGAATCCTGGCGAGGTCGCGGACCAGCGTCCTCGAGTCGCCTTCGCGCGGGCGCAGGCCGACGACACTGCCATCGAAATCGACCTGGACGCGGGAAAGGGCGATGAAGTCATCCAGGATGGCCACCCGCGCCGGATCGACCGCGGCCATGCCATGATCGGAGACCACCACGAGATTTGGCTCGATGCCTTCGCCGCGCAGCCGGGCGAGCAGCGTTGCAATCCGCCGGTCCAGCAACTGGATCGTGGTGGCGACCTCTCGAGACTGCGGCCCGTGCGAGTGACCGGCCGTATTGAGTTCCTCGAGATAGAAGGCCACGAAGGCCGGGCGTTCGGCTGCCGGCAGTTTCATCCAACCGATGAACTCATCGAGCCGCTTTTCGAATGGCAGCCGGTGATCGTACGGACGCCAATATGTCGGCCGCACGCCGTTGATCAGCGCCTCGGATCCAACCCAAAATGAGGCCGCGGCCTTTTTTCCCTGGTTGACCGCCGTGATCCAAATGGGCTCGCCGCCCCACCAGCGCGGGTCGCGTGCTGAACTGGGTTGAAGATAGCGAAAGAACATCCCCACGTCGGGATCAAAGAAATCGTTATTCACGATTCCGTGGCGCGATGGGTACAGGCCGGTCACCAGCGTGTAATGGTTCGGAAACGTGTTGGTCGGAAACGCTGGAATCAGACCCTGCGTGCTCACGCCATTTCGCTTCAACTCCTCGAGGGTCGGACTCGAGTTCGGATGCAGTTCAGTGTAGTCACACCGAAATCCGTCGAGGGAGATCAAGATCAGCGGCGTATCCGCGGACCATGCGTGGCTGAAGGCAACCAAAGCGAAGGCCAGAACAATGCCGGCCCTCATCGTCGCAGCGTGACAATCGTGGCGCCCCACGAGCCGGAGGTTTCGTCCCCCATGCGGAAGGATTCGACGGAGGGCAGCCGGCGCAGCAGCGTGTGCACGGTCGTGCGCAACGTGCCCGTGCCTTTGCCGTGCACAATGCGAACCTGAAGGATGCCGCGAGCGAGACACTCGTCCAAATAGGCGGGCAGCAACTCACCAAGATCCGATGGCCGAAACGTGTGCAAATCCAACTCGCCGGTGATGGGGATCGGCACCGGCGCGCCCTCTTCGTTATCGGCCGCCCGCGCGGTCACGAGGCGTTCGCGGGAGGTGTTCCGGGTGTGGGCGGTACCGGCGGCAGTGTCCGCTTGATCGCGGGATCGGTTGCTCCGGCTGCGTCTGGCACGTCGGCCGAGGCAACCGTGGCCGCGGGCGGTTCCGGGGCGGGAGGCGACGCCTTGACGCCTGGGTCTGCCGAATCGACGCCGGGGCCGGCAAAATCAGGGGCGGCACTTTCCGCGATCGCTTTCGGGCTGGTTTCGCCTGAGTTCGTGTTCGCCGATGTCACCGGATCGGTGGAACCCGTCGGCGGGGGCGCCACTGCGGTTGCGTCAGTGTCGGTCGGCATCGTCGTCGCGACATTCTCTCCGCTTTGATCCTCCCCCGAGTCGCCGTAGCTGTCGTGATAGTTGTAGTCGTGCTCAGACGACGTTGGGTCGGTCGACTTTCCGTCGGTGGCGGTCACGGCGGGAACGACCGGCGTGGCGGCGGCGATGCGTTTGCGCTCGTCGTCGTCCAACGCGCGCTTGAATTCCTCTTCAACGCCGGCGGCCGCCTTCTTGAACTCGCGAATCGTCTTGCCGAGCCCGCGCGCAAATTCCGGCAGCTTTTGACCGCCGAACAGCATCAGCACGATGATGAAGATGAGAACCATCTCTGGTCCACCGAGCCCGTCGATGAAGGCGAGAGATGCAGAAACAAGTTCCATGGTCGCAATGTGACCCATTTGAGAAAAAAAGGTAGCGGAAATGCGCCGGGGGCGACCGGTTACTTGACGCTGACGCTGACGGTGAACTTCTGCGTGTCGCCCGGAAGCACATGATAAAGCCCGACTTTATGCTCTGGCGCGTTCGGCGGACCCATCCACGGCTCCACGCAATAAAAAGGCGAGTCGTCGGCGAGCGTCCAGGTGACAAAGAGGGCCGCGGGGGGGGGCACGTTTTCGGCGCCGAGCCGCACGGTTACATCGCCGGGGCGACCGCTTTCGCCAAACACCGCTTCGTTGCTCTTTAACGCGGTGTGAAACGTGTCGATCAACGCCGCATTGGAGAGATTTTCTTCGGTCGCGAGCTGCGGTCCGGCGACCAGCGCTCCGCTCGGGTCCTGCCGCATCCTTTTCCCCGCGGGAATCCGGATCATGTAATCGTGGCGCGTGACGCCGTCGCTCCACGGCAGCGTGAAGTAGAAGTGGTGCCCCGCGCTCCACGGCAGTGGTTCGGTGCCGAGGTTCGTCAATGCAAATTCGGACGTGAGGCCGAAAGGATCGAACCGATACGTCACATTGAAATCGTAGTCGTACGGATAGCTGGCGCGCGCTTCCGCATCGGGTTGCATCTGGGCGACGAAACCGCGCTGGTCGGCGTAGGTGACCTTGAACGTGCTTTGCCGTGCGAGTC
>JBBRCR010000429.1:0-7495 GCA_038204695.1 Opitutales bacterium | reverse complement strand
GGCTCGCCGGCAACCTGAACCTCGCCACGGCCGCGGCATGCAGCCACAACCTGACCTGCTTTCACCGCGGGCCGCATGAGCAGAATCCTTGGTGGGTGCGACTGAATACGCGATCCGCGACATGACCCCGTCTCCGGTCCTCGGCTTCGCCGGCCGGCACGTTGAACTGCCGCTTGGCGGGCGCGGCGGCGAACGCAAGAGACGCCAACAGGAAAAAGGCGCCAGCGATGAGCGCAGCGGCGTTCCTTGGTTTGCGAGGGGTTTGGAGAGGGGTCATGTCAAGGGGACTGACGAGCGGGACGCGAAAATCTGTTACGCGATTCTCGGGAAATCTTCCAGCCGCGCGTTGCAAACAAAGGGTGCGAGAGGATTGCGGGAGGGCGTTCCCGTGGCTGACGTCCCTCTGCTTGACTCGTGCCCCATCCGGCCGCACCGCTGGAACGCCGACCATGATCGAAACAGGATGCACGATGCAGGACGTAGCCCGCAAAGCCGGGGTCCACGCGGCCACGGTCTCGCGTGCCTTGGGCAATCGCGGCGGAGTCTCGGCGGACGTCCGGGCCAAAATTCAACAGGTCGCTTCGGCGCTCGGCTATCGGCCCAATCCCCTCGTCTCGGCGCTGATTCGCTCGCGGCGGAATCCCCACCGATCCAACTACCATGCCACGCTCGGCTTTCTTACCCAGTTGGGTCGGACGTCGGAGTCATCGCATCGGAGCGATTGCCGGCGGATGATCGCGGGGGCCCTCAGACGCGCCGCGGCCTTCGGCTACCGCGTCGAGGAGTTTAACCTTGGAGTGCGCGGCATGTCGTCCGAGCGATTCTCCCAAGTGATCGCGGCGCGCAACCTCGCCGGCCTCATTCTCCCCCCGCTCTATTCGGTCCATGATACGATCGCGGTCGACTGGAAGCGTTTCCCCGTGGTGGCGATCGGCTACTCCCAGCGCATCCCGGTGCCGCGGGTGGCGCACAACCACCCGCATGCGATGGAGCTCGCAATGGCCAAATGCCGCGAGCACGGCTGCCGCCATATTGGACTCGTGCTACCCCGGCGCGTGAGTGAGAAGGTGGAAAACCGCTGGCTGGCCGCCTACCTGCACGACCAATTTCAGCAGGGCCGGACGGCGCCGTCGCTGCCGCCACTGCTCCTCGAGGAGAGTTGCGATGATGAGGCCTTCGCAACTTGGTTCGCGGCGAACCGACCTGACGCGATCATCGGATTGCCGCATTTTACGCCCCTCGGCCAGTGGCTGAAAGCGGCGGGCCGGCGAGTGCCGAGGGATGTCGCCTTGGTTTCGCTCGATTGCCGGGGGCAGGGGCCGAAATACACCGGCATCTACCAGGATTTCGCGCTGCTGGGCGCTGTGGCGGTTGAGCAGTTGGTGGGCTTGGTCGAGCGCAACGACCAAGCCATGATCCGGCGGGCGAGCGGCCTCGTGATCGATGGTGTCTGGCGCGACGGAGCCACCCTTGGTCCGGCCAGGCGTTGATCCGATCGAGGCGAAAACTCGTTTGAACTGACGCTTCACGCAATGATGTGCGTAACGAGGTGATTGAGTGAGGCGCGACGGCCATCGAGCCTGCCCCTCGCGGTCGGTCACGACCGCACCGCTCCCTCTCGGAATCGATCCTCGCGTCCAACTCCACCATGAAATCCAACCCCATCAAATTCTCCTCACGTGGCCACGTGTTGGCCGGACTCCTTGTGGCCTGCGCCACTTCACTTCCGGCGCATGCTCAGGTTACGCCCGCCCCCTCAGCGACCGCGAAAGCACCCGCCGGTCCGGCGCCGGCCGAAGGCGAAGTCGTCACGCTGTCGCCCTTCGAGGTCGTGGCCGACACCAAGGGCTACTTCGCCGCCAACACCATGTCCGGCACCCGCCTCAACTCCAAACTCGAGGACCTGGGCGCGTCGATTTCGGTCGTCACCAAGCAGCAGATGGAGGACCTGGGTTTGCTGGATGTGAACGACATCTTCAACTACGAGTCAGGCACCGAGGGCACCGGCAATTATACGGATTTCAGCTTCAACAGCGCCGGCATGCCGCTGGACAACGTGCAGTCGGATCCCCAGAGCGCCAATCGCATCCGGGGACTCAGCACGGCCAACACGACATTCGGGAATTTCGAGACCAGCGGCCGCACCCCGATCGATCCGAGCAACATTGACGCCGTCGAGATCAGCCGCGGGCCCAATTCCAGCATCTTCGGCGTCGGCAGTCCGGCGGGCACCGTCAACTCCGTGCCGGCGTCCGCCAATCTGCGCAAGGACGCCACCACGATCGTTGCCCGCGCCGACACCCAGGACGGCTGGCGCACGAGCCTCGACGTCAGCCGCGTACTCAAAACCGACGTGCTGGCGGTGCGGGTGAGTGCCGTCCGGCAGCACGATGGATTCGCGCTCAAACCCTCGGGGTTTGCCACCGATCGCCTCAACGGCATGGTGAAATTCCGACCGTTCAAGAAGACCACGGTGAGCGGGTCCTACTCGTACTACAAGGCCCACGGCAACCGGCCGAACTCGCTGGCGCCCCGCGATGGCATCAGTGGCTGGCTGAGCGTCGGCGCGCCGACGTATGATCCGATCACATCGACCGCGAAGATCAACGGCGCGGTCGTGCCCAATTCCGGGTACTTTAGCAACCAGATTGGGACCATTCTGGGCTACGTCGATCAGGCGGGGTTGAGTTACCTCGGCATGGCTCGCGGCAGTGCGACGACCACCCCGCTCACGCAGAGCCAGAACCGCTTGATGACCCCGATCGTGGACCCGACCGGATACCTGGCGACGCAACCCCTGTTCCAGAAATATCCGGTCCTCTCGAACAAGGCGATCTACGACTGGTCGTCGATCAACATCGCCGCGATGAACCGGTTCGAGGACAAGTCGCAAACCGTGTCGGTCATGCTGGAACAGTCGCTGCTGCAAACCCCGCGCCAGGCGCTCGACGTGCAACTGGGCTGCTTCCGGGAAAACTCCGACCGCTTTGCGCGCAATCTCCTGGGCTCCCTGTCGCCGTCGGCCAACTTTTCCTCCACCGTTACGATCGACGTGAACGAGCGGATGCTCGACGGCGCGCCCAACCCCTACTTCCTGCGCCCCTTTGTCCAACTGGATCGTCCTCAGACCAACCGGCAGCCGCTCGATCGCGACACCTACCGGGCGCAATTCGCCTACCGCCTCGACTTGCGCCAGGAGACGAATCTCCTGCGCTGGCTTGGCCTGCACCAGCTGTCGGGCTACGGGGAGTACAAGAACGTCGAGAAGCGGCAATACGCCTTGCGCGACGCCATCGTGAGCAACCACTCGTGGACCGACACGACCAGCAACCGGGCCGACACGAGCAGTTATATCCTGTATCCCCGTTTTTATCTCGGCGACGGCAACGGCCACAACGTCGACTACGGCTCGACCGCCTTCAGTCCCGGCACGTACCCGCTGCGGTGGGGCAACGCCGTCACGCAGCAATTTGTGAACGAGCCGATCGAGATCGGCACCAGGGTTTCCAGCGGCACCGGCAACGGCACCGGCGGGCTCAACAACAACCGGACCATCCTCAAGAGTCAGGGCGCGGTCCTGCAGAGCTTCCTGTTGAAAGATCGCCTCGTGACCACGTTCGGCCTGCGCGAGGACCGCAGCTACAACCGGCTGGGAGGCACCGTGCGGTTTATCGATCCCGTCACGATCGACGAAACCTCCTTCAATTCGTGGGCGGAGGGCGACTGGCTGGTCGGCAAGGGCAAGACCACGACGGCCGGCGCCGTGTTGAAGCCGCTCCCCTGGCTCTATCTGACTGGGAACAAGTCGGCCAGCTTCGTGCCGTCCGCCGTCGGCGTCGACCTCTACAAACATTTCCTGCCGGATCCGAGCGGAGCGGGCCAGGACTACGGGTTCAGCCTGAATCTCCTCGAGAACAAGCTCGTGGTGCGGGTCAACCGCTACAAGACGGTGCAGATCAACGCGCGCAATGGCGACAGCTCCAACATCGCCCAGCGCGTGCGCCGGCTCGACTATATCGGTGCGACCGGGGCCGCCTACAATCTGCAGCGCCAGGCGACCCTCTGGCTGACGGAGGCCGCGCAGGCGAGGGGCCAGACTTTGACGACCGACCAGCTCAACCAGCAACTGGCCACGGTCATGGGCCTGCCACAGGAGATCGTTGCCAGCCCACCGGACCGGCCCTACGCGGTCGACGACGTCACGGCGCGCGGCACCGAAATCGAGGTGAATTACAATCCGAACAATTTCTGGACGCTGAAGGCGAACGTCACGCAGCAGGAGTCGATGAACAAGGCGCTTTCCGGTGTGGTGACGCAGTGGATCGACGAGCGCCTGGCGGTGTGGACGAAGATCATCGATCCGCGCAACAACCAGCCGTGGTATTCCCAGGACTACGGCGGCGGATCGGCGCAGAGCTATTTCACGTCGAACGTGCTCAATCCGCTGCAGATCGCCAAGGCGATGCAGGGCAAGAGCCGCCCGCAGATCCGCAAGTATCGGGCGAATTTCATGACCAGCTACCGGCTGGCCGGCCTCACCGACCACAGCCTGCTGAAGCGCTTCACGGCCGGCGGAGCGGTGCGTTGGGAAGACAAGGGGGCGATCGGGTTCCGCGGCATGCAGCAGGCACCCGCCATCATCACGACGCTCGATGCCAACCAGCCGATTTGGGACAAATCGCGCGCCTCCTACGATGCCTTTGTCGCTTATCGCACGCGGCTCTTTGCCGACAAGGTGGGACTCACCCTTCAGCTCAATGCGCGCAATGTGACCGAGGGTGGGCGGCTGCAACCCGTCGCGGTCGAGGCCGACGGCCGGGTCATCGCCTACCGCATCATCGACCCGCGACTGTTCATCCTTACCGCCACGTTCAGCCTGTAGCTTGGACTCGCGGTAATCCGTTTTGATTTCCACCTGCCCTGCGTCAGGCACTTTTCCCAAACGCCAACCACCAACATGCTCCATAGATACCTTCCCGCCCTGCTCGCCAGTGTCCTGGCCGAATCATGGACGGCGCGCAAACCCACCAAGCAGAAACCCTGATTTCGATTTTTCCCCCGTCTTTGTGCAAACAATCACCAAGCATTTTCCGCGAATTTGCGGACTCATCGCGCTGGCGACCGGCACGCCCTTGGCGGCTACGCCAACGGCCGTCCCTGCGTTTCCCGGTGCCGAAGGCTTCGGTCGTCTCGCGTTGGGCGGCCGGGGCGGCGACGTCTATCACGTCACGACCCTCGCGGATTCCGGTCCGGACTCGTTGCGCGAAGGCATCCGCTCTGCGACCGGGCCGCGCACGATTGTCTTCGAGGTCGGCGGCACGATTCAGCTGACGAGCAAACTGGTCCTCGACAAATCCTTCGTCACCATCGCGGGCCAGGCCGCCCCGGGCGACGGCATCACGCTGCGCGACTTCACGTTTCAGATTCACAACGCCCACGACGTGATTGTGCGCTACCTTCGCCTCCGCCTCGGCGACGAAAACAAAGCCAAAGGCGCCAAGGGCGGCGACGACACGTTTAACACCGAGGACATCGACCGCGTGATCATGGACCACTGTTCGCTCAGCTGGGCGATCGACGGCACGCACGATCTGCGGCGCGGCGGCAACTTCACGCTGCAGTGGTGCATCATCAGTGAGGCGCTCAACCAGAGCATCCACGGAAAAGATGGCGGGCACGCGATGGCCGCCTCTTATCGGGATCTCAGCGGTCCCATCACGCTCCACCATAATTTGATTTCAACCTGCCGTGATCGGCATCCGACCTTGGGCAGCGCACAAAAACCGCCGCAGCACATCGTCGATTTTCGCAACAACGTCATCTACAACTGGAGCAAGGGCGGCACGTCGAATTTCTGCGACCACTTCATTAACTGTATCAACAACACGTGGCGCCCGGGGCCGATGACCGATCCGACACTGTTGCCCATCGCGATGAAGGGCGACCTGCCTGATCTCGCCAAAGGCCACATGAGCGGAAACGTATTCGAGGGCCGCGAGGATCTGACGCGCCTGATCTCGGCGCAAATGTTCCGGTTACCCAGTCCACCACCGAAGCCTACGAACTCGTGCTCGCCCGCGCCGGTGCGTCGCTTCGGCGCGACGCCATCGACCTCCGGGTTACGAACAATGTGCGGCAGAAGCAGGGCAAAGTCATCGATTCGCAATCCGAAGTGGGCGGCTGGCCGCAGCTCGCATCCCAACCCGCGCCACTCGACACCGACCGCGACGGCATGCCCGACGCCTGGGAAAACGCGCACGGCCTCGATCCCAAAACTTCCGCCGACGGCCGCCGCGTTGATGCCAACGGTTACACCCACCTGGAAAACTACCTCAACTCACTCGTTCCATGAGTCGCTCCCGATTCTCTTCGGACAATTTCCATGAAACGAATTCGATTCACCTCCCTGTCTTTCTGCATCGTTGGCTTCCTTGTGACCTGCTTGCGTGCCGAAGGCCCGCAAGATGTCCTGCCCGTGAAGCTCAGCGAGGGCGCTCTGGCGCTCCACGGTGATTGGAAATTCAAGTATATGCCCTCCTCGGAAATTGGTGGCGACAACACCTTCTTCCAACCGACCTTCGACGTCGCGGCGTTCTCGGACTCAAGACCGGCAAACGCGTGAAGGAACTCGATCCGACCCGCCCGATTTGTTTCCCGACGGTCGGCAGCTACTTCGATAAGAATTATCAGCAGTTCCTCGAGATTCCCGCGTTTATGGAGATTTTCTCGCCGCACTACCCGAGCAACAGCCGGGTGCGCGAACACGCGGAGAAACTGACGCGCCCGGTCATCTTCACGGAATACGCGCACCAACTCGGACTCGCCAGCGATCGGGTGCAGGAGCAATGGGAACTTTTCTACGCCAGCCCGCGGATCGCCGGCGGCGCAATCTGGATGTTTCAGGATCAGGGAATTTTGCGCTCAGCCACATCGGCCGCCAATGTGCCCACCGCCGCCAAATACGTCTGGCCCGATGCGACCCACTACTACGACACCGCCGGCACTGACGGCATGGACGGCATCGTTTACTCCGACCGCACACCGCAGGTGGATTACTGGCAGGTGCGCAAAGTGTATTCGCCGGTGCAAATCAGCGAACGCTCTCTCGCGATCAAACCCGGCGCGCAAGAAATGATCCTTCACGTGGAAAATCGCCACGACTTCCGCACGCTGGCCGGCATGAAACTTGAGTGGTCGCTTCAGCGAAACGGCAAGTCATTCCAAGGCGGAATCGCAGCGCTCAATGCAGCCGCGCGCCAGACCGAGACGATCCCACTCAAGGTTGCGCTGCCCCAAACGCTGCAAGGTGAAGTGTTCGCTCTCGACGTGCGCTGTGTGGACGACAAAGGCCGGCAGTTTTATGGTCATTTATGCCTACGCACCCGTTAACCAGAAACTCGCCTTGTCGCAGAAGCGATCAAGACGATCGCCGGAAAGTTTACCCTGTCGCCGTTGTCAGGGCGCTGGCCGGCGGCGTTGACCGCATGGTTTGGCT
>JBBRCR010000428.1:0-7535 GCA_038204695.1 Opitutales bacterium | reverse complement strand
CACGCTTATAAGCGCGTGTCATCGCCAGTTGCGCCAGCGTAGCGAAACCAGCCACCCCGAAAAGCAACAGCCCCCCCTGCAAATCAATAGGGTGAAATTCGGAAAAAATGCATTGCGCAGCAGAGTTCGCGGATTGTCCGGCTGCGCGACGGGCGGATCGAAGCCGGCGCTTCTCCCGCATGAAGGCTTCCGGGCACTACGTGCTGCGGAATCTCGGCCGCCGGCGAACGCGCACGCTACTCGGCATCCTCGGAATTTTCCTGACGCTGTCGTTCCTCACCGCGATTCAAATCGGGCTCGAGTCGGTCTCCCATTCCTACACCGACCTCGCGGCGCTGCAGGCCGGCAAGGCTGATCTCGTGATCACGGCGGAAGGAGGAAACTTCCTGAAGCCGGAGGCGTTCCCTGATGACGAGGTGCGAAAGAAGCTGGAGGGCAATGCGCATTTGCGCGGACTGGCGTCACGTTTGCATGGCGTCGTGCAGGTTGAATTCGGGCCGGTGACGCATTTCGCGGTTCTGGTCGGACTCGATCCGGCGCGGGAAAGGGAACTCGATGTTTCCGGGCTCGTTCCGGACCCGCGCTTGCGTGACGGAGCCTGCGCGATTTCGACGACGATGGCGAAGAAACTCAAGGTCCGCAAAGGGACGGAGTTGATCGTGCGTCCCACGAAGGGAGGCGACGAACTCACGCTGGAGATCGAGACGATCCTGGAGCGACAATTGCTCCTTCCGCAGGAGGTGAAGGACTATATTGTGGTCAATGAAGCGGCGGCGCGGGCTCTGCTCGAAGAGCCGGTCCTGGTTCACGCGCTGGCGGGTTCCCTTCGGGAGCCGGCGCAGTATTATGATGCGCGGGATTTGCAGGCGAGCGTGCGGCAGCTGAAAAACGCGGGTGAGGCGATCGCCGCGGACCTCGGCGTGGGTTATGATATTCGGCTGCCGAAGGCGGCGGCGATTGCCCGCTTCCAGAATTTCACGTCGCCCATCCGGGCGTTCTTCGGCGTCTTCGCGGTGCTGGCTCTCTCGATCACCGCGCTGCTTATTTATTCGATCCTGTCCGTCGCAGTGGAGGAACGGATACGTGAATACGCGATCCTGCGGACGCTCGGCGGAAAAAGGGGCGACATCATCCGGCTGGTGCTCGGCGAATCGTTTCTCCTCTGTGTGCTGGGCGTGATTCCCGGGCTGCTGGCCGGCATCGTGTTCGCCCGGGTCGGAGTGAAGGTGGTGGCGCGAATCATGCGAGCGGAGGGTGACGTGATATCGCTGCAAATATCGACCACGACGCTGGCGTGGGCGCTCGCGGCGGGGATTTCTCTCTCGCTCGGCAGCGCGCTGCTGCCGGCGTTGCAGGCGGTGCGCTGGCGCATTGTTGACGCTCTCGATCCGTTGCGCCGCGGGCAGATCGCTCCGGATCGCCCCGCCGATGCGTCGTCAAACCGGCCACTTTTCCTGATCGGAGTTGGGCTCTCCACGCTGTCCGTCGTGGTTCTCTTCGTCCTCCCCACGGCATTTCTATCGGGCGATCCGTCGCTGATCGGCACGGTCGTGCTCTGCCTTCTGCTCACGATTTTGATCGGGTTCACCCTCGTGGCAGTGGGCGCCTTGCCGGCGTTTGAACGCATCGTTCTCGCGGCGACCGGGTGGGCGTTCGGACCGGCCGCGGAAATCGCCGGCCGCAACCTGGCGCGGCACCGGCGAAGAAACACGACCACGGCGGTGATGTTCATCCTGTCGGTGGCCTGGGTGATTTTCATCGCGAGCCTGGCCGCATTGTTCAGCCGCACCTCCCTGGCGATGGTTGAGCATTTCAACGGCGCCGACATCCGCGTGCAGGCCGACTCGGGGTCCGCCCCCGATCTCAAGCGTGATCTGGCGAAAATTACCGGCGTGGAAGCCGTCTCGGAGGCGCGCTCGTTGCGGAGTCGTTCGCAGGGCGGCATCGCCTACGACGTGGTCATGAGCGACCTCGTGGGGATGAAGCAGCTCTGGGTCGTCCCGTTCGGCATCGATGCCGAATTGGCGCGCGTGCTCTATGTCGATCGGATCCACTATGAAGAAGGCGGGCCGGAGGCACTCGCGCTCCTCGCCGCGCACAGTGAACCGCCCGCCCGCGCGGCGCGCCTTGCGTCCAGCGAGCCCAACAGCGTCGTGATCGAGACCGATTTCTATGTTCCGCCGGCGGTGCCGACGATCGCGAATGACGCGGACGAGATCCTGCCGCTGATTCTCAGCGAGTCGGCCGCGCGTTATCTCGAAGTCCAGCGTGGCGATCTTGTACGGCTGTCGTTTCGGCTGGGAACCGCGCGCAAGGACCGGCGTTTTCGCATCGAGGCGATTTGCGGCGCGATGCCCGGCTTCGAGAATTTCCCTTCGCGCGTGGCTCTCGCGGTCGGTTCCGGTGTCCTGTTGCCGCTCGCTGGTTTTCAAACGATGACGGACGCGGTGCCGGCGGACGTGCTACGCTCGGTCTTCTTTGTGAAGACCGATCCGGCGGCGGGCGTCCAAAAAACAGTGGCCCAGGCAATCCGCGACGACTTCGACATCCGTTACCGTTTTGGCGTGAAGTCCACGGTGGAACGAAAGGCCGAGGCGCAGAAGCTGTATTGGGTGACGCAGGTCCTGTTTGGTTTGCTGTTGATGATGGCGATCGTGATTGCGGTGTTCGCGCTGGTGGCCTCGATGGCGACGGCCGCCATCGAACGGCGGTGGGAAGTGGGGATTCTCAAGGCACTTGGACTGCGTCGAGGCCAGCTCTTCCGGATGTTTCTGGCGGAGGCGATCGTGTTGACGCTGTCCGCGGGCATGATTGGCGGCGCCATTGGTTTTGCCCTGGCCTACCTGTTTGCGGTGCAGGCCGCCGCGCTGATCGAGGTCCCGGTGGTGTTCACCTTGCCCTATATCACCTTCCTGACCACGTTCGCCGTCAGCCTGCTGGCGGGAGCATTGGCGGCGTATATCCCGACCCGGCGATTGCTGCACCGGCCGGCGGCCGAGATCCTCCGGGGCGAGGGATGACGGACGGCGGACGGCGGACGGCAGACGGCGGACGGCGGACAGGGGACGGCGGACGGCGGACGACAGACGGCGGACGGCAGACGGCGGACGGCAGACGGCGGACGGCGGACGGCGGACGACAGACGGCGGACGACAGACGGCGGACGGCAGTTTATAAGAGTGTTGTCATGCGATCGGCGCGCCACCTACACGAAGCGAAGCGGTCGATGTTTACGGTGGACCGCGGAGGCGAGATTCGATGGCCTCTCGACTCATGCCGCTCAGCCGTGCTTCTGATGCCCGCGATTCCGCCGGCGAAACGCAGGTCGACCCTCCGCTCCGAGTGGACGGTTTCCAGGGTACGCCTGAGGAAATCGAGCGGCAGTGGTTCGAGGAGGTGTATAAGGGTCGTGGCGACACCATGCCCCAACTCACACTGCGAGCCGTGCTCATGGGCACGGTACTCGGCGGCATCCTCTCGCTGACCAACCTATATATAGGCCTGAAGGCAGGCTGGGGTTTTGGGGTCACAATTACCGCCTGTATCATCTCCTATTCGGTCTGGTCGATATTCCTGCGGCTCGGCCTCGTTCGCACCCAGATGACGATTCTGGAAAACAACTGCATGCAATCGACCGCGAGTTCGGCCGGTTATTCCACGGGCACGACGCTCGTTTCGGCGTTCGCCGCCTACTTCATGATCAACAACCAGGCGCTGCCGCTGGGGCTGACCCTCGCCTGGGTTTTCTTCCTCGCGATTCTCGGTGTCACGATGGCCATCCCGATGAAGCGGCAGATGATCAATATCGAGCAGTTGCGGTTCCCCACGGGTATCGCCAGTGCGGAGACGTTGCGTGCGCTCTATTCGAAAGGGGAGGAGGCGGCGCAGTCGGCCCGTGCCCTTACCATCGCCGGCATTGTCGCTGCCGCCAGCCAGTTCTGGGCGGATGGCCTGCGCCTGATTAGCACCCGGCTCGAGCCGTTTGGCATCAGCGAACTGATGACCCGTTTCAATAACGTTGTTTTCGGCCCCGCCTGGATCGGCCGTACGGTGAGCTTCGTCTGGGATCCGATCTTCCTCGCGGCTGGCGCCCTCATGGGCCTGCGGCCCGCTGCCAGTGTGATGGTCGGAGGCACCCTGTGCTGGGCGGTATTTGTTCCATGGATGCAGGCGCGGGGCGTGATCGTAGAGACGGGCTATCGCGGCATCGTCCAATGGACGCTCTGGGGCGGGGTCTCCTGCATGGTCGTTTCGGGGCTGCTCGCGTTTTTCCTCCAATGGGACGCGATCCTGCGCGCGTTTCGCGGACTCCGAAACTCGGTGAACGGAACCAAGGGCAAGCCGACGGAATATGAACTCGTTGAGACCCCCATGTCCTGGTTTGTGATCGGCCAGTTGGTGTCACTGGTCGCGCTGTCCTGGCTGGCGAAGGTGAGCTTCGACATGCCGCTGTGGCAGAGCGCGCTGGCGGTCGGCATGTCGTTCTTCCTCGCGTTGGTGGCGTGCCGCGTGACGGGCGAGACCGACACGACGCCGACCGGCGCAATGGGGAAGGTGACGCAGCTGGTGTTCGGCGCGATCAGCCCCGGCAATATGAACGTGAACCTGATGAGCGCGAACATCACGTCGAGTGCGGCGATTTCCTCGGCCGATCTGCTGACGGATCTCAAGAGTGGTTATCTCCTCGGCGCAAATCCGCGGAAACAGTTCATCGCCCAGTTCTGCGGCATCTTCATCGGCACGCTGGCGACCGTGTTCGCATTTCGCGTCATGGTGCCCACGGCCTCCGTGCTGGGTTCGGATCAGTTTCCGGCACCGGCGGCGCAGACGTGGCGAGTCGTGGCACTGGCGCTGAGTAAGGGCTTCGAGGCACTGGAACCGGTCAAAATCTGGTCCATCATCATCGGCGGCACGGTGGGTGCGCTGTTGACGCTGCTGCCGCGCTGGTTTCCGAAGCAGGCCAGGTGGATGCCGTCGGCGTCGGGTATCGGACTCTCCTGGACGTTCCACTGGTACTATGGATTCCTGTTCTTCGCCGGCGCCCTGGCCGCATGGGGGTTCGAGCAAAAGAAACCGGAGAAGGCCAAACTTTATAACTTCCCGGTGGCGTCCGGAGTGATTGCCGGGGGCTCGCTGATGGGGGTGGTGCTGATTTTCTGGGAGAATGGGCCCATTGTTTATCGTCAGATTTTTGGCGGCTGAAAGTGCCGGGAGGCTCGCTTCAGGCGCGGATGCGATGACTTATTATAAATTCCGATATTGATATGACACTCACCCGGCTGCTGCCGCTGTTTGTAGGGATGACGGTGCTCGCGCCGCGAGCGTCTGCGTCGGTCGCTTCACCGCCACCGAACCTCGTCGTAATCCTGATGGATAATGTCGGCTACGGCGACCTCGGCTGCTACGGCAACGGGTCGGCAAAGACTCCGCATATCGACGCGCTGGCGCGGCAGGGTGTTCGCTGCACCGATTTCTATATTCCTTCTTCTTCGTGCATGCCCTCGCGCGGGGCGCTGCTGACGGGCCGGCATCCGCTGCGCAATGGATTGAATGAGCAGGTGTTCAAAATCGACGAGCATGAACAACGCGTGCTTCCACTGCGGGAGGTTTTGTTTCCCGCGTATTTGAAGCCGGCCGGTTATGTCACCGGTTGCTTCGGCAAGTGGAACCTCGGCTTCGCGCCCGAGAACCGCCCGACGGAACGCGGTTTCGACGAATTCTTCGGCCACGCCGCTGGCAACATGCATGAATATACGCATGTCTATAATGGCCGCAACGACCTGTATCGCGGCACGCAGTCCGTCACCGTCGATGGCTACAGCACGGAGTTGTTTGCGGATGCCGCGTGCGACTTCATTGAACGCCACGCCGCGCAGCCTTTCTTTGTCTATGTCCCGTTCAATGCGGTGCACTATCCGAACAAGTTGAACTTCGCTCCCGGCGAACCCGTCGTGTGGCAGGTGCCCTCGAAGTATCTCGTCGCCTGCGGTTATCCCGCCGACGAAGCGGATCCGGCGCGTCGCTACCAAGCGGTGTTGACCGCCCTGGACGACGGCATCGGCCGGGTGCTTGGCCAGCTTGAAGAGCTGCGGCTGGCCGCAAACACCCTTGTCGTGGTAATGTCGGACAACGGCGCGTTCATGTTGAAAGACCGGGGACTCGAGGTGGCCTCGAACCGGCCGCTGCGCGACGGCGGCACCACCACGTACGAAGGCGGCGTGCGCGTGCCCTGCATCGTGAGGTGGCCCGGCCGGCTCCCGCCTGGCACCTTATGTCAAGAGCCCCTCGTGAGCATGGACCTGCTGCCGATGGCGCTGGCTGCGGCGGGAATTCCGCGGCCGCGCGATCGCCGGCTCGATGGGCGCGATCCGCTCGCCACCCTGCTCGGAAAATCGCCCTCGCCGCACGATGCATTGTATTTTGAATACGGCCGCTTCAGCGGTGCGCGGGTGGGGCGGTACAAGATTGTGCGCGCGAGTCCGGACGGCGCGTTCGAACTCTACGATCTGGCGGCGGACATCGGCGAAACGAAGGATCTCGCGGCCGCGAATCCTGCAATCCTGGCCCGGCTGCTGGCGGGGCGGGAGCGGTGGCTGGGCGAGGTCCGGCAGCCGTAGTCCTGCCCTTTGCCCACAAATTCGCCATCGCTTATGGCGTCGCGCCAAGGGCGCGTTTGACCGGACGGGCGACTTTCCAGTCGCCCGAGACCGGTCGACCGAACGTACTTCGGCGGCTGGAAAGCCGCTGCTCCGGTGCGAATGCCGACGTGCTTGGCAAGAATTGTGGGGCAAGCGCAACCCTAGTCGTTGGGGCGACGCCATCGCGTTCTGCTCCGGGTGACGGCGGCACTGCGGGTGGCATGACGTTCTCCCGGGGCGTGCCACGGGAAAAACACGCGACGGCGTTCCGAGGGGGACCGGATGTTCGCTGCGGGGCTTAACCAGTATGTTGATAAAAATATATCATGGCGGGATCCGGCACTGAAGTACTGAACCCAGGCGCGGGAGATTTGCACGCCGAGCGCCAACCGGCGCCCCGGCGCGCGCTGGCGGAAAACGCCGGTCCGCCGAAAACGTGCGAGGTCTGGCGGGGCCGTCATCACCCGCTGGGAGCAACGTTGACCCAAGATGGCGTCAACTTCGCGCTGTTTTCGGAGAACGCGACCGCCGTCGAGCTCTGCCTGTTCGATCAACTCGGCGCGGCCGAATCGATCCGCGTGCCGTTGAGCGATCGCGCCAACCATGTCTGGCACGGGTTCCTGCCCGGAGTCCGGGCCGGCCAGTTATACGGTTACCGGGTGCACGGGCCCTATGAACCGCGCCAGGGCCACCGTTTCAATTCAAACAAGGTCCTGCTCGACCCGTACGCCCGGGCGATTGCGGGGCGCGTGGACTGGTCCGAAGGGATGTTTGGCTACAAGATCGGCCACGCGGCGGCGGATCTCTCCTATGACGAGAGCGACAATGCGGCGCGCATCCCCAAAGCCGTGGTCGTGGATCCTGCGTATTCGTGGGGCAATGACACTCCGCCCAACC
>JBBRCR010000427.1:0-7544 GCA_038204695.1 Opitutales bacterium | reverse complement strand
GATGGTGCCGGGAGCGGCGGTTTGCGCGCGGGTGGTTCCGGCGAAGGCGAGGGCGAGCAGCAGCCAACCGAGGAACAGGCGGAGCAGCGAAACGGAGCGCAGGGCAGGGAACGGCGACGGACAAGGGCGGGCGGTCACAGGGTGCGTGGTCAGGGTTTTAATGTCGTATGAATAAACATGCCGAATTACAATTCAATGGATAGTCCGCCGACCGGCAGCAAGTCAAGGCCGGGGGCGCGACGATTTGGCGGCGGCGCCGAATTTCCATGCACGCCAGCGGACCGGCGAGGCGCCACGAACGCCCGCGGACCACCACCGCGGGCGCCGACTTGACATCAGGGCGGCCGATCAAACAGGGTATTTAATCATGCCGAATGATTATTCCGATGACCGTCTCCGCTTGGTGGCCCGGCTTTACTACCTCGACGGATTGGGGCAGAGCGAAGTCGCGCGGTTTGCGAAGGTCTCCCAGGCGAAGGTCTCGCGGCTGCTCTCGCTGGCGCGCGAACGCGGCATCGTGCGCATCACCGTGGCCGATTACGATCCCCGGCGGCACGAACTGGAGGACCAACTGCGCGCGCGCCTCGGTTTGTCGCTGGCGGTGGTGATCAAGGCGAGCGACGGGCTGGAAGCCGGCGACCTGCGGCGGGCCATCGGACATTTTGCGGCGCCGCTGGTGGACGAGCTGATCGCGGCGAAGGATGTCGTTGCGCTGGCGGGCGGGCGGACGATTCACGAGTTGGTGCATCACCTGCCGGCCGGTCGCGGGAAGTCGCTGACGATCGTGCAGGCGATGGGCAGTGTCGATTCGAGTGTGAATGCATTCGACGCGCAGGAGGTCGGCCGGGTGATGGCGCAGCGGCTCGGCGGCACGTTTCTGGCATTGAACACGCCCGCGTTTTTGCCGGAAAAGCGCACGCGGGATGCGCTGTTGAAGCTCCCGCAGGTCGGAAATGTGCACGAGCAACTCGGTCGGGCCAAGGTGGCGATCGTCGGACTGGGGACGCTGGAGAATTCCGTGTTTGTCGAGCGCGGGGTCTTGCAGACGGATGCGCTCGCCGAGCTGCGCGACGCCGGCGCGGTCGGTGAACTCTGCGGACGCTTCATCGACGCCAAGGGGAACGAGTGTGATTCGCCCTGGCGCGACCGCGTGGTGGGCGTGCAGGTCGAGCAGCTCCGCAAGATACCCCAGGTGATCGGAGTCGTCTCCGGCAGCGACCGCTCCGCCGCGATCATCGCGGCCGTCCGGGGTGGTCTGCTGAAATCGCTGATCGTCGATGAAGCGGGCGCCAACGCTTTACTGGGATCGCTCAAAACCTCCGCGCCGACCGTGCTCAAGACCAAGAAAGCAAAAAAGTGAGCCGCTTACCTCTCCTCGGGCCGTGGGCCGTTTCCGTTGGCCGATCCGCCGCTCTTCACCCGGACGTGACGTGGCGGGAACTCACGGCCGGCTCCGACCAGACGAAATCTGCTTCTCCGAAAAAATGAGCGATCCCGCGACGATCCCGCTGCGAAGCGCAGCCAAGAAACTTTCCCTCGCCGAGGCACTCGCCTCCGCCCGCGATACGCGCGCACTCGTCGTCGGGTGCGGCGTTTTGAGTGAAACGGCCCGCGTGTTCCGCGAGCAGTTTCCCGGCTGCCGTGCGGTGGTCGTCGCCGACAGCGCGACTTTTGCCGTCGCCGGAAGGGCGGTCGACGAGGCGCTCACCACCGCGGGGGTGAGTTGCGAGGCGCCGTTTATCTTTACCGATCCCGCGCTCTACGCGGAATTTAGTTTTGTCGAGGCGCTCGAAGCGGCGCTCCGTCAGCACGACGCGATTCCGGTCGCCGTCGGTTCGGGCACGATCAACGACCTCGTGAAACTGGCGGCGCACCGCGCCGGGCGCCCCGCGTATATGTGTGTGGCGACGGCGGCCTCGATGGACGGATACACGGCGTTCGGCGCCTCGATCACGTTTCACGGGGCCAAGCAGACGTTCAATTGTCCGGCCCCGCGTGCGGTGATCGCGGATATCGAGGTGATTCGCGGTGCGCCGCCCGAGATGACGGCGGCGGGCTATGCCGATTTGCAGGCGAAGATCACTGCGGGTGCAGATTGGATTTTGGCCGATGGCCTGGGCGTGGAACGCATCGAACCGCGTGCGTGGGACATCGTGCAGGGCGGCCTGCGCGATTCTTTGGCCGATCCGGCGGGTGCGCGCGCCGGTCGCGTCGAAGCCATCACACCGCTGGTCGAGGGTCTGATGCTCGGTGGGTTCGCGATGCAGTGGACGAAGTCGAGCCGGCCCGCGTCGGGCGCGGAGCACCAGTTCAGCCATCTGTGGGACATGGAGCACCACACGTATAACGGCGAGGCGCCGTCGCATGGGTTCAAAGTGGGCATTGCCACTCTGGCGGTCACGGCGCTCTACGAGGAATTGCTGCGTCGACCATTGGAGAAAATCGATGTCGGCCGTTGTCTCGCGCTCTGGCCAAACCACGCCGAGGCCGAGCGACGGACGCGGGCGCTTTTCGCGGGCAGTGATTTTGTGGAGACGGCGGCAGTCGAAACGCTTTCGAAGCACAGCTCTCGCGCCGAGCTTCAGGCCCAACTGGAACGTCTCCGGGCGAACTGGACGGAAATGCGCGCCCGCCTGCACGCGCAGCTGGTGCCCTATGCCGAGTTGGAAAAGCGTCTGCGTCTGGTCGGCGCGCCGACGAGCCCCGCGGAGATCGGCATCACGCGCGAACGTCTGCGGGCCAGCTTCCAGCGCGCGTATCACATTCGTCGCCGCTTCACCGTGCTCGATCTCGCGGTGCGCGTCGGGTTGCTCGACGAGTGTCTCGACTCGCTGTTCGGCCTGGGCGGTGTATTCGAGAACTAAACCTTGCCTCGTCCCTTCGCCCGCCCGTCGCCTCCTCGCAACCCCTATGAGCAGCCTCCTCCCGTCTTCCGGTGCGACGCGCCCGGTCCCTTCCGCCGCCGAGTCCCCGGAGATCGCGGCGAAGTTCCGCTACTGGCAATATCGCACGCTCATCGCGACGATGTTTGGCTACGCGGCATTTTATTTGGTGCGCAAGAATCTCAGTTTCGCGATGCCCGGCATGCAGGACGATCTACACATCACCAAGGCGGATCTCGGTCTCTTCCTCACGGCGCACGGCCTGCTCTACGGCGTGTCGCGTTTCGTCAACGGCATGTGGGCCGATCGTGCGAACGCCCGTTACTTCATGGTCGCGGGGCTGCTGCTCTCGGTCGTGGCCAATGTCTTTTTTGGCTTCAGCTCGACGGTGTTGTGGCTCGGCGTGGCTTGGATGGCCAACGGCTGGGTGCAGGGCATGGGCTTCCCTCCGTGTTGCCGGTTGATGACGCATTGGTTTCCTCCCGAGACGCTCGCCACGAAGATGTCGATTTGGAACACCTCCCACTCGATCGGGGCATGGGCCGCGGCCGCGCTCTGTCCGTTTATCGTGATCTCGCTGGGCTGGCGCTGGGCGTTCTTCGGGCCCGCGATGTTGTGCACGGTCGCCGGGCTGCTTTTGTTCGTGCTCCTGCGCGATACGCCCAGCTCCGTTGGCTTGCCGGAGATCAAAGTCGCCGGCGGAAAAGCGGGCGACCACGAGGACCGCACGTCCGTCGACTACAAGGCGTTCGTCCGCAAGCAGGTTTTCCTCAATCCCTACATCTGGTATATCTCCCTCGCCAATTTCTTCGTCTACATCCTGCGCTTCGCGATTCTCGATTGGGGTCCGACGCTGTTAAAGGAGATGAAGGGCTTCCCCCTCCTGCATTCGGGCTGGCTGGTGATCGCGTTCGAAGTGAGCGGCATCGTCGGCATGCTGCTGGCAGGCTGGGCTACGGACCGCTATTTCAAGGGCCGCGGCGCGCGCATGTGCGTGTTCTGTATGATCGGGGCGTGCATCGCCATGCTGCTGTTCTGGAAGCTGGGCTCAACGCTGCCGCTCGCCGCCATTTTCCTCGGTCTCGCCGGTTTCTTTATCTACGGACCCCAGGCGCTGATCGGAATCACCGCGGCCAATCTCGCGACGAAGCGGGCCGCGGCGACCGCCGCCGGTTTCACCGGTCTCTTCGGCTACGCGAGCACGCTCGTTTCGGGCGTGGGTCTGGGTTACGTGGTGCAGCATTACGGATGGAACACGGGCTTCGGTGCGCTCCTCGGCATTGGCGCATTCGGCACATTCATGTTCATTTTGGCATGGCCGGCGAAAGCGCACGGCTACGGCGACGGAGAGAAGGGCTGAGATCATAAACACTCCCGCGAAATGTGAAGTCCGGCCGGAGTGCGCCGCAAATTTTTCGATGACCCAGAGTTCAACCACCACCGCCCCGAACCCGGCCGCGACACCGCAACGCCTCCGCCGCATCGCCCATGTGGCCCTCGATATGGACGGCACGATCTACAAGGGAGGCACGCTGTTTCCGTGGACCGCCCCGTTTCTCGCGCGCCTGAAACGCCTCGGCATCGGCTACTCGTTTCTCACGAACAATCCGTCGAAGAGCGTGCCGGATTATCTGAAGCATCTTGAAAAAATGGGGCTCACCGCGACGCGCGATGAACTTTATACCTCGGCGATGGCGACCATCGATCATCTCAAAACCCGCTACCCGCAGGTGAAACGCCTCTTCGCCCTCGGCACACCGAGCATGCTCGCGGAGTTCAGCGGTGCGGGCTTTGTGTTCACGGCCGACGCTGCGAGTGACGAGCCTGACGCGGTCGTCGTGGGCTTCGACCTGACGCTCACCTACGCGCGCCTGTGTCGCGCCGCGTGGTGGATTCAAAAAGGTAAAACCTACGTCGCGACGAATCCCGATCTCGTGTGCCCCACGGACCAGCCCACGGTGTTCGTCGATTGCGGTTCGATCTGTGCGGCCCTCGAGAAAGCCACGGGCCGCGCACCCGATGTCGTGCTCGGCAAACCCGATCCCTCGATGCTCAGCGGCATCCTTGCGCGTCACGGCCTGCAGCCGGATCAAGTCGCGATGGTCGGCGACCGCATTTATACGGACATCTTGATGGCCCAGCGGGCCAAGGCGCTCGGTGTGCTGGTGCTCTCCGGCGAAGCCACCGTGGCCGACGCGGACCGCGCGTCGCCTCCGCCGGACTTGGTTTTGCCGAGTCTCGTAGAGCTCGGCGAACTACTCGCCGCGTCCCGCGCGTGAGGTGCGGCCGTTAGCCGACGCTGATGCGCGCGTCGCCCGCGCGAGCATTTCGTGAGAAACGCCGGCCTTTTCGGTTGCGGCCACCATCAGGAGGTCGGCGTGCGGCGTGGCGCCGAGCAGAGATAGACCGGCCTCGCTCAGCTCGGCCGCGACGGGTATTTGTCGCTGTAACCAACTTTTTTATAGGTGGATGGGGAATGACCATCGACGATCCGTGCCCGGGGAAGAGGAGCGCACGCAGAAGAATTCTGGAGGCGCGTCAGAAAGTTCCGGACTCACGTTGGATTCTTCCGGAGGTGCGTCGGGGAATTGCGGACCCGCGCGCGACTTTTCCGGACCCGTGGCAAAATCTTCCGGACACCCGGCGCGAAATTCCGACGGTGCGGCGCGATGGGGCGGACCCATCGCGATGGAGCGGGGAGACCCGATGAAATGACGCACCGCAGCGACTGGCTCCGGCCCACACCGGGGGCAGCTCCGCCCACACCGTGTGCAGCGTTCCGTTCACTCGAACTACCGGACCTTTGTGCTCCGACGCCTCCGCCGGGCGAAAAAGACGGGAGCCACCTTCGAGCGCCCGGCGGGTTTCGCCCCGGCCGAGATCATCCGCTACTATGTCGGTGCCTATACGGAGAAGGAAAAACACCTGGCGCGCGTCGTGCTCGACCCGTTCGCCGCCTTTCACGTGCGCGAGACGCCGTGGCACGAGCAGCAGACGTTTGAAAAAACGCCCGACGGCCGCACGGTGACGACGCTGTGGGTGAACACCCTGTTCGAGATCGAGCCAGACATCCTCGCGTTAGACGACCGCGCCGAAGTCCTGGGCTCGCCCGAGCTGCGCGAACGCCTGCGGCAGGTGAACGAGCGGGTGCCGGCAAAGTATCGGATGGGGACGTAACAGGAAGCGCCTCGTCCAGCGCCGACTGGAGTTGTAGCTGTGACTACATTACCGGACACCGATGGTTTTCGCGCCGGCAGCGCTGAGCCGGAACCTGACCCATGATCGACGGAGCAAGCGGGACGGGGTGCCAACTGGAAAAGCCTCATATCAATATCCGCGACCTGACCCGGTTTTTCCACCGTGTGCAAAGTGCAAAGTTTGACCCCTTCGGATCGGATCGAACCCAGCGTCCCGACCGCCCATTCTCCTGCCTTCATTCTTCTGCCCAGCTCCGGGCTCCGATCCTCGCACCGCTTGGCAGGAGAATGGGGGCAGGAGAAGCTAATTGGGCTCTCCGCTGAGTTCCGGTTTCAGCGTGGCCCGAGTGCAAAGTGCAAAGTTCGACCCCTTTGGCTTGGCCAAGGTGTGGCCCCTTTTGTTTCCTCTTTTGTTTCCTCCCTCGCGCCATCTCCTCACCCGCCTTTCTTCGGCGGCTCCGTGAGTTTCTTCCCGTATTTGTCGACCGCTTTGCCCGGAATCACGAGGCGCCACGCGTCGCCGACTTGCCGAAACGCATAGCCCTCGTCCTTCGTTTTCCCGTCACCCTTCTGCACCCGCACGTTGACCAACGCTTCATTCTCGTTGCGGCTTTCCGAGAGCACTTGCATCGCGCGGATATCCGCATCGCGCGCCATCAGGAGAGCGATCAACTTCTCCGGCGTGCCGTAGTTGAGTCGGGCCGCCTCTGGCAGCCGGTCCAGGATCGCCTGCGCCCGGGCCTTCGCCTCGTCATCGAGCAAAATCGACGACGCGAGCGCCTCGACGTCGCCCCCGTCGGCCGCCCAGAGCAACGTCTCGATGGCCGACGCCGGACTGCCCCGGCCGGAATTCTTCCACGCCCCCGCCGGCCGCAAATTCAGCAGCACCGCGCCCTCGGAATTTTTCACCGCCAGCCGCGCCACCGCTTGGGTGCGCGCCGACAGTCGCTCGATTTCTTCCCTCAGCTTCGCGACCTCGACCGCGCTCGCGGGCGCCAAACCCGCCGCCGGCCCATTCACCACCGCCGTCGTATCTTTCGCCACCACCGCCCCCCGCTCTTCAAGTTCGCGCACCAACTCGCGCAGCTCCCGACTCACGGCCCACTGCCAAACACCCACACCGATCGACACCGCGAGTGCCGTGATCGCAAGTCCCATGGTAAGTCGCTGGGAGGCCACGTCACGATTGGGTGCCGTGCCCGATCCTCCGTCAATCCCCAATCCCTCCGCCCCGTTGCCCCGCAGCGCGTATTCACGAAGGAAACGAACGGGAGATGACCGCGGAGACGGCGCGACGGTCGTGGTCCTCGGCCATGTGGGTCAGGCCATCTGTGTCCGGTATCCGAATTGGACTGACGTGATGGTTGCGGCCCGAAGGCCCAGGAATCGCGCAGGACGCGTTCGCCGCCTCCAGCGGCGTTTCGGCGAGGAAACTTTCATGGGCAGTGGCATCGGTGTCCCAGTG
>JBBRCR010000426.1:0-7554 GCA_038204695.1 Opitutales bacterium | reverse complement strand
CTGCGCGGGGAGCGGGTGACGGGATGGAGTGACGATTTCTACGCAGAATACAGCATGCGAATCTACGTGAAGGCGGACCTGCGCGCGTATCGGACGGCGGAGTGGAAGCTGGTGCGCGACTTTTTGAATCCGGGGCGGGACGAGCTGTATCACCTCAAGAGCGATCCGGCGGAGGCGAAGAACAAGATCGGCGAGGCGAGCGATCCGCAGGTGAAGGCGGTGATCGCGATGCTCGACGCGAAGATCAAGGCCGAGATGCGGCGGATTGGAGATCCACTGCTGACTCGGCTGGAATAGCGCGGTGTCGTCCTTACCTGCGGCAATATTTGTCCGACGAGCCGAGCGAACCCGGCCACCGATTTCTTTCCACCTATGAATCCATTCGTTTTCCGTCGTCGTGCGTGGTGCCTGTTGGCCGCCGCGGTTGTTGCCCTGAGTGTGGTTCCGGTGTCGGCGGCGACGCCCGATCACACGAAGGTGCCCGGGGTGGTGATCGCACACAGTCCGAAGTCGAGCCGGGTGTTTCTTGGATCGGCGGGGATCGTCGCGTTGCCGGACGGAACTTACCTGGCAAAACACGACGAGTTCGGTCCCGGCAGCACGGAGAAGACGGCAGCGGTGACGCGCGTTTACCGCTCGACCGATCGCGGGCGGACGTGGGAGCAGATCAGCCGGATCGACGGGCTGTTTTGGGCGAGCATCTTTCACCATCGGGGCGCGGTCTACGTGATGGGCACGACGGCGGGGCACCGGCACGGGCATTGCGTGATTCGCAGGTCGACCGACGGCGGTCGCACGTGGACAGAGCCGAAAAACGAGCGCAGCGGGCGTCTTTTCCCTGATATTTCCTACCATACCGCGCCGGTGCCGGTAATCGTGCATCAGGGCCGGATCTGGCGGGCGATGGAGGACGAGAAGGGCGGGACGCGGCGGGAGACGATGTTTCGCGCGTTCATGCTTTCCGCGCCGGAGGACGCGGATCTGTTGCAGGCGTCGAGCTGGACCGCATCGAATGCGCTGGGGCACGACGAGCGCTATCTCAACGGAAACTTCGGCGGCTGGCTCGAGGGCAATGTGGTTGTCGATCCGGAAGGCCGGATTGTGAATGTGTTGCGGGTGAATTTTCGCGCCGTGCCGGAGAAGGCGGCGATCATCCGCATCTCGGCGGACGGACGGGAGGCGAGCTTCGATTCAGCGCGCGACTTCGTCGACTTTCCCGGGGGCTGCAAGAAGTTCGTCATTCGGCCCGATCCGGTGGGCGGGCGATACTGGACGATTTCGAACGCGATCCTGCCGGCGCATGCGGGTGGCAGCGTGCAGCGGATCCGCAACGCGGCGGTGCTGATGTCGTCGACTGATCTCCGGACGTGGACGGCTCACCGGGTGGTGCTCTATCATCCCGATGTGGCGTTGCATGCATTCCAGTATCTCGACTGGCTGTTCGAGGGGGAGGATCTGATCGTCGTGTCGCGCACGGCGTTTGACGACGGGGTGGGCGGGGCGGACAGCCAGCACAACTCGAACTACCTCACGTTTCACCGGGTCGAAAAATTCCGCAGCTCCGAGCGGGAGCGCGTGGAGGTGGCGCAGCGGTGACAAACGCGAGGTCCTCAAATTCGATGCGAACGATTTATATGCTCAGGCGCACAAGTCGGGCGTTCGGCAAATTCGCCGGACGGTGGCTGCTCGCGGCGATGGTGGCGACGGCCTCGGCCGCGCCGCGGCCGAACGTGTTGTTCATCGCGGCGGACGATCTCCGGGCGGACCTGGGGTGTTACGACTCGCGCGAGGCGAAGACGCCGCAGCTCGATGCGCTGGCGAAGCGCGGGGTGGTGTTCGAGCGGGCGTATTGTCAGCAGGCGGTGTGCAATCCGTCGCGGGCATCGGTGATGACGGGGCGGCGGCCGGATACGCTGAAAGTCTGGGACCTGCACACGCATTTCCGGCAGACGTTGCCGGAGGTCGTGACGCTGCCGCAGCATTTCAAGAACAACGGCTACACGGCGGTGGGGATTGGAAAGCTGTTTCACAACGAGTCGGGTGGAAAGCCGGCATTTCCGTTTGCGGACCCGGTCTCGTGGTCGGAGCCGCCGGTGTTTGCGAACGGCGCGCATTGGCAGGACTGGGTGGTGCCGGGCGATCCGGCGGGGCCGAAGGCGAAGGGCGATGCGGTGCAGTGCCTGGACGTGCCGGACGAGGCGTATTTCGACGGGAAGATCGCGGCGGCGGCGGTGGCGCGGCTGCGGACGCTGGCGGGTGAAGGGAAGCCGTTTTTCCTCGGCGTGGGATTCTGGAAACCGCATCTGCCGTTCAACGCGCCGAAGAAGTATTGGGACCTTTATGAGCGGTCGGCGCTGTCGCGGCCGATGTCGGCGGCGATGCCGGCGGGCGCGCCGGCGATCGCGGGACATCCGTGGAACGAGCTGCGCGGCTACGGCGGGATTCCGAAGGAGGGGCCGCTGACGGAGGAGAAGATCGCGGAGCTGCGGCACGGGTATCTGGCGTGTATCAGCTATTTGGATGCACAAGTCGGACGCGTGCTCGGCGAGCTGGAGCGGCTCGGGCTGGCGCGGAGCACGATCGTGGTTTTCTGGAGCGACCATGGATTTCACCTTGGGGAGCACGCGCTCTGGGGAAAGACGACGAACTACGAACTCGATACGCGGGTGCCGTTGATCGTGGCGGCGCCCGGGATCGCGGGCGGACAGCGGGCGGCGGGGCTGGTGGAGCTGGTGGATCTTTTCCCGACGTTGACCGAGCTCAGCGGCGTGCCGGCGGCGAAGGGGGTGGAGGGCGCGAGCCTGGTGCCGATGCTGCGCGCGCCGGGGCGGGCGGGGAAGGCGATGGCGGTTTCGCAGCATCCGCATCCGTCGTATGGCCGGCCGACGCACATGGGCTACACGCTGCGGACGGCGACGCATCGCTATGTGGAGTGGCGCGAGCTCGCGACCGGAACGGTGGCGGCGCGCGAGTTTTACGATGCCGCGGTCGATCCGAACGAAACGGTTAATCATGCCGACAATCCCCGCTATCGGGCGGAGGTCGCCGAACTTGGCCGGCAGGCGGCCAGGCTGGCGGCCGAGAGCGGCCGGTGGCCGGCGTTGTCGGGACGCTGAGCGGCGTGCGACCCGGAAATGTTTGGATAAGGAACTCTTCGATGCCCGAAACGTTTCAAGCTTCAGTGGGTGAATGCGTTTGTCCGCATCGGCGGTGGCGCTTCAGACATTTGTCCGCCTTACGAATCCTAAACGCCGCAGCCGAACCGATTTTTCCATGATTGTTCTCCTCCGTGACTTTCTCCGATCCATCGCGCGCCGGGCCGGGTCTGCGCAGACGACACGATGGTCCATCGCAGCCGCGGCCGGCTTGACGGCGGCGGTCGCCGCGCCGCCGAATGTGATCCTCATCCTTGCCGACGACATGGCGGTTGGCGACATTGCGGCGTTCAACGGCGAACTGATGGCCGAGCTGGACCGTTTGGGTCTACGGGAAAACACGCTCGTGATCTTTTCCAGCGACAACGGTCCGGATCCGGGCCCGGGTCCGCGTTTCAACCTCGGCTTGCGCGGGATGAAATACGAGGTGACCGAAGGCGGCATCCGCGTGCCGCTGATCTTCAATTGGCCGGCGAAGTTCCCTGCGGGCGAACGCGCCGCGGTCGTGAACTTCGTCGATTTCTTTCCGACCCTGGTCGAACTCTGCGGGCTGAAGGTGCCGGCGACGGCCCGGCCGCGCGATGGCGCCAGTGTTGTGCCGGTCTTGGCGGGGCGCGAGCAGTCGGTCGCGGCGACGCGCTTCTGGCAATGGAACCGGCTCGAGCCGAACTACACCCACAACGCCGCGATGCGCGAAGGCCCCTGGAAACTCGTGCGGCCCTTCGTCCTGCGGTCGGCCCCGAAGCACGACTCCGATGAGATTCCCGTGCTCTATCACGTCGAACAGGACCCGCTCGAGACCACCGACCTCGCGGCGCAGCATCCCGAGCGCTACGCGCGGATGCGGGCCGCGCTCCAGGGCTGGAGCGAAGAGGTGGAGCGGGAACGCCGGCGGCCCGCCCCATGAATCCGAGCGGCCCGGCCCGCCTGAACTCCGGCCCGATGAGCTCACGTTCCTTCCGAATTGCATTTCTCCTGGGGTGTGCCGCCGCGACCGCGGGCGCCGCCACGATCCCGGCGGGCCCGCCGCCGGGTGTGGTCGCGCAGAGTCCCGACCCCGGCAAGGCCTACATCGGCACGCCCGCGATCGCGGTATTGCCCGATGGCACCTACGTCGCCGCGTACGATTTCTTCGAGAAAAATCCCGCGCTGACCGACACCGCCCACGTCTACGGTTCGCGGGACCGCGGCGTCACATGGTCCCGGCTGGCCGAGATCCGCGGTCATGCCTGGTTCAGCCTTTTCGTGCATCGCGGCCACTCTATCTGCACGGCACGGCGAGCCGTTACGGCGATCTCACGATCCGTCGTTCCGACGATGGCGGCCGTGCCTGGACCGAGCCGAAGGACGAACGTTCGGGGATCCTCGGGCGCGGCAGTTTCCACGGTGCGCCCGTGCCGGTCCTCGAGCATGCGGGCCGGCTGTGGCGCAGGGTGGAGGAGCGCGTCAACGATCTCTCCTGGTAATTGCACTTCGCCGCCGCGGTCGTGTCTGCGCTGCTCGAGGCTGACCTGCTCGATGCCCGAAGCTGGCGCCGCACCCACTCGCTCAGTTTCGATCCGGCGTGGGCCTGGGGTGCGGACTGGCGGCGCACGCGGCGGCGTCCTCCGAAGCGCGGCCGAACATCGTGTTCATTCTCGCCGACGATCTCGGCTGGAAGGATCTCGGCAGCACGGGCAGCCCGTGGCATCGCACGCCGCAGCTCGACCGGCTGGCGCGGGAAGGGACGCGTTTCACGCAGGCGTATAACCCGGCCCCGATCTGCTCGGCGGCGCGCGCGGCGATCCTGACCGGGAAATCGCCGGCGCGGTTGAAGTTCGAGTTTGTGACGAAGCAGCAGCCGGGCGCGCAGGTGTGGTCGACGCCGTTGACGCCGCCGCCCTACACGCTCGATCTGCCGCTCGAGGAGCGCACGATCGGCGAGGTGTTGCGCGACGGCGGTTATGCGACGGCGTTTTTCGGGAAGTGGCACGTGAGCCGGCATCACGGTTCGTATCTGAAATGGTCGCCGATGCACGGACCGCTGCAGCAGGGCTTCGCGGTAGGCGACGAGGAGTTTGGGAGCCATCCCTACAGCTATCCGCGGGGGGAGAAGGGCGATTTCGGGGATTTCAAGCTGGGGGAGTTTCCGCCGGATGCGCTGACGGAGAAGGCGCTGGCGTATCTGCGCGAGAAGCGGGATCGGCCGTTCTTCCTGTATTTGTCGCACTACTACGTGCACACGCCGATCCACACGCGGATGCGATGGCTCTTCGATCATTACCGCGCGACGCTTTCGGAGGAGCGGGCGGCGTATGCGGCGATGGTCGAGACGCTCGATCATCTGGTCGGTCGCGTGCTGTCGGAGCTCGAGACGCAAGGACTGGCGAAAAACACGCTCGTGATCTTCACGTCGGACAACGGCGGGCATCCCGAATACGCGTCGAACGCGCCGCTGCGCGGCAGCAAGTGGAACCTTTACGAAGGCGGTGTGCGCGTGCCGTTCATCGCGCGCTGGCCGGGTCGCGTGGCGGCGGGAGCGGTGAATGGCGAAACGGTGATGACGAGCGATGTATTTGCGACGTTTGCGGCGGCGGCGGGCGCGACGTTGCGGGCGGGAGAGGGAATGGATGCGCAGAACCTGGTGGCGATACTCGAAGGCAAGGCGCGGATGGTGACGGACCGGGCGCTGGTGTGGCACTTCCCGTATTATCATCCGGAGGGCGACCGGCTGTATCCGGCGGCGAAGCGGGAGATCGGCGTGGACGATTTCGCGGTGAGCCAGACGCGGCCGCACTCGGCGATCCGCGTGGGCGGGCACAAGTTGATCCATTTCTACGAGGATGGGCGCGATGAGCTTTACGATCTCGTGGCGGATCCGGCGGAGGCGAGAAACGTGGCGGTGCAGCTGCCCGAGGTGCGAACTGAGCTGCGCGCGCGGCTGGAGGCGTATTTGAAGTCGGTGGGGGCCCGACTGCCGACGCTCGGCCCGCCGCCGGGTGCGGGACCGGCCACCACCAAGGCGAAGAAAGCGAAGGGCTGAGATGCCCGCGCGAGCGAAACGGGGGTGGGGACTTTTCTTCCGCGGCGGCAATCCGCGAAGCTTCATGCTGACGTTCGACGCGGCGTGGTGAGGCTGCCTTTCCGATAAACCCCTCCCGGCCCGACCCCGGAAGATCCAGTTTCCTAGCAGTAAGCTCTTCTCGACACGCTCGAGCCCCTCATGGCCGAAGGCCACAAGGTCCTGGTTTTCTCCCAGTTCGTCACGATGCTGGAACTCATCCGCGTCGAACTCACCGCCCGCGGCATCGCACACCTCCTCCTCACCGGCCAGACCGAAAACCGCCAGGCTCTCGTCGACCAGTTTCAGTCCGACCCCGCGATTCCCGTTTTCCTCCTGTCACTCAAGGCCGCCGGCTCGGGCCTGAACCTGACCGCCGCGAGCTACGTCGTCCTCTTCGACCCCTGGTGGAATCCCGCGGTGGAAGCGCAGGCGATCGATCGCACGCATCGCATCGGCCAGAAAAACCAAGTCATCGCCTACCGCCTGATCGCGCGCGACACCATCGAGCAAAAGATCCGCGCGCTCCAAAAAGAAAAAGCCGCGCTCGCCGCCGCCGTCGTGCAGGAGGAGTCGCTCGCCAGCGTGCTGGATTTGGAAAGTTTGCGGCAGATCCTGGGCTGAGCGCCGACAACGGAGCGCTTACAACGCGGTCAACCCGCTGGTTGCTGCCCGACGGCGCTGAGAGCGCTTACAACGGAGCGCTTACAACGGGGTCAACCCGCTGGTTGCTGGTCGACGGCGATGCGATCAGGCCCAGCAGCAATCCTTGGAAACTCGAACTCGCGCTGCGTCTGCGCCGGGTCGCCGCCGCCGTTTATCGTTGGATCGCCACGACCCTAAACAGGGGGCGCGGCGTCATCGGTCCGCGCCGCCCGCTCCCGCTTCGTGCAGCAAACAGCGGGTTGACCCCGTTGCGGAATCCCGGCATGGCTGAACCCGTCAACTGTCCTGCATGCGAGCGGTGAACTGTCTGACACAGCCGAAGGGTGGCGATGTTATTGTCAGTATCTCGCCCTGCTCGCAGAGGAGCATCCTCAACAGCGCGAGGAACGCTTTGCAGAGTTGACCAGAGGTTGGGCCATCGGATCTGCGACTTTTGCGCTCGAAATGCAAGAGCGACTGATGGCGCAACAACCCAGCCAGCCCGTTTTTATTCTCCTGGGTGCAGATCGTGCCGGACAGCTGCATGTGCGACAGGCGGCTTGGGAAAAGACATTGCGGAGTTTAGCAAAGAAAGCGCATATCGATTTGAACGATCTGCCAGTACGAAGATCAGCAACGGAAAAAGTACTTCTCGCCGCGGCGCACAAGACGATCACGTCAGTTTCGAATCGATGGCTCGCGGAGCGCCTTCAG
>JBBRCR010000425.1:0-7608 GCA_038204695.1 Opitutales bacterium | reverse complement strand
CTTCGACGGCCTGAACAATATTATCGACCGAGCCAAGGTAAGTGGTTTTGACGATCTTGGGCCTGCCGTCGACACGCTGGCAGTGCCGCACGTAGTAGTAGGGCCGTCCGTTGATGACCTTCCGAGTAAGGCTGGCCATGACTCTTAGGTCATACTTTAGGGGTCCAATAAAGTGCCTGTCAACGCTTATAATGGAAAAACTGGCGCTTACACCCCGCTCCGAGCGGGAAAACCGCCCCGGCGAGCGCGTCCTCGGCTGTTGCGACAGGTATCGGACGAGACGATCCATACTGATTAGGTCATATGTTCCCAATAATAAATGAACTACGGCTATGCTCGATCGATTATGCCGCTCCATGCGAGACTCGCTCTGAAAACCGCCCCGCGACCGCCGATTCCGACTGGGCTGTGTCATATGCCCCCTCGAAAACTTGCCGCTAACTCTTAAACTTCCGCTGGTAAATCATATTGCGCCAATGAGTTTTAGCCGTCCCTTTCGAACAACCTTCGCTCCCCTGAGCCACCGCTTCCCGCTCGCCCCATGCCTCTCCGCCGCATCCTCATTCCGCTCGCCACGTTCGCTTTCCTCGCCCTCGGCGTCACGCTCCCCGCCGCGGAACTCCACGTTGCCCCCGCCGGCTCCGATCGAAACCCGGGCACGCGCGAGGCCCCGCTGCGATCCTTGCACGCCGCGCGCGACGCCGCCCGTCGTTTCGCCGGTCGCGAGGCCGTCATCATCCACGTCGCCGCTGGCACCTACTACCTGCCGCAAACCCTCGTCCTCACCTCCGAGGATTCCGGCTCCGCGCAACATCCCGTCGTCTATCGCGCCGACTCCGAGGGCGCCGCCATCCTCAGCGGCGGCACGCGTCTCACGCTCCGCTGGGAGCCGTCCGCGCTCGCCGCCGGTATGTTCCAAGCGCAAGTGCCCGCCGATCTCGAAATGGATCAGCTCTACGTCAACGGCAAGCGCCAGTGGATGGCGCGTTTTCCGAATCGCGAGACCGGCGAGGGCCTGAACGTCTTCGACACGTGGAAACTCGACCACCGCGCCCCGCGCGATCCCGCGCGCGATGCCCTCGCGCCCGGGCGCACCGCGCGCCAGGTCGATCCCACCGGCGCGTATTTTCACGCGATGCACCCGGCGCTGTGGGGCGGCGTGCACTGGCGCGTCACCGGCAAAAATGCCGACGGCACCCTCGCGATGACGGGAGGCACCCAGAACAACCGCGGCACCCGCATCCATGCCACCTACCGATTCATCGAACACGTTCGCGAGGAACTCGACGCGCCCGGCGAGTGGTTTCACGACCGCGCGCAACGCATCCTCTATTTCCATCCGCCCGCTGGCACCGACCTCGCGACGGCCGCCGTCGAGACCGTGCGGCTGCGCCACCTCATCGAAGTGCGCGGCAGTGAGGCACAGCCGGTCCGCGGGCTCCAGTTCCACGGTTTCACGTTCCGCCACACCGCACGCACGTTCATGGACACGAAGGAGCCGATGCTGCGCTCAGACTGGACGATGTATCGCGGCGGCGCGGTCTTCCTCACCGGCACCGAAGACTGCGAGGTGACCGATTGCACCTTCGACCAAGTCGGCGGCACGGCCATTTTCGTCAACAACTACAACCGCCGCCTCGTCATTCGCGGCTGCCTCATCACCGACGCCGGCGCGAATGGCGTGTGCTTCGTCGGCAACCCCGCCGCCGTCCGCAATGCGCTCTTCAACTACGACCAGCGTCTCGCTCCGGCCGACCTCGATCGAACGCCCGGCCCGCTCGGCCGCGACTTCCCCGCCGACTGCCTCGTCGAGGACTGCCTCATCACGCGATCCGGCCGCGTCGAGAAACAGACCGCCGGCGTCGCCATCGACATGGCGCAGGACATCACCGTCCGCCACTGCTCGATCTACGATGTGCCCCGCGCGGGCATCAACATCGGCGGCGGTACGTGGGGCGGACACCTCGTGGAGTTCTGCGACGTGTTCGACACTGTGAAGGAGACCGGCGACCACGGCTCGTTCAACTCGTGGGGTCGCGACCGTTTCTGGCCGCCGTCGGTCTTCAATCTCGATGACGACACCTTCTTTGCCGCCAACCGCGATCTGCCATTCCTCGATGTGGTAAAACCGATCATCCTCCGCAACAACCGCTGGCGCTGTGACCACGGCTGGGACATCGACCTCGACGACGGCTCCTCCAACTACGAAATCCGCAACAACCTTTGTCTGCGCGGAGGGATCAAGAATCGCGAGGGTTTCGGTCGCGTCGTGGAAAACAACGTCATCGTCCGCAGCGGCTTGTATCCGCATGTGTGGTATAAACACAGCGGCGATATATTTCGTCACAATATAGTCGGCTCTGCTGCCTACGCCCCCGCCCGGATGGGACCGCGGCCGTGGGGCGCCGAGCTGGATTTCAACCTGGTGCACACGCCCGGCCATTCGGCACCCGCACCCGCCGCGAAGCTCGCGGCGCAATCCGGCCGCGACGCCCACTCGCTCGCCGCCGACGCCAGCTTCATCGATCCCGAGCACGGCGACTTCCGGGTGCGCGCCGATTCGCCCGCGCTGAAACTCGGCTTCGTCAATTTCCCCATGGATCAATTTGGCGTGCGCAAACCCGCGCTCAAGGCGATTGCCCGCACCCCGAGCTTTGCTCCGCCAGCCACCGCCGAAGTCGCGGGGGCGGCCGCACCATCGCGTGCGGCCATGTGGCTTGGGACCCGAATCAAGACGCTCGCCACGCTCGAGGAGGCCTCCGCCGCCGGCGTCGCGCTAAGCCACGGCGGCGTGCTCGTGCTCGACGTGCCCGCCGCATCTCCCGCCGCCAAAATCGGCCTCCGCCCCGGTGATCTGATCACGGGAGTGTCTGGCCAGCCGGTGAAGACGGTCGCCGACGTTGTCCGCCTCGCTCCCGCTCCGATCGTCACCATGCCCGAGTTGAGAATCGTCCGCGAGCAGGCGGAGCAGAAGCTGCGGGTGTCGGCGGAACGCTGACGGCGTCACCAGCGGAATCCTTGCAGGTGTAAGATCGCGAGGATTCCGTTCTTTCAACGCCGGATACCGCTGGAACGAAATTTCTGGCGGAATCTTGTCCAAAGCGGCGCTCCGCGTGGCATTACCCTTTGGACGCACCAACGAAGTTGCCCGATTCAATACCGGCAACGCGGACCGCAATACGCTCCTCGCAATGGGCAAGCGCATGGATGATGCGATCGGCGACGTGGTGGCCAAACTCACGCGCGAGGGCATTTGGGAAAACACGCTCCTCTTCTTCATCAGCGACAACGGCGGCCCGCTGGCCCGGGAAGACCAGGGCCGGCAGCACGACCACCCAGACGATTTGTTTCACCGATATGCTCGCCACCTTTGCGGGCATCATCGATCGCCCGCTGCCAGCCGACGCCGATCTCGATAGCTTCAGTTTCCTGCCGGTTCTCCTCGGCCAACAAAAGGATCACGAGGCGGCCCGTGATCGAGATCAGCGCCGACCCGAATGCGCCCGATGCGCTCATGACCTCCAATCCCGCGACGTGCGTCCGTCCGGCCGGTGGCCTGCTCATGGTCTACAAGGCCGTCGCGACCAAAGGTCCGGCGCCCTTCGGCGGGCCCGTCGTCCACCTCGTCGCGACCGCCGACAAACCCGAGGGCCCGTGGAAAAAGAGTCGCCCACCGATCTTCACGAAACCCGGCGAGCACTTCGCGGCGGAGGATCCGTTCATCTGGCACGACGGCGAGCGCTACCGCGCGATCGTGAAGGACAATAATGGCATCTTCACCAAGCGCGGCTATTCGCTCGCGCACCGGCAGTCGCGCGACGGCTTCGCGTGGGACCTCGCGAAGCATCCCTTCGTGACGACGCCCGAGATCGCCTGGCACGACGGCACGCGGAAAAAACTCAACGCCCTCGAGCGTCCGCAGCTCATCTTTGACGCCCGCGGAGTGCCCGCCGTGCTCCTCTGCGCCGGAGCCTACACGTCCGATCGCACGCGCAGTTTCAACGTCGCCATTCCGCTCCGCCGGCCCGCCTGAAGCGCCGGTTGAGCGACGGTGACCGCGCCGCAGCAGTGCCGGGCTCTGTGCCCGGGAAATCCCGATCCGCGCCCCTCGCCTCTTGAAAAACGGCAACATCGTTGCAAGATTTCACACATGATCGAACGGGTTTCCTATCTCCGGCGCATCCGCACGGGCTTGAAGCGCAACCCGATCGTCGCGCTGCTCGGGCCCCGGCAATGCGGCAAAACCACGCTGGCGCGCGAATTTCTGCCGGCCGGGTCACCAAACTATTTCGATTTGGAGGGCCCGGCAGTCGCGGCCTTGCTGGAGCACCCAATGACGGCCCTGCAATCGTTGCGCGGGCTGGTGGCGATCGACGAGGCGCAGAGGCAGCCGGGCATTTTCCCGGTGCTGCGCGTGCTCGCCGATCGGGCCGGCCAGCCGGCCACGTTTCTCATTCTCGGCAGTGCGTCACCGGAACTGTCGCGCCAGGCCTCTGAATCGCTCGCCGGCCGGGTGGCGGTTATCGAACTGCGTGGCTTCGACGGGGGTGAAATTCCCCGCTCGGAGCTGAGCACGTTGTGGCTGCGGTGGGTTTCCGCGTTCGTTTCTGGCCAAGACGGATGCCGACAGCCTGCAGTGGCGCCGCGACTTTGTGCGCACGTTTCTCGAACGCGATTTGGCCGCCCTTGGGTTCGGCTTGGCGCCGGCGGCGCTCGGGCGATTCTGGACGATGATTTCGCACTATCACGGTCAGATCTGGAACGGAAGCGAGGTGGCCGCCTCGCTCGGCATCGCCCCCAACACCGCACGAAGTCACCTCGATGTGCTGGCACAGACTTACATGGTGCGCCGGCTGCCCCCGTGGCACGCCAACCTCGGAAAACGCCTCGTGAAATCGCCGAAGATCTATTTCCGCGACAGTGGTCTGTTTCACGCGCTGCAGGGGATCGGCACGGCGGCCGAATTGCAAACCCATCCGAAACTTGGCGCCTCCTGGGAGGGTTTCGCCCTGGAAGAGACGTTGCAGGCGGTGCAACCGGAGGAGGCATATTTCTACGCGGTGCACAGCGGAGTCGAACTTGACCTCTTGATGCTCACCGGCGGCCGTCGCGTGGGCGTCGAGTTCAAGCGTGAAGATGCACCACGACTGACCCACTCGATGCAGGTGTCATGGGCAGATCTGAAGCTGGAGCGACTGAGCGTGATTTATCCGGGCACGCGGCGCTACCGGCTCCCCGAAAAAATCGAAGTGTTGCCGCTGCGTGATGTCACCGATGTGGATCGGCTGACGGGAACATAGCCAACCCTCAACGCCCTCGAACGTCCGCAGCTCATCTTTGACGCCCGCGGAGTGCGCGTTGCGCTCCTCTGCCATCCAGTCCCTGCCGGACCGGTGCCGCCAGATGATGACCCTGCGCCTGGTTTACGGCCTCACGCAGCGCGCAATCGGCGACAAGCTCGGCATCTCTGATCGCACCGTCGCCGCGCAACTCGCAATTGGCACAAAGACGTGCACCGACCACCTGCTACGCCGCATCGCTGACCGGAGGGTGAGGCCAGGAGGAGAGCGGATTTTCACCGGATGACGAGATTACGGCGCGCCGCGGAAACCGACGCGGCGTTTTGCCTCACAGGCCTCGTTGCACGAGCGCGACACAGGGGCCCCGGCGAGAGACCACGCCCGGCACTTGTCAGGGCACCTCGTACACTTCGAGCAAAACCTGCCCGGCCGTCTGGCCACCGCGCACTACGGCGGTGTAGGCGCCCGGAGCGAGCGTGAGCAGCAGGGCTGCATCCTTGCTGCTCGCTGCCGGCAGCGCAAAGGCCCCGACAGCGGTCGACAACGCTGCGATCTGCCGCTCGCCACCCCAGTCGCCATTCATCACGATCCGCGTGTCGCCGCGAAAAAGTTCAAGCCTGGGATCCGCTGCCCCGTTCGTGATGCCAAACTGCGCCAGCCCCGGACCCACGGCCCGCAGCAGGACCGTCTGGCGCGTGGTGCCGGCAAGCACGAAACCGGCGATAATCCCCTCACCGTAAGCCGGCACCAGCGCGCGCGACGACAAGTTGGACAGTCGTGGCGAATCCAGTCCAAGCGTCGCACGATCATCCGCATCGTACATTTCGGCGAGCGCCGTGCCGCCCGCTGCCGCAGCTGCGACGTGCACCGTGTACGAGGCTCCGGCGGGCAGCGCGAGCATGACCGCGGCGTCGCGGCTTGCCCGGTCGTCGATCGGAAACGCGCCAAGCCGCGTGGCGGTGTTCCGAAGCGTCGCGGTGCCGCCCCAGTTGTCATTCGCGCCGGCCGGCTGGAACCCCTCAAAAACCGTGAGCGTGGGATCTTCAACCGCGCCGTCCACACCGAGCGCTGCGATGGCGGGACCCAGCCCGCGCACGAAAACGGCTTTCGACCTGCCGCGGCCGGCGATCGTAAATCCGGCGATGAGCGTCTGGTCACCTGTGCCCGCATAACCTCGCACCGACAGATTGCTTAACCGGCCCGATTCCCCCGGCGTGACTTCCACCGGGGTGACGATCATCTGCCGGCTTTGCGCCATGCCGTGCGGAGTTACCAGGCGCGCCGAGTAGAGGCCCCAATCTTCAGCCGACAGATTGCGCAGCACGAGTTTCGCGTCCGTGGCACCGGCGATGATCTGACCGCCCTTTGACCACTCATACGAGCTCACCGCCATCGTCGGCGTGACCTCCAGCACTGCTGTTCCACCGCGGGCCGGAGGGGCCCCCGTGAGGTCGGTTGTCGCGGTGATATAGGGGGTCGTGGTCGTGCGTTCGGGCACGACTCGACGGATGGTGAACCGATCGACCAGGTGGGGTTCGCCCGCCGGGCTGATCGCGAGGTGGCTGGCGCGGAATTCCGCGTGCTGACCCATCCCGTCCGCGCTGCCCATGAAACTGCCCCCGTAAACCGGCGATGCCCGGCCTGCCATATAGGTGGCAACGCCAGCCGGGGATCGCTTCCAGAGCTCGTGCGAATCCGTAACGCAGCGGGTGAAGTACACGTACCCCTCGCGATCGACGGCAACGTGACTGACACTCGGTTCGCCGAGCGAGCGTCCGAATTCATCGACCAGCGGCAGGGTCGTCACGGTGCCGTCCGGCGCAATCCGCCGCAGCTCGTTATCGCCAACGTAGACATTACCCGCCGCGTCGAGCGCAATTCCGGTCGGCTGGCGAAAGCGAAACACACTTCCCGCACGTTTCTCCTTGCGACCAGCCGGACCAGGGCCGCGCTCCTCGACGCGATGAAACACCGCCGCACGTACGCATCACTCGAGCAAAACCTGCAGTGTCGCTACACCGTGAACGGCGCGATCATGGGTTCGACCCTGGATCGTCCCGACACGCTGCGTTTCGACATTTCGATCAGCGATCCGGATACGCGGGAGCCGATGGACCAAATCACGAAGATCGATCTCGTGACCGAGGGTGGCGAGGTCGTGGAAATGTTTGCGCCGACGCCCGCGCACGCGCTCGGGTGGAAGCCGACCGTGCCTGCCGCGACGAAGAAATACTATTTCGTGCGCGTCTGGAACGCCGGCGGCGGCGATCTTGCCGCCGCCAAGCCGGACCAACCCGTGGCGTGGATG
>JBBRCR010000424.1:0-7616 GCA_038204695.1 Opitutales bacterium | reverse complement strand
AGCGGCGATTCGCCCAAATCGACGAGCAACTCGTTCGCACCGAAATGCTCGCCGCCCAACATCCATCCGAAAAGGTCCCCGCGAAAATCCATCACCTCATCGCCACACGGAATTTTCCAGAGATCATCGCCGGCTTCTTTCGGAAAGTCGCTTGAGGCGGATATATCAAATCCAACCGCCGTTTGCGGCCATAGCAAAAAACCTACTTTGTTGCGATAGCGCGTAGGTAATTTGACGCGCGTCGACCGGCTACTCTGGCGGCATGAGCACGCCAGATAATCCAAAGAGCGACACGCCGACATTAGCGCTCACGCGGCAAGAAGCTGCGAAGGCAATCGGCCAAAGCGCCGTCACCATCGACCGGCTGACCAAGCGCGGGCTGTTGCGGCCGTCTCGCGCAACGCGTCGGCCCGTTTACCCCGTTTGGGAAATCGAGCGATTCCTGCGTGAAACCTCGAAGCCCATCGAGCTATGAGCGCTGAGGACATCCGCCGAAGCCCGGCCTTGGGAGCAATCGAAGATAGTGCCGAGGTCCCGGAGGTGCGGCCCCCGGCGCTCGCGCCGGGATTGCCGGGCGCACCGGAGCGGCCGATGGATGCTCCCTCTGGGGCGGAGGCGGAGGGCCGCGCGCTTGGCGTCCTTCGTCCGTTCAACCCTGTCTCTTGGTTTCATCCTCGCGGCATTCATCGAGTCCTCGCGCGACTGATGCCACGGCTCCCGGATGTGAGCGGATGCCTTTTCCTGACATTCACGATCAACCCGCTGTTGTTTGCTGAACCTGCTGCGGCATTCGAGCACTCCCGGCAACAACTGCGACGCGTGTTTTATCGGCTGCGCCGGGGTGCTGAGTGGGAACGAAAAACCCACCGCATTGATGCCCCATATTGCGTGAAGGTGGAATTCCACGGCAACGAGTGGGCCCACTTTCACATCGTCTTTCTCACCCGCCGATTCTTGCCGGGAGCGTTGCTCAATGAGCTTTGGGGCCTCGGGCGCACCAACGTTCAACGCATCACCAACGAAAAATTTCACTACCTGCTCAAGTATGTCACGAAGAGCGGGGGTGAGTTACCGGCGTGGGTGCAAGCGCGGAAGCGTCTGCGCGTCTTCCAAGCATCACGTGGATTTTATCTGAACGGGAGCGACGCGGAAAAGCCTGCAAGCATTGAACGACGGCACAAAAAGCGGAAGCCAAGTGACACGCTCGGCGCACGAGTGGAGCGCTACCGTCGGACGGCACTGTTCAAGAGCGGTAAACAATTTTCTCAAGTGCAGCTGTGGGCTCCGTTCGACGAGCTGCACGCAGCCCAAATTTATCCCGCGGCCGTGGCCGGTCGTTACCTCGGCGGCGATTTTAGTAATTGAAATTGAGGGAAATTTGCGGGCGGTCTTTTTCAGAGAGGGCGACGTGATCTACTCTGTAGATATCGGAACGCACGACATATATAAATGACCGGCAAACCTGGCTTCCGGTGAAGGTTGGTGTGTGTTTGCTAGAACGTTACGCGCGTTATCATCGACAAACTATGCTCTTGGCGGAGATGTCCGTAAACGCGCATCGCCAAGGCGCCGCCGTCCTTGTGGCCCAGCCATCGACTGACGGTTGGGATATCGACGCCGGACTCGATGCACGTCGTAGCGAAGAAGTGTCGAAAAGCGTGGTGTGAGAATGCTGGATACGCGATTCGCCGGCATGCCGTTTGCAGGCATTTCTTCGCGCTCTGAATGAGGGCCACGGAATCGTCCGGCTGTGGGTTCCGCTCGGCCTGGAAACGCGCGAGCAAGGAGCGGAGGGCATTCGTCATAGCGGAGGCATCGGTCATCGGAACGATGCGTTGCTCGTGGTTCTTCGTGCCACCTTCGCCGCCGGTCACGCCTAGCGTGTTCTTGGCGAAATCGACATGGGCCCACCGAAGGGCCGCTCGCTTCCCCCGAGCCGGCATCCCGGAGTGGATGCACTTACGTTCACCGTCCCAGACGCCGGTCAGAGACGCGGCGCTACTCGAGCCGAAGCGAGTTAGTGGCTGCTATAAGCGCCAGCGAGTGGATGCAGCACGAACTGCTGACCTCAATCCACTCGTGGCGCTCGCAGCCACGGAGTCGCCACTCGCTCAGCTTCGGGGTTTCCCCCATTCGCGTTTATTAGCGTCCATTCGCGGTTCAACTCGTGATTTGCAGAGAGGAACATCACCGCCCTTCTCGATTCCAAAGCCAGTGCGCTGGACGAAGCGATCCGTGAACTCGAAGCCGGCCTTGCGCGTGATCGCGATCACGAAGTTGACCGCCGCTATCTCCCAAGAAAAACCCCGAATGTCCGTTCGCCGGAGAGATCGTGCTTGCGCTTGCGCGCCCGGCGGTTTTTTTCCGCTCTTCGGGCAGTTGCCAACATAGCTCAGTTGGTAGAGCAACGCTTTCGTAAAGCGTGGGTCCTCGGTTCAAATCCGAGTGTTGGCTCCACTTCCGTTCGGCTTGTTTCGGAAGCCACGGGTGAGATTGACGGATGTGCGCTCTGCACCTCGACAGCTCGAAATTCATTCGCCACTGCCGCTTCTCCACCACGCCTCCGCAGTGCCGCCATTCAAGCGTCCGCAGTCACGGCTCTGCCGATGCCGTCCTGCAGAGCATTACGCCCCTTTCCATTCGCCCGGTGACCGCCTTTGCGTGACAGCAAAGGCACGCGTTTTTAGGATACCGCCCCGCTCGCACGCGCCTCCGCTCGCAACTAAAAGCTTCAATTGTCGGCGATCTTGTCGTCCGGCAGACCGCCTTGCAGCGTCCGGCGCAGCTTCAGTTGCTCAATCTCCCCGCGCAGTTTTCGTCCAAATAACTCCAGCCGGTGATGAACATCCAGCGTTTCGAGCAGCTTCTGCTTGAACGCAGAATCCTCACAGAGGCTGAAGGCGGCGATGTCGACGAACGCTTCCGGATCCTCCACGTTTTTCAGAAACGCGGTCATATCACTGGAGCCGCTCGACGTGAGCTTCGCCTTTGCCCGCAACAGCCGCGAGAGTTCCCGTCGAAGCGTTTGGTTCACGTCGTCGCTTGCCCCGGCCTCGCTGGCCAGCGCACGGATCTTGATGCAACGGTACGGTTCGTCCCGCACGATTCCGACGATCTCGACGCGGCAAAGCCCCTGGAGGAGCAGGTTCGACGTACCGTCGTCATTCTTCTGACACGCGCGGATGATGCCGACCGTGGCGATACGATACGGGGGCTCGAACTCCGAGGGATCCTGCACCCGCCGCATGTCGATGCCGGCGACAGCGAACAGCCGGTTCGACGGCAGTACGTCCCGCAGCATCTGCCGGTAGCGCGGCTCAAAAATATGCAGCGGCATCAACGCCTGCGGAAAAAACGCCATGTTCGGCAGCGTCATCACAGGCACTTCTTCCGGCAGTGTCATTTCAAGCTCCATGGCGGCCAACTTACCATGCGTGGCGTGAACTTCAACTGTGACAGCCGCCCACTTCGCGTGCGCCGGCGCGACCACAAGTGTGCCAAGCTGGCGTGCATTCCTCGATGTCGCGCTGACGATTAAGGCCACGAAGAAGTTTTTAGCGACTCACGATGAACATTTAATGCATAACCCGGGATCGAGGGCACGAGCGTTGCTGAACGCTGCGGGTATGAGCCGCATTCTTGGTATCGATCTTGGGACCACTAATTCGTGTATGGCCGTTATGGAAGGCGGCGAACCGGTAGTCGTTCCCAACGCGGAAGGCGGGCGGACGACCCCCTCGGTCGTCGCATTTACGAAGTCCGGCGAGCGCCTGGTTGGCCAGGCCGCGAAACGCCAGGCTGTGACCAACCCGCGCAACACCGTTTTCTCGGCAAAACGTTTCATCGGTCGCAAATTCACGGAAGTCCGGGAAGAAGCGAAAAACATGCCGTTCAAGACCGTGGAAGGCAAAAACGGCGACGCCTACATCGAGGTTCAGGTGGGCGATAAAACAGAGCAGTTCGCGCCGCAGCAGATTTCCGCTTTTGTCCTCGCGAAAATGAAGGCCGACGCCGAGGCCTACCTCGGCGAAAAGATCGCGCAGGCAGTTATTACCGTTCCGGCATACTTCAACGACTCGCAGCGCCAGGCCACGAAAGATGCCGGCAAAATCGCCGGTCTCGATGTGCTTCGGATCATCAATGAGCCGACGGCCGCTTCACTCGCCTACGGACTCGACAAGAAGAAGGACGAGAAGATCGCGGTGTTCGATTTGGGCGGCGGCACGTTCGACGTGTCCGTCCTCGAAATCGGCGACGGCGTCTTCGAGGTCAAGGCCACCAACGGCGACACTCACCTCGGTGGCGACAATTGGGACGAGTACATCATCGGCTGGCTCGTCGACACGTTTAAAAAGGAAAATGGCATCGACCTGCGCAAGGACCCGATGGCGCTCCAACGCCTGAAGGAAGAGGCCGAGAAGGCGAAGATTGCGCTCTCGTCGACGCAGTCGGTCGATATCAACCTGCCGTTCATCACCGCGGATGCCTCGGGGCCGAAGCATCTCAACGTGCAGCTCACGCGCGCGAAGATGGAGCAGATCTGCGAGTCCCTGTTCGAGCGCTGCATTCAGCCCTATAAGAACTGTCTGAAGGACGCGGATCTGACCGCGGCCCAAATTGACGAGCTCGTTTTGGTCGGCGGCATGACGCGCATGCCCAAGGTGGTTGATATCACGAAGCAGCTCGGCGGCAAACAGCCGCACCAAGGGGTGAATCCGGACGAAGTCGTTGCGGTGGGCGCGGCAATTCAGGGTGGCGTGCTCAAGGGCGAAGTTCGCGACGTGCTCCTGTTGGACGTGACGCCGCTCACGCTCGGCATCGAGACCGCGGGCCAGGTGGCCACCGCGATGATTCCGCGCAATACCACGATTCCGACCAAGAAGACGCAGGTTTTCTCGACGTACAGCGACAACCAGCCCTCCGTCGAAATTGTGGTGCTGCAGGGCGAGCGGCCGATGTCCCGTGACAACAAGATTCTGGGCACCTTCCGGCTCGACGGAATCCCGCCGGCGCCGCGTGGCCTGCCGCAGGTCGAGGTCACGTTTGATCTCGACGCAAACGGCATCCTGCACGTTTCCGCGAAAGATCTCGGCACGGGCAAGGATCAGAAGATCACCATTCAGGGTTCATCCGGACTTTCCAAGGAGGAGGTCGAGAAGATGACCCGCGAGGCCGAACTTCACGCGGCGGAGGACAAGAAACGGAAGGAAGCCGTCGAGACGAAGAACCAGCTGGACTCGTCGATTTACCAGCTGGAGAAAGCGGTTCGCGATGCGGGCGACAAGATTCCGGCCCACCTGAAATCGAAAGCCGAGACAGCCGTCGCCGACGCGAAAAAGGATCTGGAAAGCAACGACGTCGAGCGCATGAAATCGGCGATCGAAAAGCTGAGTGCCGCGGGTGGCGAACTCTACCAGGAAGCGCAGAAAGCCGCCCAAGCAGCGGGTGCCGGCGCTTCCGCGGGAGGCAGCCCGCCTCCGGGTGGTCCCGCCGCGGACGAAACGACTTCTGGCTCGAAGAAAACCGAAAAGAAGGCCGACGTTGTCGATGCCGACTTCGAGGTCGTCGACGAGGACAAGAAAAAGTAACCTCTACACCTTTGTGCGCCTGATGGAGTAGCTCCCTTCAGGCGCGCTTTGTTTGACCCAAACGTAACTCCACCCTTCAACCCAAATCCATCATTATGGCTAACGTAAAAATCAAGCCCATCGGTGATCGTGTTCTCGTCGAACACATCGAAGAAAAAGAGCAGGTCCGCGGAGGTATCATCATCCCGGATAGCGCCAAAGAAAAACCACAGGAGGCCAAAGTGATCGCACTTGGCACCGGCAAGAAAAACGATGACGGAAAAGTCACGCCCTTCGAAGTGAAGGTTGGCGACCGCGTCCTGATCAGCAAATACGGCGGCACGGAAGTGAAGCTGGAAGAAAAGAAATACACGCTCGTTCGCGAAGACGACATCCTCGGCGTTATCGCCTAAGTTGTCCGGCCCTGGCGCTTCGTAACACTCTCAAAAACTCAACTCACACTCAGTACAAATGGCTGCTAAACAACTCCTGTTCGACGAGTCCGCTCGTCAAAAAATTCTCCGCGGCGTCGAGCTCCTCTCCCGTGCGGTCAAGGTCACGCTGGGGCCCAAGGGCCGCAACGTTGTCATCGACAAGAAATTTGGATCCCCGACCGTCACCAAGGACGGCGTGACCGTCGCGAAGGAAGTCGAACTGCCCGATCCCTACGAGAACATGGGCGCGCAGATGGTGAAGGAAGTGGCCTCGAAGACCAGCGACGCCGCTGGCGATGGCACCACCACCGCGACCGTTCTCGCCGAGTCCATCTACAAGGAAGGCCTGAAGAACGTCACGGCGGGTTCCAACCCGATCTTCCTGAAGCGTGGCATTGACAAGGCCGTGGAGGCCTCGATTACCGAGCTCGCCAGGATTTCCAAGAAGGTCTCGGACCGCGAAGAAATCCGCCAGGTTGCGACCGTCTCGGCGAACTGGGATGACACCATCGGCAACATCATTGCCGACGCCATGGACAAGGTGGGCAAGGACGGCACGATCACCGTCGAAGAAGCAAAGTCCATCGAGACCACGCTCGACGTCGTCGAGGGCATGCAGTTCGACAAGGGTTATCTGTCACCGTACTTCGCGACGAACATGGAGGCGATGGAAGCCACCCTCGAGGACGCTTACGTTCTGATTCACGAAAAGAAGATCTCGAGCCTGCAGGACATGCTTCCGCTGCTCCAGACCGTCGCCAAGAGCGGCAAGCCACTCCTCGTCATTGCCGAGGAAGTTGAAGGCGAAGCTCTCGCGGCTCTCGTCGTGAACAAGATTCGTGGCACGCTCAACGTGTGCGCAGTCAAGGCTCCCGGCTTCGGTGATCGCCGGAAGGCGATGCTCGAAGACATCGGCATCCTGACCGGCGGCCGCTGCATCACGGAAGATCTCGGCATCAAGCTCGAGAACGTCCAGGTCAGCGACCTCGGCCGCGCCAAGCGCATCACCGTCGACAAGGAGAACACCACCATTGTTGAAGGTGGCGGCAAGTCCTCCGACATCCAGGGCCGCGTGAAGCAGATTCGCCGGCAGATCGACGAAACCACCTCCGACTACGATCGTGAGAAGCTGCAAGAGCGGCTCGCGAAGCTGGCCGGCGGCGTGGCGGTGATCAATGTTGGCGCCGCGACCGAGACCGAGATGAAGGAAAAGAAGGCCCGCGTTGAAGACGCGCTGCACGCGACCCGTGCGGCGGTCGAGGAAGGCATCGTCGCTGGCGGCGGCGTCGCTCTCCTCCGCACACTGAAGGCCATCGACGCCCTCAAGCTCGAAGGTGACGAGGCGATTGGCGCGCAGATCGTGCGTCGCGCCGTCGAGTCCCCGATCCGCATGCTCTGCGCCAATGCTGGCGTCGAAGGGGCGGTCGTGGTTGGCCAGGTGCTCGCGAGCAAGGGCAACATGGGCTACAACGTTGCCACGGGCGAGTACGAGGACCTCGTCAAGGCTGGCGTGGTTGACCCGACGAAGGTCACCCGCACCGCGCTGCAGAATGCCGCCTCCGTGGCCGGCCTGCTGCTGACGACCGAGTGCATGATCACCGAGATCCCGGAGAAG
>JBBRCR010000423.1:0-7622 GCA_038204695.1 Opitutales bacterium | reverse complement strand
GGCTCGACGGGTCGTGGCGCGGGCGGAACGAGAATGACTGGTCCCGTGCCAGTCGATCCCGAAGCCCGGGCGGCTCTGCTGGCAAATGAGCCCGAAAGTCTGGAGCGCCAGCGTGAGATCGAGCAACTGCTCCGCGATTGGAGTGCGCGCAATCCCGCGGCGGCCGGCATCTGGGTGGCGGGACTGCCGCCGGGTCCATCGCGCGAGGTGGCTGTAAGTACTTTTTTAGATCGGCTCTTGCAGGAGTCGCCGCAACAAGCGGCGAGCTGGCTGAACACCGTGCCCGGTGCCGCCTATCGCGAGGATTTGGTTGAACGAATCGCTCAACGATGGCTGCCCGTCAGCCGCGCGGAGGCCGAGGCGTGGCTCGAACAGACAACGTTGCCGCCCGATCGAAAGCAGGAAATTCGCCAGCGGTGGGGATACTGAGTTGACCGTCGGTGCGCAGCGCATCCGCTCCGTCACCTGAACGCCCGCGACGGGCTCATGTGCAACCGGCCTCTCGTCATGCGAATCCCCGCGGTTGCGAAGCGCGGGACGCGGCCTTAACCTGTGACCAGTCAAACCCATCCTCGCCATGCTCCGGACCCAAATCACCGGTATCGTGCTTGGCCTTCTGCTCGGCCCGAGCGACGTGCCGGCCGCCGGGTTCTGGGATGATCGCCCGGTGAAGATTATCCAGAATTTGGATATGCAGTTCCCGCCGTCCCTGCTGATGGACGGCATCACCCGCGGCGAGGTGCGGGCGGTGCTCGAAGTGGATTCGGACGGTAAACTCACCGACTTCCTCGTCACGGTTTTCACCCACCAAGCCCTCGCGATGGAAATGCAGCGGTCGCTCACTGGCTTCACCTTCGAGCCGGCCCGGCAGCGGGGGGCGCCGATCGCCTGCCGTTTCGAGACGGTGTTCTCATTTGAAGCGCGCGGCGTGGTGCTGTCGCTCACTCCGAGTACCTCGGCCACCGCGCAATTCAGGGGCACGCTCGCAGAGCCGGCGATCTCTCTGCTCGTGCGCCCCATTGAGTTGGATCGGCCGGTCGCGGTGCGTTATCGGGTACGCCCGTTCCACCCCGGACGATCGCTGACGCCGCCGATTCCAGAGGGCAAAGTTCAGGTGGATTTTTTTGTCGACGGCGACGGACGGCCGCGGATGCCCGTCGTGTTGCGAGCCAGTCATGAACGATTCGCGGTGGCAGCGGTGGATGCGCTTCTCCAGTGGCGATTTGAGCCGCCGACCCGCCAGGGGCAACCGGTGTTGGTGCACGTGACGCAGGAGTTCGTCTTTTCCTCCGAGTCACCCCCGCCCGCCGGCTGAGCGGCATCGCGTCCGGGCAACGGCGTTTGATTCTGGGACAATCTGCTTCACCGTGGAGCGGGGGAACCGAACGCTTTTCGAACGGGTGCTCGAAGATCGGTTTCTTTCCGCCACCACATGAACCACTTCAATTTTCCCCCGGACTTTCGGCGCTGTTTTGAAAAGGCCGTGAACAGGTATGCGAAGGGGACGCGCGACCCGGACGCGCTCTTCACCGCCGAAGAAAAAACCTGGCTGGCGGCAAATGGGATGACGCCGCAGCACCTGTACGATTATGCCGAGGACCATACTCACTACGGCGGCGAACCCACGTGCGACCAGGCACTCGCCATCGAATTGGTGCGGCGCGACTATTTTCTAAATGTCCAGCACGGCCGTCCGTCGGTCATTACTTTGGATCCGGGAAAACTGCCGGCGAAGACAGACGCCGTCGGAGGCATGCCGTGGCTGCCGCGGCTGTTGCCAAAATCACGGGCCAAGTTGCGCGGTGAATTGCCGTCGTCGCTGATGTTTGGCTGCAGTGGCGACCGGAAGTTCTTCCAGGAGCACAATATCCTCCCCTCGGAATTCCTGGGAGCCGTCTGGCGCCACGAAGGCAACGACGCAGCCGTCGTCGACTGGGTGAAGCACCGCACCTCAGCGCCGTAGTATGGGGGAAAGTCCGGGTGAGCGGGGCCTGAATGGCCGCGGCCTTCGACGGCAGCGGGCTCCCGCCCGTTCGAGGGCGGAAGATGAGCCCGAAAAAATCCGCGATCCCCGGTTGACCGCGGCAATTTTTGTCGCCTATCTGTCGCGCCCCATCTGGTTCCCGCCAGATTACCCGTTTCCTTTTCCCACTGACCATGAAATATGTCCTCAATGTAAACGGCCAGTCCCGCACCGTGGACGTGGCGCCGGACACCCCCGTGTTGTGGGTGCTCCGTGATCACCTCGAACTGGTGGGAACGAAGTACGGCTGCGGCATCGGCCAGTGTGGTGCGTGCACCATTCACCTCAACGGTGTGCCGACGCGCGCCTGCATGACGCCAGTTTCAACCGTCGGTCGGATGAAAATTACGACGATCGAGGGCCTGGCCGCCGACGCCAACAAGCTCCATCCCCTCCAGCAGGCGTGGTGTGAGCTGGACGTGGCGCAATGCGGCTATTGTCAGGCAGGGCAGATCATGACGGCGGCGGCACTGTTGAAGGACAATCCGAAGCCGGGCGATGACGACATCGACGGCGCGATGGCAGGCAATCTCTGCCGTTGCGGCACGTACACGCGAATTCGCGCCGGCATCAAGCGCGCCGCCGAACTCGCGTCCGGCGGAAAGGAGGTGGCCCAATGAGCACATCAACCCTTCCCGGCGCCGTTAACCGCCGTGATTTCCTCAAGCTTTCCGGTGCCGCCGGTGCGGGCCTTGTCCTTGGTTTTTATTTCAAGTCCGGCCGTTCCGCCCGAGCCGCCCAAGTCGTCAATGCGTCCGCCGGCGATAGCGGGCGGTTGAATGCCTATATCCGAATTTCACCGGACAACGTCGTCACCCTTACCTCTAAACGACCGGAAATGGGCCAGGGCGTGAAGACCTCGCTGCCCATGGTCATCGCCGAGCAGCTCGAGGTTGATTGGACGGATGTCGTCATCGAGCAATCGGGACTCAACGTAGCCGCGTTCGGTCCGACGCAGGGCGCGGGTGGCAGTCAATCGACGCCGACCGATTACGAGCCATTCCACCTCGTGGGAGCGACGGCCCGCACGATGTTGGTGGAGGCCGCGGCGCAAACGTGGGGCGTACCGGCGACGGAATGCCACGCCGCGAATGCCGCCGTCCATCACAAGGCCTCGGGTCGTTCGCTGAAGTACGGCGAACTGGTGGCCAAGGCCGCGACGCTGCCGGTGCCGGCAAAGGAGAGCGTGAAGCTGAAGGAGCCGAAGGACTTCAAACTTCTTGGTCAACGGATCTCCGGGGTGGACAACCCCAAGATCGTCACGGGCCAGCCGCTCTTCGGCCTCGACGTGAAACTGCCCGGCATGCTGTACGCCGTGTACGAAAAATGTCCGGCGTTTGGTGGCAAGGTGGTCAGCGCGAACCTCGAGCAGATCAAGACCATGCCGGGCGTGAAGGACGCGTTCGTCCTCGAGGGCAACGGCAATGTGAAGGAACTCGTGCCGGGCGTCGCGATCATCGCCGATTCGACCTGGGCCGCCATGAACGCGCGGAAACAACTCCGCATCACCTGGGACGAGGGCAAGGTCGCGACGGAGAGCTGGGACGGTTTTGTGGCGCAGGCGAGAGCCAAGGCGAAGGAACCCGGCGCGCGCGTGCTGCGCAAGGACGGGGACGTGGCCGCGGCGCTGGCCGGCGCTGCGAAGGTCGTCGAAGCCGAGTACCTGTATCCGTTCATTTCACACGCCAACCTCGAGCCGCAAAACACCACGGCCCAGTGGAAGGACGGCGTGATGGAAATCTGGTCACCTTCACAGAACCCGGGCCGGGGCGCCGAAATTGCCGCGAAGCTGCTCAAGATCCCCGCCGACAAGGTGAAGTTTCACCTCACGCGGAGCGGCGGCGGTTTCGGACGGCGGTTGAGCGCCGATTTCGTGGCCGACGCCGTCGCGATCGCGCACAAGGTGAACGGGGCGCCGGTGAAGCTCACCTGGAGCCGCGAGGACGATCTGCGCCACGATCATTTCCGGCCGGGCGGCCTGCATTTTCTCCAGGGAGCGATCGATGCGCAGGGCAAAGTCATCGGCTGGAAGAACCACTTCTTCACCTTCGGCGAGAGCGGCAGCCCCGGCAGCGGCGGCAGCCTCAACGCGGACGAGTTTCCCGGTCGCTGGGTCAAAAACTATCTCGCCGAGCAGACCATGTTCGAAACCGGCTGGCCGATGGGGCCGTGGCGGGCGCCCGGCAGCTGCGTATTCGCATGGGTAATACACAGCTTCATTGACGAACTGGCGCACGCGGCCGGCCGCGATCCGCTCCAGATGCGGCTCGACCTGCTCGGCTCGATGGACGAGATGCCGGCGGGCGGTGGCGGCGGAGCCGGCGGGAAGAAGGGCGGCGGCGCGAGCTACAACGTCGCCCGCATGCGCGGCGTGCTGAAGCATGTCGCCGAAAAGTCCGGCTGGGGCACGCGAAAGTTTCCGCAGGGCCAGGGCGCGGGCATCGCGTTCCACTTCAGCCATCGCGGGTATTTCGCGCAGGTGGCGGAAGTCACGGTCACCAAGGACGGCCAGCTGAAGGTCGATCGCTTTGTCACCGCCGGTGACATTGGTGCGCAAATCGTGAACCTGAGCGGAGCGGAGAACCAGGTGGAAGGCTCCATCGTCGACGGGCTGGGCACGTTGATGACGCAGGAGCTGAACATCGAGCGCGGTCGCATCGTGCAGAGTAATTTCCACGACTACCCGTTGATCCGCATCACCGAGTCGCCGGCGAAGATTGAGACGCACTTCCTGAAGACCAACTATCCCACGACGGGGCTGGGCGAACCGGCGCTGCCCCCGGTGGCCCCGGCGATCTGCAACGCGATCTTTGCCGCCACCGGCAAACGCGTCCGGCAGATGCCGCTGTCGCGAACGGACCTTCGTTGGAGCTGAGGCCGTAGCAGCGAGCCTGGTGGCTGCGAACGCCAGCGCGTGATTTGCTCACGGCTGGCGGTTGCGTGGCTGCGAGCGTCAGCGAGTGGAGGTATCCACTCGCTGGCGGTTCGCGGCGACTACACTCGCAGCCACTACGCGCGTTTTTGAACGAGTGCACCGGGATCACGCCGATCCCCAGCAATTGCCTTTGACCGTGCCGGCCGGGACGCCAACGTGACAGGCTGCTTTTGCAGATCCTTCCCTCCGTCCTATGACCATGCCTGCGGCTCCGACCATCATTTACACCAAGACCGACGAAGCGCCTGCGCTCGCGACTTACTCCTTCCTGCCAATCGTCCAGGCCTTCACCAAGCACTCGGGCATTGCGGTGGAAACCCGCGACATCTCGCTGGCGGGTCGGATTCTGGCGAGCTTCCCGGACCAGCTCACGGAGGCACAACGCGGCCACGACGATCTGGCTGAACTTGGCGCGCTCACGCTTACGCCCGAGGCGAACATCATCAAGCTGCCGAACATCAGCGCATCCGTGCCGCAATTGAAGGAGGCGATCGCCGAACTTCAGGCCAAAGGCTACGCGCTTCCTGATTACCCCGAGGTTCCGAAGAGCGACGCCGAAAAGGAAATCAAGACGCGCTACGACAAGATCAAGGGCAGCGCGGTCAACCCCGTCCTCCGTGAGGGCAATTCGGATCGTCGCGCGCCAAAAGCGGTGAAGGAATATGCCCGCAAACACCCGCATTCAATGGGCGCCTGGTCGCCGGATTCGAAGACCAGTGTCGTGACCATGGGCAAGGACGATTTCTGCACGAACGAGAAGTCCGTCACCGTGCCTGCCGCCACGACCGTGCGGATCGAGTTCGTACCCGACGCTCCCCCACCCGGCGCATCGCCCGAGGTGATCGCCAAGGCGGCGCAAGTCATCGTCCTCAAGGAAAAGACTCCCCTCAAGGCCGGCGAAATCCTCGACGCCACGTTCATGAGCAAGAAGGCCCTCGGCGCCTTCTTCGCGCAGCAGATGGCACACGCCAAGAAAGACGGCGTGCTCTTCTCGCTCCATCTCAAGGCCACGATGATGAAGGTCTCCGACCCCATCATGTTCGGCCTCGCCGTTCGCGTTTTCTTCAAGGACGTCTTCACCAGGCACGCCGCGACGCTCAAGGAACTCGGCGTCGATCTGAACAACGGTTTCGGCGACCTGGTTGAAAAGATTCAGAAACTCCCCGCCGCCCAGCGCGCCGCGATTCAAACCGCCATCAAGGCCGCCTTTGCCACGCGCCCCGGCGTCGCGATGGTCAACTCCGACCAGGGCATCACGAACCTGCATGTCCCCAGCGATGTGATCGTCGATGCCTCGATGCCCGCGATGATCCGCGTCGGCGGAAAAATGTATGACGCGGCCGGCAAACTGCAGGACACACTCTGTCTCATCCCGGACAGCTGCTACGCCGGCGTCTATCAGACGACGATCGCGTTCTGCAGGAAGAACGGCGCCTTCGATCCGCGGACCATGGGCTCGGTGCCCAATGTCGGACTCATGGCGCAGGCGGCCGAGGAGTACGGCTCGCACAACAAGACGTTTCAGATTCCCGCGCGCGGCACGGTCCGGGTGGTCTCCGTGCCTGCGCCGGGTGCTCAAAACGCGAGCGCCGAAACGCTGTTGGAGCACGCCGTGGACGAGGGGGACATCTGGCGCGCCTGCCAGACGAAGGACGCGGCCGTCCAGGACTGGGTGAAGCTCGCCGTGAAGCGCGCCCGCGCCACGAACACGCCCGCCGTGTTCTGGCTGGATGAAAAACGCGCCCATGACGGCCAGATTATCGCCAAGGTGAAGACGTATCTGGCGCAGCATGACACGAACGGGCTCGACATCCGGATCATGGCGCCGGCCGCCGCCTGCCAGTTCACGCTCGAGCGGCTGAAGGCGGGCCAGGATACGATTTCGGTCACGGGCAATGTCCTCCGCGATTACCTGACCGACCTGTTCCCGATTCTGGAAGTCGGCACGAGTGCGAAGATGCTCTCGATTGTGCCGCTGATGAACGGCGGCGGGCTGTTCGAGACCGGGGCCGGCGGTTCCGCGCCAAAACACGTCGAGCAATTCCTCCAGGAAAACTATCTGCGTTGGGATTCGCTCGGCGAGTTCTTCGCGCTGGCCGCATCCTTCGAGCACCTCGGCGAGACCTTCAAGAACGCAAAGGCAAAAGTTCTGGCGGACACGCTGGACGAGGCGACGGGGAAGTTTCTGGAGAACGACAAGTCACCCACGCGCAAGCTCGGCGGCATCGACAACCGCGGCAGTCATTTCTACCTCGCGCTGTATTGGGCCCAAGCGCTCGCCGCGCAGTCAAAGGATGCCGGGCTGAAGACCATCTTCACCCCAGTCGCGGAACAGCTCATGGCGAACGAGGCGAAAATCGCCGCCGAACTCCTCGCGGTCCAGGGGAAGCCGGTCAACGTCGGCGGTTATTATCGGCCCAATGACCAACTCGCGTCGGCCGCGCTGCGACCGAGCGGGACCTTGAACCAGATCCTCGCCGCGATTTGAATCGCGGCGGTCGTGGCCGGAGGCCGGATCCGATCCGGGCGCGGCCTCCGTTGCGTCACGCTTTCCGGTATGCGAAACGGTGATACAGGAGTTTCCGCTGGTGGAGCCCGTCGAAAATCTCCGTCCCTTCGAGGCCGGCGAATTCACAGAAGAGCTTCGCCCAGCCCAAACAAGAG
>JBBRCR010000422.1:0-7643 GCA_038204695.1 Opitutales bacterium | reverse complement strand
GGGCGTCCCGCCCAAATTACGCATCATGTCGCGTCTTCACGGGCGGGGACGCCCGTGCCACTGCCAATCACTCGCTGACGCAGCCACCTACCTCATAATCTCCCCGCGCGTGACATCGCCCCGCACATCGAGCACCTGGATTTGATTGATGCTCTTGAACTGCGCGTGATCGGCGAATGACCACACGACCCGCTTGTCGCGGGTGATTTCGAAGACCTGCGGCTGTTCGCCAATATGGCCGTGCCCGAGATAATTGCAGAAAACCGTATTGCCGTTCGGGAGTCGCTGGCAGCCCGTCATCAGTCGCAGCGGATGGCCCGGCAGATCATTTTCGTTCAGCTCCCACACGACTTTCTCGTTTGCATCGAGTTCGATGACCTTGTGCCCGTCGCCGCACGTGATGAGCAGATGGCCCTGCGGCAAAGTTAACGCCTCGTGCGGCTCACCCGGCACCGGGATGGCGCGCACCACGCGCCCGGTGTCGTCGAGTTCCACGACTTTGCGTTCGCCCGCGAAGCATACGAGATAGTGGCCGTTGGCGAGTTTGCGGGTGCCGCGAAACTGCATGTGCACTTTCACCGTGGGCGCGGTGACGAGTTTCACTTCCTTGGCGATCTGGCCGGAGCGATCCAGCTCGAGAATCCGGCTGGTGCCACATTCGACCAGCAGCACGCGGCCATCGGGCAGCGGCTGGCAGGAATGCACTTCGACCGGCCCATGGGTGGGCGCATTATATTCCCAGGTGATTCGACCGTCGCGCGTGACCTCACGCGCTCCCGTGCGAAAGCACAGGAGGATGTTGCCGTTCGGTAGTTGCCAGCAGTCCTGCGGGGCCTTGCACGCGTATTCCCACTCGATGGCGCCAGCTTCGGATACGATGCACACGCGGCCGCCAGGATAATCGCAGCAGAGGAACGAACGCGCGGCGTGCAACGGGAGTGCCGCAGCGGTCGCCAGCGCGAACACCCAGAGGGTGGAAGGGATTTTCATGGGGCGAGAAGGAAGCGGACGATGAGCGGCCTTATGGATTCGACGCAATCTTCTCCGGCCGGAATTCCACCACCACGCGGAAGCCGACGTTGAACACGCGCTGCCAGGTCGGATAAGCGAGCCGGTGGAAAGCCTGCGCGCGCGCGGGACGATCGAAGAACGAGCCACCCCGCACCACGCGCCGAGCCGAGCCGGTGAGCGCGTTGCGCCCGTCGTCATCGTTATACGGATACGGACGGTATTCGCTGCGCGTCCACTCGGCGGCGTTGCCGTGCATGTCGAACAAACCCCAGGCGTTGGGGCGGAAGCTGCCCACGGGCGCCGTGACGCGCTGATGATCGTTGAAACGGACGTCGCTGAGCGCCGCACCTTCCAGCACGAGGTGCTGGACACCGCCGGTCACCTGGTGCCCATCGTCGCGATGCCCGCGGCTGAAGGATACGTCGGCCAGGTTCGCCCACGGTGAGAAGTCAGTGCTGCCGGCGCCGAAGCTGAACGATTCACCGCTGCCCGCGCGGCACGCCCACTCCCATTGCGCCTCGGTCGGCAGCGTGCAGACGTGGCCGGTGCGCTGCGACACCCACGCGCAAAACGCCATCGCCTGTTCCCACGAGACGCGCACGGCGGGTTGCCGCGGTTCGTTCAAGGGCAGGCCCATGTCGTCATCGCGGGCGTGGCGTTTCTGGTAGTCGCGCGCGTCGAAGGTCGGATCGAACCGCCGGAATTGCTCGTTCGTGATTTCCGTGGCGCCGATCCAGAAGGCGCGCGGAATCGTCACCACCGCGGCCGGTTGCTCGTCTTCCGCGCCCGCTGGCGTTCCGAGCACGAAGCGCCCCGCGGGAATCTGCCGCAGCGCCACGCTCAAACCGCCGCCCAGATCCACGCCCGCCTCGGTGCGCGGGAGGGCAGCTTGGCGCGCCTCGGCATCAGCCGCGGCGAATGGCCAGCCGGCCAATTGCACGACTTGGGTCGGTGGAGGCTCCGGCCGCGTCGGGGCGGCGGGAGCCATACGTTCCACGCGCTCGATCGCCGGAATAAACTCCGGATCCTCCGTGGGCCCGCCGTACAGCTGGCTCAACTCGCGCCGGCGTTGATGGACGTTTTCCGGAATGGGTGAGACATCGCCCCAGGTGCCATGGCACGGCGCATTCAAATCGATCCACGTCACGAGCCGGTCCCAGGCTTCCTCGTCGAGCTTCACGCCGTGATGCCCTTTGCGCAGGAGCTGAATCAACTCGCTCGTATCCGCGTGATATTCTCCTGGCACGAGCAGCCGAACCTCGTCCTCGATGTTCACGCGCCGAATATAGGCAATCAACGCCTCATACGCCGGTGTGTATTTGATCAGACCGTTCGTCACCTTCGTCATCGCCGGATGCATCCGGCTCACGCCGAGATTGTCGGGGGCCACTCCGCGGTAATCCGGGAACGCCGCCAGTGGGCGCAGATCCGGCGCCGCGCCGCCGCGGTCGCTATGGCAGCTCACGCAATGCTGGTCCAGCACGCCCTGGACTTCGCGCTCGAAGTCGAAACCTCGCGCCGGTCCGCGCCACGGCGTGATCTCGTTTGGCGCGCGCCGCTGCGCCAGGTCGGTCCGGCCCGAGGGGACCTGCGACGGGGTTTCATGGCAGCCGACACACGACGCCTTTTCGCCGGGCATGCCGGTGTACCAGCTGCGCATGAGCTGTACGGCCTTGCCCTCCGCATCCAGCGGTTGGAGCGCAACCGGCGTATTGGCCGGAAGCCGGAAGAGCGCCGAGCCGTCCGACTCCACCGGCACGGTGCCGAGAATCCGCATCACTTCCCACGGGCCGCCGCGGCCGATCAGATGCGGACCCGCGATTCCCGGGTATCCAAAATGGTAATTCACGACCCGCAACGCCTTGATCGTCCCGCGCGGCACACCGGCCAGGCCCGGGCCGCTGTAGATATCATGGAGCGAAATGATGCTTTCCGTCGCGGCGAGGTCGACCCGGTCGGGGATCTTCGGGGCCGGCGCGGTTGGCCGGACAGGCACAGGCTCGAGCAGCGCGTAGCCTGGCTCGGCGCGGAGCAGCACCAGGTTGTCGAAACGATCGGCCAGATAAATCGCCCAGTCCGACTGGCGGTTGAGCCAGGCCGCCACGAGGAAGAAATTTTCGTCGAGCGGAAAGGGATGCAGGAATTTCGGCCAGTCGGCGCTCACGAGATCATCTTTTACCTCCGGCCGAATCGGATCGCCCTGACCCGAGATGCGGCGGACAAGCCCCTCGGCTTCATACCAGCCGCGATTGGTATCGACCAGCACGAGCTGCCCCATGCGGTTCACGCCGTGATAGCCGGAGAGGACGCACACGAGTTCACCCGAACGGCCGGGAATCGCGCGGGGAAAGTAAAGCGCGTTCGGGAAATAGGAATTGCTGCCGTAGATTGCGCGCTGTCCTGTTCCGTCGGGATTCATCACCATCAACTCACGCGGAAAGCTGTGCGCGGTGCCGGTGTAATCCCACCGGCTATATACAATCTGACCATTCGGGAGCACGGCCGGATGGAGATCGTGATCCTGATCATAGCAGAGCCGCCTCAGCCCGCTGCCGTCGGCATTGGCGAGATAGAGATTCGTTACAACTTTCAACCCGTGCCAGCATGGCACCGCCTGCACTCCCGCCGACGAGCCAAAGACGAGCCGTCCATCCGGCAAATAGGCCGCATCGTAACAATCCACATCGTCGGGGAGGGTCGTCACCTGCCGCTGGGCCGACCCGTCGAGACGCATCTCGTGCACCTTCCAGTTCCGGGCATTGGACTGCGTGAAGAGGAAACGGTCCGCGTCGGGATGCAGATCGATTTCGCCGACGTAGCCTGTATCCACCGGACGGTACAACGTGCGCAGCGGCGCCGCGGGCGTCCGCGGCGAGAACGTGGCGATTTCGTTGTCGTAACCGACCCGAAGCAGCGACGAGTTGCACTCGTGGTTCGTCGGCATGCCGATGTCGGCGCCCGGGCCGCGGTTATGCCATTTCGCGCTACCGTCTGGTCCCAGCGTCGGGAACTGCGACTTGCGTTTGACGACGAGCACCGAGTCGAGCCGCAGCAATGGATGCGCGAGCAACGCAGTGCGTTTCAGCTCCTGCAATCCATGCCACAATTCATCGGCCACGGTCTCGTCCGGCCCGACGGGAGCCACCGCGCGCAATTGTTGCAGGCGAGTGCGATAGTCGGCTGCGTCCGGATAATCGGCCGCGTGCCGGTGGCTCAGGTCGTTGAGCGCAGCCGCGAGGCAGTCCGCCTGGTAGTGAAACATGGCCGGTGTGCGGCGCGGGGTCGCGGCCTTGGCAGCCTTGCCCATCTTTGCTGGTGGCGGGGCGGTACGTGGTCGCGTCACTTCGCCGCCGTGCGCCACGCTCAGGCCCAAGCCGCAGAGCATGACGCGCAAGACACGCTCGATTCGAGGTGGTGGCAGCCACCGTGCGAGTCGAGCGGCGCGAAACAAGAGGCGGGTAGTTTCAATCATCGGGATCCTCTCTTTGGTAACGCGCAGAGATTCTTTCCGGTGATGGCCCGACGCAATTCACTTCGGGCTGATTTGCGTCCGTTCCACCGTCGGACAATAGGATCGGCTGCCGCGGTGCTCGGCGTGAGGGTCTTGTTGCCACCCGACCCCCGTTTTCGCCGGTGAATTACGCGTGGCGGAACTAGCTCGTTCACCGTCGCCGCGACTAATGCGTTCGACGAACACTATTGGGTGAACGTCGCATCCTTTGGTGGAAACCGGCTGGGTATGCCGCTCTCGTATCGCGCCTCGATTCGCGTGCGATTTCGAGCTGAAGCTACATGCAGGTGTTCTCGAAGGAGACGGCGGTAGGTGCGGTGGAGGACTGACGACGGGTGGCGGACTCAGCCGTTGCGCGACATCCAGAAAACGACGGCCGCGGTGATTAGAAAAAATACGCCCACGCCCACAATCATCCAGAGATTTACTTTGGTGCCGGGGCGCTTGAAATCCACGGACGGCATCCCGCTGCTTTCCTTGTCGATGGCCATGCCACCACGGACCGAACTTACGACCAGCGGTTCCGCATGAACCGGTCGATCGCATGACGCACCACTGTGATCCGCCGCTCTTGGTAAACCACTCGGCCCGGATCCCGGAGAATTTCGCCGACGAGATCAGGATAATCCCGCGTGGCGTCCGGAGGGTGCCGGGCTTATGTTGAGTGATGAACGACTACGGCTTCCTGATTCTGACGGTCCTTCCGGTCATCCTGCTCGCGATTTGGGCGGCGTATGTGCTCTCCACGCGTAAGACGAAGCGGCGCGGTTCGATGGGTCGGGATGACCGCAGCGAACCAACCGAACTCACCGGCCCCGAGCAGCACAAGCGGCGGGAGATGCCGTAAAAGGAGCGGGTAGCGAGTAGCGAATAGTTTTGGGGGGCGTGGAGAGGTGACGCGGCGCGAGAACGCTCGGGCGGGCCGCGGTGGGCGGAGCCCCATTCTCGCTACTCGCTACCCGCTATTGTTTCGCAGTCACTCCTCGTAACGCGCTCCCATTTCATCTTTCATGCCCGCACCATGTATCAGTTATTCACCTACCGAATGGGTCTGGGGTTGTTTTTCGCGGTGACCGCGGGGCTGCCGGCGGCTGAGCGACTGGACCGCGGGGCGGTTGCGTTTCCCATGAAGGACGGCCGCGTTTATGTGGGCTGGCGGCTGCTGGCGGATGATCCGGCGGAGGTCGCTTTCGATGTCCACCGCAGTGACGCCACGGGGACCTTCGGCCAGAAGCTCAACCCACAGCCGATCACCGCATCGACGAATTTCGTCGATTCATCTCCGGGCGCCGGCGGGGCGACGCGTTTCTATCGAGTGAAGACGGTGGAAAAGAACGCGGGCAACGCGGACAGCGGCACCGTCCCGGTCGGGCAATCAGCGGAAATCGGCGGCTACCGGCGGATCAAACTGCAGGGGGACTACAAAGTGCAGAAGGTTGCGGTCGCCGATTTGGATGGAGACGGAAAGTACGATTACCTCATCAAGCATCCCGACTTCAACGTGGACCCGTTTGTGCTCGGCAAGGGTTACTGGAAGCCGAGTCCCGAGCCGTACAAACTTGAAGCGTACCGGCACGACGGCACCTTCTTGTGGCGTTACGACATGGGTCCGGGAATCGAGACCGGCATCTGGTATTCGCCCATCGTCGTGTATGACATCGATGGTGACGGCAAAGCGGAGGTGTATTGCAAAGCCGGTCCAAGGGATCCGGCGGAATTGATCAAGCACCCCGATGGCATGGTGATGGGCGGCCCCGAGTTTTTGGTTAAACTCGACGGCGCGAGCGGTCGCGAACTGGCGCGAATCCCGTGGCCGAATCGCGAGGGCATGGCGGGACGCACCCCCGGGGAAATGCAGGACTACAATTACGCCAGCCGGAATATCCTCGGCGTGGCATATCTCGACGGGAGGCGGCCGCACCTGATTGTGGAGCGCGGCACATACACCCTGATCAAAATTCGCGCGTTTGATCCGGAGCTGAAACTGATATGGAGCTTCGATACCAAGGGTAAATACGAATCCTACTCGGGGCAGGGTACGCATGGCATGCAGGTGGCCGACATCGACGAGGACGGCCGCGATGAAATCATCATCGGGTCTGCCGCACTTGATGACGATGGGCGGCCGCTTTGGAACACGCGCCGCGGGCATCCGGATGCGTGTTATGTCGGGCGGATTGATCCATCATTGCCCGGACCCCAGGTTTTCTACGGGCTCGAGGTGAAGCAAAAGCGCGATGGGCTGTGTCTCGTCGACGCGCGCACGGGAAATACGATCTGGGGTTATCCTGCGCCGACCATTCACATTCACTCCACCGGCATGGTGGCCGATGTCGATCCGACGCGCCCCGGGATGGAGGCGTATGGCGGGGAGGCGAATGGCACGCAATTCTGGCTCTATGATGCCCGGGGCAATCGCATTGGTGACAAACCAATGGGAGGACTTTCGCCGAAAGCGGTTTGGTGGGCGGATGGTTCGACGAAACTGATCGTGGCCGGAGGGAAAATGTTTCATCTGAACCCTGCTTCGGAGGCGGCCGTGGCGACACTCAAGGATGTCGAGCTGCGGGCCACCGCGGCCGACGTGGTGCGCGCGATGACGCAGCCCAAGGGCCCGGCGAAGGTGAGCGTCACGGAGCTGTGGCCGGGATATGTGGGTGAGGTGGTCGGCAAGCTCGAAGGCAACATCGTCGGGCTGGCCGATTGCCTCGGTGACTGGCGCGAGGAGCTGATCGTGAGCGTGCCGGGCGAGCTTCGGATTTACTCGACTACGATTCCGGCGACCAGCCGGCGCGTGTGTTTGATGCAGGACCGGCAGTATCGCACGTCGGTCGCGCGGCAGACGATGGGTTATTTTTATCCGCCGATGCTTGGCAGCGGTCGGCGGCCATAAGAAGACTCGGAAGACTCGGAAGACTTGGAAGACGTGGAAGACTCGGAAGACTCGGAAGACTCGGAAGACTCGGAAGACTTGGAAGACGTGGAAGACGTGGAAGACTTGGAAGACTTGGAAGACGTGGAAGACGTGGAAGACTTGGAAGACTTGGAAGACGTGGAAGACTTGGAAGACTTGGAAGACGTGGAAGACTTGGAAGACTTGGAAGACGTGGAAGACGTGGAA
>JBBRCR010000421.1:0-7659 GCA_038204695.1 Opitutales bacterium | reverse complement strand
CGGCGCCGCTGCGCGCGCCACCGGGAGGCAAGGGTGGCAGCTGGTGGGCGGAGCAACGCGGTGCCGACAACCTCATGGCCGTCCTCTGGCTATATAATATCACCGGCGAGAGCTGGCTGTTGCCGCTGGCGGATCTGATTCACCAGCAGACATTGCCGTTCACCCAGATCTTCCTCGCGGGTGATGTGCTGAAGCTCAGGCGTGGGCAGGCGGTCGCGGAATTCGGCCAACCGTCGTTTCATTGCGTCAACCTTGCGCAGGGGATCAAGTCGCCGCTGATCCGTTTCCAGCAGGATGGCGATCCGCGCCACCTGGCGGCGATCCGCAAGGCATTTACCGACATCGATGTGTTGCACGGCCAGCCGCATGGGTTGTATGGCGCCGATGAGGGCATGCATGGCCGCCGGCTCGATCGCGGCAGCGAACTCTGCACCGCGGTGGAGATGATGTTTTCGCTCGAGAAGATGGTCGAGATATCCGGTGACGTCGCCTTTGCGGATCGCTTGGAGAAGATTGCGTTCAACCCGCTGCCCACGCAGGTGACGGATGATCATCGGTACCGGCAGTACTTTCAGCAGGCGAACCAGGTGCAGGTCACCGATGACGAGCGCCCGTTTTATAACAGCGATGGCGGCCGGCTCGTTTACGGGCTCCTCACAGGATATCCGTGCTGCACCTGCAATTACCACCAGGGCTGGCCGAAGTTCACGCAGCATCTCTGGCTGGCGACCGCAGACCGCGGGCTCGCCGCGCTGGTCTTTGCGCCAAGCCAGGTGAAGGCCCGGGTCGGCAGCGGCCAGGAGGTCACGATTACCGAGGAAACGAATTATCCTTTCGAGGAAACCATCCGGTTTCGCATCGCGAGCGCCGCACCGGTCGCGTTCCCGCTGCACGTGCGGATTCCGAGTTGGTGTGCCCAGGCCACGCTCACGATCAATGGCGCCGAGCCGCGCACCGAGCGCGGTGGCCGGGTGGTGGTGGTCGCGCGCGCGTGGCGGCACGACGATGTAGTTGAACTTTCGTTACCGATGAAAATTCGTTCCTCCCGCTGGGACGAGAACAGCGCCACGGTGGAGCGCGGCCCGCTTGTCTACGCATTGCGGCTGGAGGAAACGTGGTCCGAAACCACCCGTCCCGCGCCCGCGGATGCGTCGCCCGGAGTCCATCGCGGGTACCTCGAGTGCCGTCCCGCCGGCGCGTGGAATTATGCGCTGCTGCGGAGCGCGCTCGACCAGCCGGAGACGGGATTCGCGGTGCACCGCACCGGCGCAAGGGCCGCCAATCCGTGGTCGCTCGAGGGGGCGCCGCTCGAACTGCGGACGAAAGCGGTGCGGGTTGCGCAGTGGGGGCTGGTGCAGTTTTCCGCCGGTGTGCTCCCACTGAGCCCGCTCATGATGCCCGCCCATGCGGCGGCGGAATCGATCCGGCTGGTCCCCTACGGCTGCACGACGCTGCGGATTTCCGGTTTCCCGTGGATCGACGACGTGAGAAAGCCGCGGCGCGAGTGATTAGGCCAAGTTTCTCCCATCGCCATGCGACGATACAGAAGATTCCCCCGAGACCGGCATCGAACTTCCCGTCGCAGGGAAAATCCAACCGCGCGCGGCGAAGGACATCGCGACGTCTTCCTGGTGTGGCTACCAGCGTGGATTCCCTCGCGAGGGCAGCGCGAGTTAACCGGATGGAAAGACGGGGGCATCAGCGAGAGCGCCACTGCGTGAGCTCCGCGCCGTGCTTGGGGTTGTCGACAACGCGGTGAGCGTTGAACACAATCGAGGTTTCCGTTCCTCGTCATCATGCCGAACCGACCGCCTGGCTTCCTGTCCGTCATAATCGCGACCTGCGCGATCGCAGCGGTGCTGCGAAATCCCGGGCCGGCGAGGGCGGAATCCGCGCGTGAGGAATTCAACCGGAAGGCGGAAACGTTGTTTCACCGGAACTATTTCTTCCATCAGTGGAACGAGACGGACCACGTCGTGACGGGCGAAGACTGGTCGCTGCCGCCATGGGTAAAGGCGGCACCCTATAGCGGAATCCAGATCGATTCGCAGCGCGTGCCGGCCGATTTTCCGGCGCGAATCCAGCGCGCGGTGCGCGCCGACTGGCGGGAGATCGAGCCGCGCGAGGGCGAGCTGGATTTCGGCAAAGTGCGAACCGCCATTCTGCACGCGAGTGACGGCGGCAAAAGGGCGGTGAAATTTGGACTCGAGGCCTCCGTCTGGGCGACGCGCTATTTCCGTGCCCTGAAAGATCCAGCCATCGAGCGGGTCACGCCCGGAACCGCACCGCAATGGCTGAAGGCGCTCGGCGTGCCAGCGATCGAGGAAAAGCCGAATACCTCGATTCCGTTCCAGGTGGTGAACCTGGATATTTATCACCCCGCGTATCACACGCGCTACCTCCGGATGGTCGAGGCGCTTGGGCGCAGTGGTATCCCACAAATGCCCGAGCTCGATTTGTGTTACGTGCATCTTGTCTCGCCGTCGCGGGGCGAGGAAGGCACTGGCCCGCCGGCAGGCGATCCGCGTCGGGCGCTCTATGAGGAACGACTGCGCGCCTGGGCGGCGGCGTTTCGCGGCGTCGAATACAAGCTCTGCCACGTTTCAGGCGCACCCGCGGATCTCGAACTCTGCCTGCGCCTCGGCATGGGCCAGCGCAACGGATTTGTGGAGCACTACCTCACCCACACCCAGAACCCGATGCTCGCGCAGGGCGTCGATGCCGCGGGCTACCTCGTCGTCGATGAACGCAACCCGCTGGTGGCCGAGAACCGCGCGTCGGGCGATGAGAACGAGGAGTACGGCGTTGCGCACGTGACGCGATTTGGACCGATCGAGACGTTTCCCCACCGGTACCACGAGTCCATGTTGCGCGTGCTGCAAATGCGCCGGAATTTTGTCTGGGCGGAGGGTGGACCGTGGCTGATCAATCCGCCGCTCCTGCATTTTGTCGCGCTCGAGCTGGGTCGGAGCGCGCGGACGGCGCCCGATGCGTGGTGCTACCTGCGGGAGAGCGTCGTGCCCGATCGCCGGCCGGGGGCGGCCGCGGGCGCGGTGGTCGCGGTGAAGAACTTCGAGCGGTGGCTGTATCAGCGCGACACGGACGGTGCGCGCACGGCGGCGACCGAGCGAGTGGACGTGCCGGAGCAGATGTTCGAGTTTTCGAAAGCCCACCGCTTCGATCTGACGGCGCGGAAAACCCGCGCGACGGAGGGACCGCGGTCCATCCGGTTCGGAGTCGACGAGTCTTTTCTCGCGGGTGGACCGCATGCCGTGGCCGTGAAGGTCACGACGGTCGGGCGCGGAAGCGCGGCGTGGGTGTTGGAATACCTGCGGGCGGATGGCTCGCGGGCCACCCGACCGCCGGTAGCAAGCGACGACACCGGCGAGGTGAAGACAGTGACGTTCATCCTTCGCGACGCGTGTTTCCCGGGAATAGGGCCCGACGGTCTCGACCTCCAAATCCGCGCCGTGCGCGGCGACCCGGTGATTCGCTTGGTACGTGTGATCAAGCTCGAGCACGGAAAGAATCCCTGACGCGCATTCCCATTTTCCGCGGGCAAGCGCTCATGTCATGAAACCGGCTGCTATTCGACATGGGCACCGACAAGTCCGGGGTGTGGCCGGGATTCGAGCGCGTGACGCCGGCGGCGCGTTTCTCCGGCGACGCTGCGTTTGGCTGGCAGAGTGGTGCCGGATTACATTCGCGCCGCACAGCAAATGGATCGTAAACGCGATCCTCGCCTGGACGGTGGCGGACGAGGCCGCCGTGCGCCGCGATGTCATCGGGCCGTTCGAGGAGTGGACGTTTCGGATGCCGCCACAGGAGTGGGCGAAGTGGAAGGCGGATCCCGTTCGCACCGAGGTGATGCCGCCGTTGAGCGCGGCCGACCAGCGACGCGGGTTCATGGTGTACTCGCGACACTATCTCGAATGTATATTTCCGGAGACGCGACCACGCGAGGATGGGCTCAACCCAGCGCTCCGAATCTTCGCGTCGCCGGGCGAGTATGCCACGACCAACTTCGTTGTCCTGCCGCTGGTCGCGCTGCGCGATGCAACGGTCAGCGTCAGCGTCAGCGGACCGGTGCCGGCGGCGAACATCGATGTGCGGCATGTCCGTTTCATGCGTGCCCGCCCGAACTACACGGTTCAGTACCGCTACCGGGTGGTACCCGACGTGCTCGAGCATTTCGACGCACTCGAAATCGGGGCGGAGGAGAATGCACGGTTCTGGCTAACGCTGCGGATTCCGAACGAGGCGCCGGCCGGTCATTACAACGGGAAGGTCACGTTCACGAGCTCCGGTGGAATCGCTTCGATTCCGCTTCAGCTGCGCATCCTGCCGATCCAGTTGCACGAGGATCCGACGAAGGTGTTCGGCGTATATTACCGGCATCCCTATGATCAGATGGCGACGGCGCCGGACGAACGTTCGAAGGAGTACTTCCGGCGCAAGGCGTAACCGGTACGCCGGTCGGTGTCCGCCCCCAACCCGCGGCTTTGAAGCGCATCGGCTTCAAGGCCGCGGTAAGGGGCGTTGTGGCGCAAAGGAAGAGGAACTTCGAGACGAACGTTCAAGTCTTCAGGTATTGGCTTGGGCGTTGTTCGCATCCTCCGACGTCAGGCTCCGGGAATGATCTCGAGCGGGAGAATGAACCGCTTGTTCACCACGTTCTCATTCGGTACGGCGCTTTCAAAACGCCACTGGCTGAAAGCTGAAACGCACCGGGCTTCGCAAGCTCGTCTTCCGGCTTCCGCCGCGCGTCCTCGCGCATCGGCTTCGCCCCGGTCGTTGACGCTCGCGCGTTCCTCGCTTCGGCTGTCCATCGCTCGTGACGTTTCCGCATTTTCTCCGCGCACTGAATTCCCGGAACTACCGTTTCTTTTTTGCCGGTCAGGGCGTGTCGCTGATTGGCAACTGGATGACGACGACGGCCGTCTCGTGGCTGGGCTACGAGTTGTCCGGCAGTGCGTTTGTCCTGGGGCTTTTGCTTTTTGCGAGCCAGATCCCGATTCTGCTTCTATCGCCGGCGGCCGGTGTGTGGAGCGATCGGACGGAGCGCCGCCGCTTGCTTCTCGTGGTGAACACGGGGTGTGCGCTCCAGGCGGCGGGCCTCGCCGCCATCACGTATACAGGTCACGCCACCGTGTTCTGGCTATTCGTACTCGCGCTTTTCCGCGGAGTACTCAACGCGATCGAGTTTCCCACCCGGCAGTCGTTTCTCGTCGTGATGATCGGGGATCGCGCTGATTTGCCAAACGCGATCGCGCTCAATTCGTCGATGTTCAACATCGCGCGGTTGATTGGCCCGACGATTGCCGGCCTGTTGATTGTGGGTCGTGGCCCGGCCGCGTGTTTTCTCATCGATATGCTCAGTTATGCCGGGATTCTCGCCAGTCTGCTGGCCATGCGTTTGCCGCCTCCGCCGCCGCCGAGACCTCGACTGCACCCATTCGCTGAACTGCGCGTCGGCCTGCGTTATGCCGCCGGCCGGCGGCAATTGCGCGGTCCATTACTGATGGTGGCGGCCACCGCGTTCGTTGGCTTTGCCGCGAGTATTCTCGCCCCCGTGTTCGCGCGTGACATCTTTCACGCGGACGCGCGGGTCCTCGGGCAGTTCTACTCGGCCATGGGCGTGGGTGCGTTGATCAGCGCCGGTTTCCTCAGCACACGCGCGAGTGCCGCCGGGCTCGCCCGCTGGGTCAGTCGCGGCTCGGCCCTCGTCGTCCTGGGCATGGCGGGTTTCGCACTGAGCACGTCGCTGTGGCTTTCGTTTGCCTGCCTCGTCGTCAATGGAATGGGCACGGTGCTCGTGATGGCGGGGAACAATACGCTGCTGCAGGCACACGTGGATGACGACAAGCGTGGCCGGGTGATGGGCCTTTTCGCCATGGGCCAGGGCATGTTTCCGCTCGGCAGCCTCGCGGTGGGCGGCATCGCCAGCACGTTTGGTCCGCGCTTCGCGATCGGCGCCTCCGCCGCCTTCATGGCCGTCGTGGCGTGGGTTTTCCGCCGCAGCGTGACCGGAACAGCGGCTACCGTTTGCCTGGTGACACCCGCACCGGAAACACCGCCTTCATAATCGGGCATGGCCTGGAACACCGCGTGCGCTCGCGCTCCCCGGTGGATCCGGGTGTCGATGTTTGGGAAACGATCTTGACCACACGACCGCCGAGGACGGTCACTACGGCCGCCCAACCACACACGCAGTCGCGGCGTCCCCGCCCAACCGACCCACCGTATGCCCGCTAATCCGTTTCGTGTATCCAATCCGTGGTTGCAGGCTCTCGTCCTGCTCGCCGCAGGCGCAGCGCTTCCCGCCGGCGTCCGCGCGGCTCATGCGCCCCCGGCGCCCGTCCAGAGCGCCGCGGCCAGTGCCATGATTGAAGGCCGCGTGTTCAACGGCCGCAGTGGTCTGGCACTTGAAAACGCGCGCGTGACCGTCGAGGGCACCCCGCTGATCGTGTTTACCGATCCCGACGGGGTTTTCCGCCTGCCGAACCAATCTCCCGGTCAGGTGCGGCTGCGGGTATTCTTCACCGGAATGGCGCCGCAGACGGTTGAGATCACGCTCGGCCCCGGAGAAACCGTGCAGCGCGACATCACCCTGAGCGGCGTGGACTCCGAGGCCGCCGGGGCGGACGGCACGGTCGTCAAACTCGATCGTTTCGTCGTCGATGTCTCCCGGGAGATGAACGCGACCGCGATGGCAATTAACGAGCAGCGTTTCGCGGCAAACATCAAGGACGTCGTCACCACCGATGATTTCGGCGCCGTCGCGGAGGGCAACGTGGCCGAGTTCTTGAAGTTTCTGCCGGGCGTCACCGTGGATCTGAGCGGCGGCGACTCCCGCACCGTGTCGATCGACGGCGCGCCCGCCGCCAACACGCCCATCACCATCGGCGGAATCAATCTGCCCGCTCCCGGCAACAATGACACGAGCCGGGCCGTCGAAGTCGGCTTCTTCAATCTGAACAACGTTTCCCGCATCGAGGTCTGGCAGTCGCCCACGCCCGAGTCGCCAGGTTCGTCCCTCGCCGGTTCGGTCAATCTGGTTCCGCGCAGTTCGTTCGAGCGCACGCGGCCCGTGTTCAATGGCAGTGTGTATATGATGATGCGCGACGACCTCCTCACGCTGGGCAAACAGCCGAACATGTATCGCGACCCCCGGCGCGTCGTCCACCCGGGCTTCGATCTGGCCTGGACGGTTCCCGTGAACCGGCAGTTCGGCTTTTCCGTGGCGGCCGGAATGTCGTCGCAGTTCTCGCACCAAATCGGTCACACCAACGCGTGGCGGGGCGTTGATCAGGTGACGAATGGCAACGCGTTTCCGCACACGGTGCCCGGCCAGCCCTATCTCTCGTCGTATACGATCGGGAATGCGCCCAAGCAGTCGGACCGAAAATCGTTTGGCGCCACCGTCGACTACCGGCTCTCCCCTCGCGATCGCCTCGCGCTGTCGTTTCAGTATTCCGCCTTCGACGGCTGGACGGCGGCGCGTAACCTCGTTTTCAATCACTACCGTCCCATAGGATTTCGTCATTTTCCGAATTCTTGCGCACAAAAAAATGGTTCGGTTGCCGCGCTTTGACCTGCTATCAAGCAGGGGATGAACAATAAACGCACTATACAACCGAACCGCCGTCACTATACAGT
>JBBRCR010000420.1:0-7662 GCA_038204695.1 Opitutales bacterium | reverse complement strand
GAGGAGAGGCCGACGAGAAGGGCCGCCCGATGGGAGCGCCTGGCCGGGAGCGGCGGGAGCGGCGGGAGCCCAAGCGTGAGCAGGACGAGATTCGCAGCTGCCAGCGTGTTCATCAGCGGCTGATCGAATTGATGATCCGTCAGGGCGAACAGCGCGTAACCGCCGAGGCTCGCGGCCGCGGCCAGCGAGAGATCCGAACTCGATTTCTCATGCATGCGGAGCCGCTGAACGATGGCCTGGATCGCGCCCGCCGTGAGCAGCGCCAGCCCCGCGATCCCGGCCAGTCCCAGCGTGGCCCAAATCTGCACGGGCGTATTGTGCAATTGCAGGACGTTGTCCACGCCGCCGTCGAGTTCGGCTCGGACGGCAGGGTAGCCGAGCGGCACGGTTCCGGGCCCCCAGCCGAGCAGCGGACGCGCCTGCCCCAGCTTCCATCCTGCCTCCAGCATCGCGCTGCGCTGCACATTGCTCTCCCGCGCTCCGTCGTTCCAGGAGCGCTCCATCACGAGCGCACGCAACCGTGGGTTCGCGAGGACGACGACGGCGGCGGCAATTATCACGACGATCGCGACCCCGCCTTTCTGGCGGGACGACGCCTGGGCCCGCCGCAAGATTCCGACACTGGCCGCGAGCGCCGTAACGCCGAACGCAAGCGCACCGCCGCGGCTGCTGGTGCTCGCGAGTGCCAGCAGCGCCAGCAGAAACAGCGTGATCCACGCGGCCCGCGCAGCCGGACGCGCCCGCCAGGCCGACCACGCGAACCACGGCAGCGCAAGCACCGCAAGTCCAGCAGTGTAATTGGAGTGGCCGAACGGGAAGGTGTTTCGCGCGCCCCATGGCAACGGCCACTTTCCGCCCGCCCAGCCGCCAATGCTTACGAGCACCACGACCGCCACGAGCACGCTCAGGCAACGGCCGAGCAGCACTGCTCGATTAGCCAATTGATCCCGTGCGCCTAGCGCTGCCCTTTGCCCACAAATTTGCCACCGCGTATGGCGTCGCGCCAAGGGCGCGGTTGATCGGAAGGGCGACTTTCCAGTCGCCCGAGACCGGTCGACCGAACGTACTTCGGCGGCCGGAAAGCCGCCGCTCCGGTGCGAATGCCGACGTGCTTGGCAAGAATTGTGGGGCAAGTGCAGGCCCAGCCAGCGGTGGAGGAGCACGCACCACGCGGCGCCACCGAGCGTTGGCCAGATGCGCGGCAGGCTCGCCGCCGGGAACGGACTCGTGGCGGCGGACACCAGCGCGCTGGCGACGAGCACACCCAGCCCGATTGGCACCAGCCGACTCGACCAGGCGACCCGATCGCCCAGGCCCGCCGTGGCGATCGTCAGGCCAACCGGAATCATCCAATAGAGCGCGGCAAGCAAGGCCCACGGCCAGGTGTGGATGCGCGTCGCCGACGGATGGGCGACCGTGATCGCCAGCAGTAGCGCGATGATGGCGATGCCCGCGAACGCGTCCGGCAGGAGCGGACGCGTTTTCGCCGCAGCAGCAGGATCGGCGTGGCGCATGGGTTGCACGATGAGAGCGGGCGCAACCAACTGCGGCAAGACCGCGTCCGTCCGAAGGGGATGCGAGAACTGATTTTGCGAGTTCTTGACGCTCGCGCCGCGGGCCGGGCAACGTCGACGGATGTCGTCTGTGCCCAACCCACCCAAGCGCAAGCTGCCGTTCGCGAAGCTTGTCGTTGTGTGCCTCGTGTTGCTGATCGTTCTCGTTTTCATCCTTCGCGGCATCGATGTCCGCGGAATTGGCGACCGGGTGGTTACGGCGATTCGAGAGGCGGGTCCGCTGGCGTTTTTCACCGCCATGACGGTGCTCCCGGCCTTCGGCGTTCCGATGCTCGCCTTCACGATTCCGGCGGGCGAAGCGTTCAGTCCGCAGTTGGGCATGCCAGGAGTCATCGCTGCGGCCTTGGTCGCGATCGCCGTGAATCTGGCCATCGGGTATTGGGTTGCTCGTTACGCTCTGCGCCCAGCCGTGGTCTGGCTGCTGCACCGCTTCGGTTACTCGGTGCCCAAGATCACTCCTGAAAACGCGTTGAGCATGCTGCTCATTGTGCGCCTGACGCCGGGACCGCCGTATTTTCTGCAGGCGTGTATTCTCGGCGTCGCGCAGGCGCCATTTCGCCTCTATATGATTGTGTCGTGGGTGGCGATTTTGCCGTGGGCGATTGGCGGGATCATTCTCGGCAAGGGTCTGTTTCAGGGAAATTTCGCCGCCGTGCTGCTTGGCATCAGCGTACTCGTTGCGGCCGGCGCCGCCGTGCACTGGGTCCGAAAGAAATACGCGCAGCGCGGGACGAACAGCATGACGTAAGGCTGCCGCCGCCGAAGCCGTGAGGGTTTTTTAGCCGCGGCCTTGCGTCGAGGTGCCATCGCTGCCGAACCGGGCGAGCAGCGCTTCAAGCGTGACGTCGGCGAGCGAATTCACGCGCAGGTCCGCGTGACTCACATCATGGTGGGCGGTCGAGGCATTCGGTACGGCCACGACCCACAGTTTGGCGCGTTTCGCCGCGAGCGCGCCGGTGTGCGAATCTTCGAACGCAATCGCCTCGTGCCCGCGGAGGCCAAAGCGGTTCAAGACCAGTCGATAGAGGTCGGGCTCCGGTTTCGGCGAAACCGCATCCTCGCGGCACGCGATAAACTCGAACCGATCGCGCAAACCGATCCGCACCAAATGAGGATCAACCCACGTGTGTTCGGAGTTGGAGGCCATGCCAACGCGCAGTCCCCGGCGGCGCGCGTCATCGAGGAGCGCGACCACGCCGTCGAGGATGGGCTGTTGCCGCAAGAGGTCGTCCTTGCACGCGCGCCGCTCGAGTTCCAGGGCCGCGCGATCGGCGTGCGGACTGAAACCGTGCCACGGATCGAAAGCATACGCGGCGTGGCCGACGCTGCGGATGAAGAGCGCGCGATCAAAGGCCACGCCATGGCGGGCATGAATCTCGGCGTACGCATCAATCAGCGGCGTTTCGGTATCGAGGATCAGTCCGTCGAAATCAAAGATGAGGGCGCGAATCACGATTTCATGGCTTCGGAGACTCACATCTTTCACGGTTTCTTATCCTTGATCGCCTTCCGGTAGCAGGCGTACCGCGGCATCATCACGGTCTGCACCGGACGCTGCCCGCCCTTGCCGATCTCGATCATTTCGGTGATTCCAACGAAATGATCGTTCACGCGCTGGCCGCTGTTGAAACAGGCGGTCCGGGCTTTTGCGATCACCGCCTCGAAATTGCGGTAGTCGGTGTAGCCGAGCATGCGGGCGAAGTCGCGGCTGGACCAGTATTCGTTGCCGGTGGAGTTTATCCGGCGGATCGCTTCAAACGGGGTGATTTCGTTGCTCATGGCGGGAGGCAGGTGAAGTGTCACGTATTACGTGACGCCGGCTTTCGGGGCGGCGGACTCCTCGACGGTTTTGATTTCGTCGGGCGTCAGCCCGAAGAGGGCGTAAACGTGCCGGTCGATCTGCGCTTCCGGCTTTCTGCTGGACAGCAGAATGTCGGTGCCCGCGTCCGCCGGCTTCGCGGCGAGGAGTTGGTCCACGAGGGCGACCAGCACGGTGCGGCGACGGGGACGATTGCCCGGCCCTTCCTCATACCGCGACCACTTCCACGCGGGGAGAGAAGCCAAGCTGGCGGAGGAGGTCTTCACAGTCTTCCCACGCGAGGCCGAAGGCACGCACGTCGGCCACCCCGAGCCGGGCGATTACCCCCGCCAGCGTCTTGGCATCACCCTCGGCCAGCTCGCCATCCATCATGGTCTGCTCCGACCAATCGACCAACTGCGCCAACGTGATTTCGTGATGCAGATAGGCCGCGATCTGGTCGGCGACGGTTTGTTTGGTGATTGTCATGGCGGCACGCTACACTTTCTGGTGCCCTTTATCCACCGGGAATTTCTCGTGAATCTCGACAAGTTTGCCAGTGTCGTCGTGAATTTCCTGCCAGAATCGCAGCGTCGATTCGTTCGCGTCCACTTCCTTGAGATACCGGCGCGAGCCAGCCGAGCCGGCCCGGCACATCCAGCCGGTAGCGGCGGCCGCCGCCGGGCAACTCGGCCCACTGGCCAAACTTCTTTTCGTTCTGGAAGCGGGTGCTCATTTGGCTGGGCTCCCTTGTCGCGGTGAAGCTTCAGTGGAGGCGGATTCGACGATTTTGATTTCCGCGGGCGTCAGGCCGTACAGATGGTTGTGGTCCGCCCGGGGGAGTGGCTGTTCGTAGTCGCCGACACGCTGACTGAAGAGTTCAAAATGCGCCCAGCCATCGAGCTGCTGCTTGGCGATTTCATACCACGCACGATCATGAGTCAGGAGCAGCACCTGCCAGTTCTTGAAGCGCTCGCGGAGGGTGACGGAGCGAATTTCGACTTTGTCCTTCAGCCAGCGGGCGCAAGATTCGGCGACGTGGCGTTGGGCAAGCCCGGCGGATAGGGCGAGCCCATCTTCGCGCAGGACGTACGCGGCAGGATCAGCGCCTTTCGGGTCGACGTTCTTAATAAACGCTGCCTCCCCGAAAAGCAGGCGCACGCGACCGAGGGCATCGAGTTCGTTGCGGAGGCCCGCGTAGGCGAAGACGGTGAAATACGCGGTGACAAGGTCGAGGTCGGCGCCAGGTTTGAGATGCTGGCGAAGAAAAGCGGCGACGCTGCCACGAGCGTGGTTGTCGCGAATGCCTGAGAAGTTTGGACGGGAAAACGGCATCAAGCTGATCTCGCTGGAATCTGGCAACCGCGAGAACAGCGCGCGGCATCGCGCGCGGCAAGCGCGCGATTGGCACGTGCACCGAAGAAGGCGACCGCGATCACGGCTCCATTATCAGTGAATCGTTTCGGGCGCCCTCTACGGCGAATTTCCAGTTCCGGCTGGACGGCATCGTCCGGGATATGTGGGGCCTGTCGAGGAGCGCTGAAGTGTTCTTCCGCCGTCGGGAAGCGTGAAAGATGCCGGCTGCTTCACGCCGCGGCCGGCGCTGTGGCCATGGGCCGGATCGCCTCGCGACTCTGCATCACGCCCGCCAGCGCGAGCAACAGCACCAGCGTCAACAGCATGAACCCGGCGGGCGGTCCGTGGAGATCGATGATGCCCATCGCAAACACCAGCACCGTGCGGAGCACGCGATCGAGGACGTTGTAGAATCCGCCGACGCGGCCCATCACTTCGTTCGGCACCACGTGCAGCAGCAAAGAGCTTCGCGCCACACGGCACCCGGCGTTGCCAAACCCGAGCAGCACGCCGGCCGCCAGATAGGCGAGCGGAAACGGGAAGACGATGACGCACAGGAGTCCGGCCAGAAAAACCAGCATCGTGCCGGGAATCGTCGTCGCTGCGCTGTGTTGCGCCAGCAGCCGTGGCAGCAGGAAACCGGCGCAAACGGCCCCGAGGGCGAACATGATTTCACCTCCGGCAAAGTACACCGCACTGGCCCGAAGCGTCTGCGCGACGTAAATGGGAAACAGATAGTTGCCCGCCATCACGATGATGAACGGCAGCAGCGAGCAGGTGAAAAATACCGTGAGTTGCGGTCGCGCCCGGAGCCAGTGCCAGCCCGCCGCCACGCCGCCCCACCCGGACGTCTGCCTTCGCGTTTGCCCGGCGCCAGGATGCTCGCGGCCGGATTCGAGGTGCGTCGCCTCGTAGGGGAGGGTGGCCTGGATTGCGAAGCTGGCGAGATAGGTCGCCGCGTCGAAAAGCAGAATCGCCCAGAGCGGAACGTGTTCAACCAGCACGCCGCCGAGTCCGCCGGCGATCATCATCGCGGTCTGACCCTGGATTTCGAGCAGCCCGATCAGCGACTGGTACTGCGACCGGTCGAACATCTGCTGGATCATCGCGAATTTCGGCGGGTAATGGAGAGTATAATACAGCATTCCGGCGAAGTAGATGGTGACGAGTAACGCGCTGTTGAAGCCGCCGAGCACCAGTCCGAGCACGGCGATCGTCGTCATCGCGAAAAATCCCCACACTTCGCTCGCCAGCAGCGCCACCTTGCGCGAGTGGCGATCCACCCAGGCGCCGTAATAAGGCATCAGGATGAACAGCACGATCGTCGTGCCGATGGTTGCCCAGCGGTAGGCTTCGTTGCCGCCCGGGCGATGTACGAGCAGCCACGGTACGGCGAAAATTGTGATGCCGGAGCCGATCGCCCCGAGGGTGTTCGCCGCCAATAGTCTTCGTACGCGGAAGTCGCGCAGAAGCGCGGTCATGGGAGACGAACCCGGCATGCGCCGACAAAAACCGGCTGGGCCGAAAACAGAAGCGCCGTTTCCCGTTAAATCCGCGCTCGTCACCCGCCGGCGGGGTGTCGCATGATTCTGGCGACAAATGGAAATCGCGTCCACCGCTGCCGTGCTTCGCCGGCTGACCGCGCTGCTTCCCGCGGGACGGATCCTGCAGGGGCCGGCGCAACTGGCGGCCTACGAGAGCGACGCGCTGACGGCGTTTCAGGCGCGGCCGCTCGCCGTGGCCGTGCCGGAGACCCAGGATGAGGTGATCGCGCTGGTGCGATTCTGCCGCGACGAAAAACTGCCGTTCGTAGCCCGGGGCAGCGGCACGAGTCTGTCGGGCGGATCACTTCCGCTGGCGAACGGAATCGTGATTACGTTGAACCGCCTGAACCGGCTGCTGCGGCTCGACCCGGAGCAGCGGATTGCCGTCGTGGAGCCCGGGATCGTGAATCTCGCGGTGACGGCGGCCGCGGCGCCGTACGGGTTGCATTACGCGCCGGACCCTTCCAGCCAGCCGGTTTGCACGATTGGCGGCAACGTGGCCTTCAATGCCGGCGGGGCGCACTGCCTGAAATACGGCATGACCTCGAATCATGTCCTGGGGGTGAAGGCGGTGCTCGCGACAGGAGAAGTGGTCGAGTTTGGTGGCCCCAGTCGTGAACAAATCGGACCGGACTGGACGGGCTTGTTTGTGGGCAACGAAGGTCTGTTCGGAATTGCCCTCGAGATCACGCTGCAGCTGCTGCCGCGGGCGGAAACTTTTCATACGGTCCTGGCGGGGTACCGCTCGATTGAGCAGGCGGGGGATGCCGTCGCGGCGGTGATTGCGAGCGGCCTGCTGCCGGGCGCGATCGAAATCATGGAACGGCTCGCGCTCGAGGCCGCCGTGGCGGCCGTGCACGCGGAGTATCCGGCGGGCGCCGAGGCGGTGTTGATTGTGGAACTCGAGGGCCCCAGGGAGGTGGTGGCCGTCGATCGCGAGCGGCTGGCCGAGATTCTGGCCGGCGGCAATCCGATCGAGGTGCGCGTGGCGCGCGACGCGGCCGAGCGGCTCGCGATTTGGAAGGGGCGCAAGAGTGCGTTTAGCGCGGTGGGGCGGCTCTCACCCGATTTCATCGTGCAGGACGGCGTGGTGCCGCGGCGGCGACTCGGCGAAGCGTTGCGCAAGATCAGCGAGTGGTCGCACGAGTCGGGCATCCGCTGCGCGAATGTTTTCCATGCCGGTGATGGCAATCTGCATCCGCTCATCCTGTACGACGGCCGCGAGCCGGGCGCACTCCAGCGCGCAGAAGCGCTGGCGGGAAAAATTCTGCGCATGTGCGTGGAGATGGGCGGCTCGATCACGGGTGAGCACGGAATCGGTGTCGAAAAACGCGATTACCTGGCCGATATGTTTTCCGCCGACGAGATCGCCTGCCTGAAGCGGATCCGC
>JBBRCR010000419.1:0-7683 GCA_038204695.1 Opitutales bacterium | reverse complement strand
GCGTCTTCGGATTGGCGGCGCCGCCACGGCCGGTGATGAGCCGTTGATTGCGCAACTGAAAAATCGCATCGTCGCCGCCGGGCTCGAGTCGCGCGTCGACTGGTCGCGGAATCTCACCCGGGAGCAGAAGATCGCGTTCCTGCGCAGTCTCACGATTTTCTCGGTGCCGGCCGTGTACGTGGAGGCCTTCGGCTTGTATGTGCTCGAAGCGATGGCCTGCGGCGTTCCGGTGGTGCAGCCGGATGCGTGTGCGTTCGGCGAAATTATCGAGCTGACGGGAGGCGGTGTCTGCGTCGCGCCCCACGATGCCGTCGCGCTGGCGCGTGGCTGGCGGCAGTTGCTGGCCGACGAGAAGCAGCGGATGGCGCTCGGACGGGCGGCACGATTGGGCGTTGAAAAACATTTCGGCGCGCGAACGATGTGCGAACAGTTTTGTCGCGTGGTGGAGCACTTTGCTCCAGCGACGACGACGTGACTTCGCGGCAAGTGAATCGACCGGCTGGCTCCCCTGCCCGGGCGGGCGTTTCGCCGGCCGCTCCTTTTCTCCCGCATCCCCCAATCCTCATGGAAGCGCTCCAGCAGTTTCACTTCACCCACCGCCGCCTGGTTGAATTCGCCGACACCGACCTCGCCGGCATCATGCATTTTTCGAACTTCTTCCGCTTTGTGGAGTCGGCGGAGCACGCGTTTTTCCGCTCGCTCGGATTTCGAGTTCACACCGCCAATGGGTCCGAGCACCACGGTTGGCCCCGGCTGGAAGTCACCTGCAAATACCTGAAACCGGCGCGATTCGAACAGACGCTGGAGGTGGGTTTGCGCATCGACGAAATCCGCACGAGCAGCCTGCGGTATTCGTTTTCGATTTTTGTGGCCGGCGAGAGGGGACAAGGACCAGTGGCCACCGGAGCGTGTTCGATCATTCACGTGGAACTCGACACGAAGTCGCACCAGATCCGCAAAGCGCCGATTCCGCCCGCGCTGAAGAAGCACCTCGAAGCGGCGGTAACGGCCGGCGCGAGTTCACCATGATAGCGCGGCAAGTAGCTCTGCGGCACCGCAGAGTTCGCAAACACTTTTTTTTGACACAGAGCGCACAGAGCTCCGACACAGAGTTCACAGAGGAAAACACTTTAATCCTATTTGGAATGCGTGCCCGTTCGCATCAGGCGCGTCCAAACACTATGTGGCCTCCTGCTGCCTCTGTGTCTGAGCTCTGTGACCTCTGTGACCCGTGCCTTGGTCCGTCTGCGTTTGAAACAAAGGGGCTCGAACTTGATTGTATTCGTCAGGATGAAACTCCGCGGCGGCTGTTGCAGCCGCCCGGAGTGGCGCCGGTCTTTGACCGGCGTCTCGCCAGTTGAAAACTGGCGCTACCGTGCGTGCTGCTTGCACATCGTGCGAAACTCCCGCGTTAATCCCTTTCCCACCTCCCACTCCCAACTCCTCCCAACTACCATGCAGTGGCTATTCTATGTTCTCCTCACCGTTTGCACGTGGGGCCTCTACGGCGTCTTCCTGCACAGCGGACAAATCGCGATGAAGGACGCCGAGTTCGGCCGCTACAAAGCGTTTCTCTTCGTCGGTATCGCCTACTTCATCTTTGCCGTCCTCGCGCCACTGCTCCTGCTGAAATGGCAGGGTTCCAACTGGAATTTCCCTAGCAAAGGCATCTGGGTGTCGCTGTTTGCCGGAGCGCTCGGCGCGATCGGTGCGTTTGGCATTCTGCTGGCGTTCGGCGCCAAGGGCACGCCGCAGGTCGTGATGTCGATCGTTTTCGCCGGAGCACCCGTCGTGAATGCCATCGTGGCAACGTGGATGCACCCACCGAAAGGCGGGCTTTCTGATGTGCCATGGCAATTCTATCTCGGCATCGGCATGGCCGCGGCGGGCGGCTGCATCGTCAGCCTCTACCGCCCACCACCCGCCAAGGTCGCGGTCACCGCGGTGCCGGCCGTGGCCGCATCGCCCGGGCGTCATTAAGCGTGCCGGGGTCATGGGCTCGACCGCGCCACAACAGCTCGCAGCGCTGAACCGACTCGTCGCCGAAATCGCGCCGACGAATCAGTTTTATCGCCGCAAACTCAACGCGGCCGGTGGACTCGGCGGCTTCGATTCGCTGGCGCAGTTTTGCGAACGGATGCCGTTCACGACGAAAGACGAACTCGCGCGCGATCAAGCGGAGAACCGGCCGTACGGGACGACGCTCACGTATCCGACGAATACGTACACGCGGTTCCATCAAACCAGCGGCACGGGTGGCCGTCCGTTGATCTGGCTCGACCGTCCGGAAAGCTGGCAGTGGGTTTTGGACAACTGGAAGGTCGTCTGGCAAAACGCGGGCGCCGTGGGTGGCGACAGCGCATTCTTCGCGTTTTCATTCGGCCCCTTCCTGGGATTCTGGGCCGCATTCGACTCGGCCGAGCAACTCGGACTGCGCGCCATTCCCGCGGGCGGACTGAGCAGCATTGAACGCCTCCGACTGCTGCTTGCGCAACGGCCGCGACATCTGTGTTGCACGCCCACCTATGCCCTGCGGCTCGCGGAGGTGGCGCGGGCCGAGTCTCTCAACCTGCGTGAATCGGGCGTGGAACGAATCCTGGTCGCCGGCGAACCCGGCGGCAGCGTGCCGGCGATTCGCGCCCGGATCGAAGCCAGCTGGCCCGGAGCACGCGTGGTCGATCACCATGGCATGACCGAAGTCGGCCCGGTTTCCTACGGGCTGCCTGATGATCCGACGCGGCTGCGCCTGATGCATCACGCGTATTTTTGCGAGGTGCTCGCGCGGGGCGGCAGCGAACCCGTGCCGATCGGCCAGCCGGGAGAACTCGTGCTGACGACGCTGGGCCGCGCAGCGTGTCCACTTTTACGATACCGAACCGGCGATCTCGTCCAACCGGTGACACTGCCGGGCGAAGATCCCGCGGCGTTTGGGCTGGAGGGCGGCATCCTCGGCCGGGTGGATGATATGGTGATTGTGCGCGGCGTGAACCTGTATCCCAGTGCGCTCGAGGCGGTCGTGCGCTCCGTGTCGGGGATTGTTGAATACCAAGTCGAGATCGACAAACGCCCGACGCTGCCGGAGGTCACGGTGTGTTTCGAGACGAGTGACGGCTCGGTCGATCCCTCGAGCGAGCTGGCCCAGAAACTCCGCGTGGCTTTTCAGCTCCGCATCGGCGTGGCACGGGTCGAGACCGGCACGCTCCCGGTTTTCGAAATGAAGGCGCGACGGTGGAAGATCCTGACATGAATATTCCTTGGCACTGCCTCAGACCAATTCAGCCACAGATATCACCGATGGGCACAGATTCAGAACTGCCTTTATCGGTGTATATCCGTGCAATCTGTGGCTGGATGAACCTTTACGCCCCTCGCTTCATTGGCCGCCTAATGCATTCATATAGCCGAACATGATTCACGCGTCTCACATCACCAAAAGTTACGAGAGCCCCGCGGGCGCGGTGACCGTGCTGCAGGATCTCGAACTGAAGATCGCCGCGGCCGAGACGGTGGCGATTGTCGGACCGTCGGGCAGCGGCAAGACGACGCTGCTCAACCTGCTCGGCGCGCTCGATCGACCCACGAGCGGCGCGATCACCATCGATGGAGTCGAACTGGGCACGCTGGACGCCGGCGCGGCCGCGCGTTTCCGCAATCGGTCGATTGGTTTCATTTTCCAGCTCCACTATCTGCTGCCGCAATGCTCCGTCCTCGACAACGTGCTCGTGCCCCGGCTCGCCGGCGGATGGGACGAGGACGCGGCCACCACGCGTGCCCGCGCCGAATCGTTGCTCGAGCAAGTGGGGCTCGAGGATCGGATGACCCATCGGCCCTGGCAGTTGTCCGGCGGCGAACAGTTGCGGGCGGCGATCGCGCGCTCGTTGATCAACCAACCCAAGCTCATCCTCGCGGACGAACCCACGGGTTCGCTCGACCCATCGACGGGTGAGCGGATTGCCGATCTCCTGCTGCGCACGAATGCGGCGGCGCAGGTCGCCCTGGTTGTCGTCACGCACAATCCGGGCCTCGCGCAACGCATGCAAAAAACCTACCGGCTGGAAAACGGACGGTTGGTGAGGTGAGGGACAATCCAATGCCGTGGGTTATGAACGAGCCGGATAATGAGAATACCGCCGTCGCCGGAATGAGCCCTCGTCTGACGTAACATGACGGTCGCATCGTATATCATCCGCAGCCTTCACCATCACCGCTTCGCGTACCTCGGCGTGCTGGCGGGAGCGGTGCTTGGCGCGATGGTGCTGCTGGGCGCGTTGTTCGCCGGAGACTCGGTCGCGGAATCACTGCGACAAATCAGCCGCAGCCGGACGGGACAGGCCACGCACCTCCTCACGGCCGGCGATCGGTTTTTTCGCGCGGCGCTCGCCACCGATCTCGCGACCGCGGCGCACGTCCGCGCTGCGCCCGTGGTTTACACGCGCGGAACGGCGGGCAATCCAGCGACGCAAGCCGTGGCCAACCAGGTTCAGCTCATTGGCGTCACGGATGCGTTCTGGCAGCTGGCGCCGACGCCGGCCACGGTTTCGTTGAATCCGGATACGCCGGCGGTCGCGCTCAACGCTACGCTGGCCCGCCGACTGCGTAGTGCGGTTGGCGATACAATCATCGTCCGGCTGCAAAAGCCCGGGATTCTGGCCGGCGACGCGCCCATCGCCGGCGCCGAAAGCCGCGGGCAGAGTCTGCGCGGCACGGTGGCGGCCATCGTCGATGATGCCGCCTTCGGACGCTTCAGCCTCGAAACGACACAGGTCGCGCCCGCCACCGTTTTTCTGCCCATCCGTGTCCTCCAGGAAAGCATCGCGCAGCCGGACCGGGCGAACCTCCTGCTCGTGAGCGCCGCTGAGGGGCCTTCACCGGTGCCCGATCTGGCGCGGACGCTCGGCTCGATCGTGCAACTGGCCGACTACGGGCTGTCGCTCGAATGGCGCGAAGCCGCCGGCGTTTTCGAACTCACGTCACGCCGGATTTTCATCGATCCGGAAATCGCCCAGGCCGTAACCGCCGCCGTACCGACCGCGCAACCGGCGGTATCCTATCTCGTCAACGAATTCGCCGTGCGCGATCGGATCACGCCTTATTCGATCGCCACCGCCACGACGCACGGAGCGGCCGACTTCCTGCCGGCGGATCTCGGTTCGAAGGAAATCGTGATCAACTCCTGGCTGGCGGATGATCTCGCCGCGCGCGTGGGCGACGAGGTGCGGATGAAATATTACCGCGCCGGCGAAGCCGGAGCACTGGTGGAACACAGTGCATCGTTTCGCGTGCGCAGCATTGTTCCATTGCAGGGACTCGCCGCCGATCGCAGCTGGATGCCGGACTTTCCCGGGATGAGCGATGCCAAGCGGCAGGGCGACTGGGATTCCGGGCTTCCCCTCGATCTCGATCGCATCCGCGACCAGGACGAACAATACTGGGACAAATATCGTGGCGCCCCCAAAGCCTTCCTGGCGCTCGAAACCGGTCGCGAACTCTGGTCCACGCGCTGGGGCAATTATACCGCGTTGCGAATTCCGTATCCGCGCGGGGAAGAAGCTGAACTCGTTCGCAGCGTGCTCAAGGCTCTCCGGCCGGAAATGAATCATCTGCTCGTGCAGAATTTTGGAACGACGTCGGAAGATGCCGCGCGGTCACCCGTGGATTTTGGCGGGCTGTTTGTCGGCATGAGTTTTTTCCTGATCGCCGCGGCGCTGGGACTCGTTGCGATGCTGTTCCAGTTCAGCCTGCTCCAGCGAAACCGCGAGGACGCGCTTCTGGGCGCCGTTGGTCTGTCCGCACGCCAGCTGCTGCGCTGGCGGCTGGCGGAGGGTTTGGCGATCCTGCTGCTGGGATGCGTCGGCGGGCTGGCCCTCGCCACCGTCTATACGCGAGGCATCCTGAAATTTCTGGAATCGATCTGGGCGGGCCCAGCCGCTACGTCGACCTTCACGTTCGCCGCGCAGCCAGCGAGCATCGCGATTGGCGGCGCGGCATTCTTGATGGTATCGTTGCTGGCGATCTGGCTGGCGATTCGCCGGCAGACGCGACGCGCGCTGTCGATTCGGCTGGCCGCGCACACGGAGGATATGGCATTGCCGGCGAAGGTGCGGCGGTCCTCGGCCCTCATGGCAGCGCTCGCCTTTGTGATCGCCGCGATCGCCATCGGTCTTTCCGGGCGGGTGATGCCGCCGCAGGGCGCATTTTACCTCGCCGGATTCGCGCTGCTCACGGCGGGAATCGCCGTTTGCCGCTGGCAGATGGCGCGACCGCTGGCCGTGGAGCGCAACGCTCCGCTCACCCCCGATCACCTCGGCGCCTCGAATCTGCGGGCCCGCCGTTCCCGCAGCCTGACGGTCGTCGGATTGATTGCGACGGCGGTATTCATGGTGCTTTCCGTGGCCTCGTTTCGGAAGCACATCGGCGACGACTGGCTCGAGCGCAGCAGCGGCACCGGAGGGTTCGCGTTCTGGGTCGAGACTACCGCCGCGATCAACCCGGCGCGGGACGCGCGAGGGGGGCGATTCGAGATCTTCGAGCCGCAGGCCGCAGCCTTGGGCGAGATTGTCCCGCTGCGTGCCGGCACGGGTGACAATGCGAACTGTTTCAATTTGAACAGCGTCGCCCAGCCGCGTCTCCTCGCCGTGGATACGGCCAGGCTGGCCGCGCGCCAGGCGTTTCAACCGAAGCTGCCAGGCGGCACTGCCGGCGAGAATCCGTGGGACAGACTCCGCCAGCGAGGTGAGAACGGCGTCATCCGCGCGTTCGTCGACGAGACGACGCTCCTGTGGGCGCTGAAGCGGAAGGTGGGCGACGCGTTTGCTTATGCCGACGAGAACGGCCGGCCGTTCAACGTCGAGATTGCCGGCACCCTGCCTGATTCCATTTTTCAAGGCTACCTCATCGTCGATGAGGCGTTGTTCCTGGAGAAATTTCCGTCGAACCCCGGTTACTCGATTTTCCTGGTCGATGGCCGGGACCCCGCAGGTTTCGGTGCGCTGAGGAGCCGGCTGGAAACGAGTACGCGTGACCTTGGCGGCCGGGTCGACCTGACGCGTGACGTCCTCGCGGCGTTTCACCAAATCGAGAATACCTATATCGCAATCTTCAACGTGCTTGGTTCGCTCGGCGTGATTCTGGGCAGCCTGGGTCTCGCGATTGTGGTCGCACGAAATCTCCACGAGCGGCGGGGGGAATTTGCCGTGATGACGGCGATGGGCCTCCCGCGTGGCGTGCTCGCGCGAATCGTGTTTTCCGAATTCGCGCGGTTGGTGGTCTGGGGCATTTCGATTGGCGCGGTCGCCTCGGCGATCGCCGTCTGGCCGAACTTCACCAGCTTCCCCGCGACGCCCACCTTGCTGCTGGTGGCAGGCCTGCTCGCGGGAATCGTGCTGCTTAATCTGGTGAGCGGGTGGGCGATCTTCCGCTGGTCACTGCGCGATCTGCGACCGGGATTGGTGCAGGCGGCCTCGTAGACCGTTGATCGCTGACTCGCGTGAGTTCTGCTCGGCTGAACGGGACGAGGCAGGAAATTTTGGGGCGGGAAGATTTCCGGTAATGTTTCCACCCGTAAATTACTCCGGGGCTGCGAGCGCCAGCGAGTTGATTAACCGCAGCAATTAAGGCTTAATACACTAACTGGCGCGCGCAGCCCCGAAACAACACGGTGGCGGTAGTGGGAAAAAACCCGAA
>JBBRCR010000418.1:0-7717 GCA_038204695.1 Opitutales bacterium | reverse complement strand
GCTGCCGGCGCAGCACCTCTTTTGCCACGTCGTCGAAGAGCCACTCTCCGTTCACCGTGCGGGTGACGCAGTGATAAGCCGCTTCGCTTTCTGCGGTCGAAACCTTGATTCGCGCGTGTCTCACCAGGCCAGACTTAGGCTGCAATGCGGGATCGCGAGGGCCCGGAATACCCAAATTGGGGTATGATTGACCTGTCCCTTGCGTGGGGTATGATTGACCTGTCCCTTGCGGGTCCATGATTGACCTGTCCCTTGCGGGTCCATTCAGGTCCACGCGTGACTTTGATTAACCTGTCCCTACGCCGCCAGGGGTATGATTGACCTGTCCCTTGCGGGTCCATGTCCCTTGCGGGTCCACTGGGGGTGGCGGGCATCAGCAACTTCATGTCGATGTTCAGCACCTTCGTGTTCGTCGCGTACGCGGGGATCGCTTATGAACATGGGTTGATTTCACTGGTGGTGTTCTGCTCGTCCGTCCCCCCGGCCTGCTGGCGGCAAGATACCTCGCGACGCGCTGGCGCCGCGCGAACCTCACGACGCCGGTCGAATACCTGGAACGTCGTTTCAACCTCGGCGTGCGGCAGGTGTTTTCCTGGATGGGATTGTTGATGCGGTTCCTGGACAACGCGGTCCGGCTGTATGCCCTCGGCGTGTTTCTGGCGACGGTGCCCCCCTGAGTCTGGGCGAGGCAATCGTCGCCTCGGGGATTTTCATCACGATCTTCACCATGATTGGCGGGCGGTGGGCAGTGGCGGTGCTGGATACGATCCAGTTTCTGGTGCTGATGTGCGCGACGATGATTCTGGTGCCGGTGTGCCTCCAGGCGGCTGGTGGCTTTGCCGGCATCGCCGCGGCTGCGCCTGATCATCTGGAGTGGTTCAACGGACCAAAAGGAACCTCCGCATGGCTGCTCGCCTATTACGTGCTCGTGACGTTGAGGTACAACAGCAACTGGACGTTTATCCAGCGGCTTTACGTGGTGAAGGACGAGGCGGCGGCGCGCAAGGTGGCGTGCCTCACGGCATTTCTTTTCGTAGCGGCACCGGCAATTTTCATCCTGCCGGCGGTGGCGGCGAAGGTGATTGTGCCGGGGCTGGAGAACCCCGAGCAGGCGTATGTGGCGGTGTGCGTGCGGCGGCTGCCCGCAGGTTTGATGGGGCTCATGATCGCGAGCATGTTCTCCGCGACGATGTCGTCGCTGAATTCCGAGTTCAACGTGATGGCAGCAGTGATCACGAACGATTTTTACCGGCGATTCCTGAATCCCGGCGCCGACGATCGGCACCTCGTGCGGGTGGCGCGGCTGACCACGGTGGGCATCGGCATTGGCATCACGGAGGGTGCCCTGTTCGTCGGGGCGCTCGGCGGAGCGTTCGAGGCGAACAAGCTTTTCGCCAGCGTGCTGGGCGTTCCGCTGGCAATTCCACTGATATTCGGGCTGCTGTGGCGGAGGCCTTCGGCGACGGGAGCGTTGCTCTGCGCGCTCGCGGGTTTCGCCATCGCGACCATGCTGCATTTTTCCGAGATGCTTCCGTGGGAGGTCGCCACGCTGGTGGTCGTGGCGGTTTGCGTCGGCTTGTTCGCGCTTCCAGCGAGGCGGCGGCCGGACCCGGAAGGCGGCGCCGGGGCCGACGGGTTTTTCGCCCAACTCGCGCAACCGCTCAGCCCCGCGCAGATCCCGGCGCTCGATCCGCGGTTCGGCATCGCGCTGGCGCGGTTGTTCGGGCTGTCGTTCCTGGTGGCCGGCGGCCTGTTTATACTGGTCAGCTTGTTCTCGCTCGCGACCCTGAGCGGGCGCCTGGCCATTGCCGCCGGCACCAGCTGCATCGTCTTTGGCATCCTCGTCCTGACGGTGAAGCAGCCCGCCCGCCAGCCGATCGCGCTGATGTGATCGGCACGACGTTCAAGCCAGCCAATCCATGGGGTTCCGGCACCGAACCCTGGCCCCGGATTCGACCCGAGCTCATATCAATCCCGGTCTACGCGTATCAGCGGCAGGTGATGACACCATCTGCCGGTAGCGTATGATGGCGACGTTCCTTGCTTCCGATCGCGTCAGCGCCGCAACAAGCAGAGAAAACTTCCACATGAGGTTCCGCAATTCGGCGAGGTAAGATACCTAATCAGTCATTAAAGAGGCTATGCATAATGTCGCCGTTGCGCTGGACCTGCAAGAGCACCCCGAAACTGGCGACGGAGTTGCGAGCGCAGGGGCATGACGTTTCGCAGTCCACGGTCTGGCGGCTGTTGGATGATTTGGACTATAGCATGCAGTCCAATCGCAAGACCCGCGAGGGAACCGGCCATGCGGATCGGAACGCGCAATTCGAGTTCATTGATCGATCGGCCAGAGATTTTCTGGGTCGGGGCCTGCCGGTCATTTCCGTCGACACCAAGAAGAAAGAATTGGTGGGACCCTATAAAAACGCAGGTCGGGAATGGGAGAAGAAGGGCCAGCCGAAGGAGGTGAACATGCACGATTTTCCGGACAAGAAACTCGGCAAAGTCAGTCCGTATGGGGTCTACGACGTGGGGCGCAACGAAGGGTGGATGAGCGTGGGTTTGACCCATGACACGGCTGAATTTGCGGTGGAGAGCATTCGGCGCTGGTGGCTGCGCATGGGGCGGCGAGCCTATCCTACAGCCAAGGAAGTGTTGATTACGGCTGATGGCGGCGGCAGCAACGGGAGTCGGGTGCGGCTCTGGAAAATCGCTTTGCACAGGCTGGCCCAAGAACTGGGCATGGGTCTCCATGTGCGCCACTTTCCGCCCGGCACCAGCAAGTGGAACAAGATCGAACACCGGATGTTCTGTCACGTCACGGCGAATTGGCGTGCGCATCCACTCATCGATTATGTCACGATTATTGAACTGATCAGTAACGCCGGCACGAGCAAGGGCCTTTCCATTCAAGCCGAGATCGATTCGGCCATGTATGAAACCGGCAAGGAGGTTTCAGATGAAGAACTCGCTGCGATCAATATTCAGCGCTGCGATTTTCACGGCGACTGGAATTACGCGCTCCAAGCCAAATGATCGATCTAACGTGTCCTCGTTATTCTGAATAACCTCCTAAGCACCAACAAGTCCGCTCCTCCCTCCATATCTCCATAGTATGAACCAAAAATACCGCCTGGCTCTCCTGCGCATCTGGCTTCTCGTGGCTCTCGGGCCCACTCACAGCGGCTGGATGCGGGCAGCGACCTTTCCCACAACCCGTTTGTCGATTCGGATCCGGCCAGGGATTGGATGAGCGGATTCTCACCCAATGGGACGAGTGGTTCGCCCTCATGGACCGGCATGACATCCTGATCTATTTCTTCTTCTACGATGACAGCGCACGGATCTGGGACACCGGCGACCGCATCGAGGCGGCGGAGCGGGACTTCTTCGAGCACATCGTGCGACGCTTCAGTCATCATCGAAGCCTGATCTGGATTATCGGCGAGGAGTCCGAGGAACGTTATACGTCTGCCCGTGTGCAGCGTTTTTTCGAAGCCACCGATTTCACGACCATGGCGCCGCACGACGAGTTGCGGCATGCCGGGACCACCTATGTGCTCGCCGACCCCGGACGCAGCTACATCGCCTATTCAAGCAATCTGGCCGGAGTATTGGGGTTGCCGCGCCCTGCCGGCCGGCAATTGCACAATCACCTGGCTGGACTGCCTCAGCGGTGCCACCGTGATCGAACACCATCGGGTCGAAGCGACTGACGTTTCCGTATTCCGAAAACCTGCGTCGCTGGGCACCGAGGTCGCGGCCTGGGTGCACTTCCCGGAAATTTCACCCCGTCGCCCATTGGCGCGGGACAAGCCGGAGGCCGCGGGCGGTTCAGCGCATTTTTGCGTCTTGGATTCTGCTGCCGGAAAACGAGTGCCCCCCGCCGCCTTCCTGCCGGTAGTGCGCGGGGGTCATGCCGGTGGCCCGCTTGAAGTTGCGGCAAAACAGCGTCGCCGAACTGTAGCCGGCCTCGCGGGCGATGTCGTGCACGGCCAGCGAGGAGGGCGCCAGCAGCGTCTTGGCCCGCTCAATCCGCAGGTCCCGAAGATAATCAAAGACCGTCATGGATTCCTCGCGCTTGAAGATCCGGGCAACGTGCTCGGCACTCAGCCGAAGATGCTGCGCCACGTCGTCCAGCGCGATCGACCCGCCCGCGTGGGTCAGAAGGTATTCCTTCACCTGCTCGGTAATCCAGAACGCACGCGGCTGCTCCTCTCCGACCTCGGTTCCACCACCTCACGGCCGGCGAACTGCCCGGCTACCAACGTGACGAGCAACCGGGCGCGTGCGCTCACGCGATGCCGAAACCCCGGCGCCTCGCTTTCTGCATCATCCCGAATCGCCTCCAAAAGCGCATACAGGGTCGGGGTCTGCACCTTCACCAGATGCCGCAACTCGCAGAAACGATTCTGGATGAACACCGTGAAATCGGTCTCCTCATGCCGGCTGCTCAGCCGCAGGAGCCAGCCGGTCACCGGATCGTAAGTGAACTGGGAGCGATCGAAGATGATGATGAACAAGTGCAGCCGGGAGATGGCGCGATTCTGACACGGGCGGAAAACCAGCCGCGCCGGCCCCGGACACGACGACAATATCCCCGGGTGCAATCTCACCGATCACCCGGCCATCAACCTCGAACTGCACCCGGCCATCGCAAACGAGGAGCAGGCGCGGCTCCGGCCGCTCTACCACCAATTCTTTTCCCCGCGGGATGTACATCACACGATCATTCACGACTGCCAGCGGCGGCTCCAGTGACCCTACGAAATGAAAACTCTTGCCCATCGTTGCCACGTAAGCTCCAACGCTCCGTCCGGATGTCAATTTCAGTCGATCGGTCAAAAGAGTGGGTTCCTTCCCAAGCCGTGCGTTTCAGGCGAATTGATCGAATCAGCCGCGTTTCCAAACGCGCTGCCGAACCGCGGGTGTAACGCCGGCGCCCGCACGAAACCCGAGTTTCATTACCGGATTTCGTAACAAACACGGCCCACCGTCGACCGGTGGTTTACGCTCAACGGCATCGCTCCGTCGTCTACGGATGTACGACCTCATCGGCCACCGTGCGCATCACATTCCGCGTCTCCACGAGGCGCACGGATTCCACCCCTTCCGCCACCCGCGCCCGGAGCCGCGTGAGCGTGAGTCCGTCGACGCCGTCGCAGACGATGGCCGGGCGGTGGTCCGCCGCAGCGAACGTCAGCCGCACATTCTCGAAGGCGACATTCTTCGCATACCGCACGAAGAAGCCGTACGCCGGCAATTGGTCTCCGAACATGTCGGCCTTTGGATAGGACGACACCTTTTCTGGCACGGCCAGCCCGGCGGCCTCGGCCGTCCCACCCCCCGTGAACTCGAGCGCGATGGCACGCAGGACGATATTCTCGATCAACTGCCCGGGAATGCCGGAAATCGCGCAGCCGACCTCGCCAATCCGCGTGCCCTGGATTTGGGAGAACATCACATCTTTCAGGCTCCCCTTCGTCGCCTTCGCATCCTGGCGGTACGGCCGGTTCCGGGCGCCGAGTCGCATCACAATCGCAGCGCCCTTGATGTTGCGCAGGGCAATGTTCGAAAAACTCACCCGCTCGACTCGCGCGCCGTCGACCGTCAGGACCGCCAGGCCCGCCCCCCGCGTGTCGAACACCGTGCAGTTCTGCACGACGATGTCCTCGAACGCGCCGGCCGACTCGGTGCCAATCTTGATCCCGCTCGCATTCGAGCTCACGACGCAGTTCGTGATCGTGATGTCGCGACAGATCCCGTCGGGCGAGAAGCTCTTCAAGACAATCGCGTCGTCTCCACTGTTGATGAACGCGTTCGACACCCGCACCTGCTGGCAATCCGTGAGGTCGACGCCGTCATTGTTGCGTCCGCGGGCGGCATGATAACGCGGCAGCTCGATGTCGGGATTCTCGCGGCTCTCGATCCGAAAGCCGTCGAGCACCAGGTCGCGGCATTCGAGGAACGAAAGCGTCCATGACGCGGAGTTGCGGAACGTGACGCCGCGGATCTGCACGTTCTCGCAGCCGACAAAATGCAGCAACCGCGGCCGGACGTGAAACGACGGGGCCCCATATGGGCCGGCGGCCCAGTGCTCGCCGCCGCCATCAATTGTTCCGCGACCTTCGATGCCAATCCCGCGGGCATCCTCGGCGTGGAGAAACATTTTCCCGGTGATGAATTCACCGGTGTATGACGGGTGCCGGGAGGCCGTGGTGGGAAAATCCTCGAGGTTCGTGCTGGCCAGCAGGGTTGCGCCCGCCTCGACGTGGAGTATGACGTGGTTTTTGAAGCGGAGCGTCCCGGAGCGAAACCGGCCGTTGTGCAGATAGACGCGCCCGCCACCGGCGGCGTGGCACGCGTCAATCGTCGCTTGAATCGCATGCGTGTCGAGCGTGGTGCCGTCGCCCCTGGCCCCGTGGGCGAAAACATCCCACGTGCCCGTGGCAGGCTGCGCGAAGACGGCGGTGAGCAGCAGGAGGAAAATCGCCGTTGTTTTCATGGACGCGGAAATCAGGGTCACGAATCCATCATAGCGTCTGCCACACCGCTGTCATCACTTCCCAGTGATACGGATGGACCGGAATTGACATCGGCAAACTGCTGTGAACCGCGGGCGCTGGCCGCGGCAACTCAAGTTTGAGCATCTCCGGATGGTAGGCCTCGTTCAGGCAGTCGATGCCCATCTTCAGCGCCATCGAATGGTGCTCTCAGCGGGGAAGTTCTAACCGCGCCGCAGCGCGACCAGATACTTCACGACCTCATCGAGATCGCCCTCGCTCAGGCGATCCGTCTTCAACGCCGGCATGGCGCCCAGGCCATGTCGCACTTGAAATTCGATCAAGCAGGGCGGAAGTGGTTTGTTGTTCAACGCCGGGCCCAATCCTGCCTCACCGCCAGGATGGCAGGCGTGGCAATTTTGCATGAAAAGCTGGCGACCGGCGGCCAGAGACGGGTCGCCCGCCACGACCCTCCCCACGATGGGCTCGGAGCGGCGCGCTGTGGCGCAGCCGATCAATCCCACGGCCAGCGCCAGCGCCGCAGTGAAGGTAAGCACAACGCGGTTTTTCACGGTGGCCCTTCCCGCGTCACGCGCCAGAGCACGCCCGTGCCTTGCTGCGGCTTGGCGCCTTGCGCGTCATGAAGCATCACGCCGAAATCCACGATGTAGAGCGCGCGGCCATCCGGCGAGAATCGCGCCGCCACCGGCCGTTCAATTCCGCCGCCGCCGACGCGCGAAGCGGGTCCGGCAACCTTGCCGCGATTGGTGACAAAGTCTTCGACGACGCCCGTCGCAAGGTCCACGCGCACGACCGAGCACCCCACCGCGGCGAGCGTTTTTCCGGTGGCCGGCGTTTCGTCGCCGAACAAGGCAACGAATGCCTGACCTTTGTGACCGAAGGCTTCGTTGCGCGAGAAATCGAAACCGTCGGCAGACGAGTGCACGGGAAATATCGCCCTCGGCTTCGGCGGTTCCTGGGGATGCTGCGCCAGCACGAACTGGGGCTGCGGTTTGCCGGGCGGCCGAAATTTCTCCGCCGTGACGGGCTCGCCACCGACGAAATCGGGAAAACCATACCATGCGCCCGGCTCGATCTCCCATAGAAAATCCGGCGTGCCCCACAACGGTCGGCTCCCGCGATCGTCGTAGCCGTTTTCCGTGACGAAGAGCCTGCCGTTTTCCGCGAACGCCAGGCCGAAGGGATTACGCAGT
>JBBRCR010000417.1:0-7742 GCA_038204695.1 Opitutales bacterium | reverse complement strand
ACGAGGACCAGAGCAAACTCTACAGCGCGCTCAACCTGGCGCGCTACGCGAAAATCCCCGTATAGGTCATACGGCCGGTTTTGATATTTTCCACTGTGATTTCTCACGTTTTTCCCCGGATAACTCTTAAAGTCCCGCTAGAGTCCGAACGATCACGCGGCTGCGATCTTCAGCGAGTGGCCGCCGCAAGGATCCGTGGCTGCAAGCGCCAGCGAGTGGACCGCTGCGCTGATACGCCGGTCAGAGACGCGGCGCGCCTCGCAACCAAACCCAAGCAAACGCAAGCTCAGCGACCGATGCGCGCGGCGACCGGATGGACCGCCTGCAATTGTTGTCGCAGCTCCCGTGCGATTTCCGGATGGGCGGCGATTTCGTTCCTCGTCTCCTCGGGATCGCTGGCGTGATCGTAAAGTTCCCGCGCACCGTCACTCCACTCCGTATACCGCCAGCGATCCGTGCGGATCGAGTCGCCGCGCGCGCGGCCGCGGGTGACGAGGGTGAACGCCGCGGGTTTGCCGGCACCGGCGGGATTGTTCAGGAGTGGACGCAGGCTGCGGCCCGCGAGTTTGGCCGGCGCGGGCAGCCCGGCGTAGTCCACAATCGTTGGATACAGATCGACGAACTCCACCAGGCCCCGTGCGACCCCCGGCTTGGTGCCGGGTGCGGCGATGATCAGCGGCGCCCGGCAGCTGCGTTCAAAGAGCGTGTTCTTGTTCCACCAATCGCGTTCCCCGAGGTGATAGCCGTGGTCCCCGAGCAGGACCACAAGCGTTTTGTCCCAGAGTTGCAGCCGGTCGAGCGTGTCCAGCACGCGCCCAATCTGGGCGTCGACAAACGTGGTGCACGCGTAATACGCGCGAAGAAACTCGCGGCGTTCCTGATCGGTGAAAGCGCGAAAGGCTTCGCCGATTTCGCCGAACCCAACCGCGAGCGGCGGCGCGGCCGTCATGCCGGCGGGGTCGCGGTACAGCGTGAGCGCGTCGTCCGGATACCGGTCGAAATACTTCTTTGGCGCGAGAAACGGGTCGTGTGGTTTCATGAACCCGGCCCCGATCATCCAGGGCGTGGTGCCGAGGCTTTCGATTTTTGCGGAAACCGCCCGCGCGATCTGGCCATCCGGCTGATCCTCGTCATCGCCGTCCATCGCACCCCAGTGACACCACGTCAGCTTGCCATGGGTCAGATCGCGGCCGGCGAGTTTCTTCCGGCCGACCGCGGTCGCTTCGAAGGTTTGCGCAGTGTGCCATGATTTCGGCACGTCACTCCACTTGTCGCGCAGGGCGGGGTCGCGGCCGCCACCGAGGTGATAAATTTTTCCGAACGCGGCGGAGTGCCAGCCGTTTTCCTTCAGGAGCTGCGGAAACGTAACAACGTCGGGCCGTCGGTCGCGCAAGATCGTGCGGTTGTCGACCACGCCGGTATCATCCGGCCGGAGACCGGAGAGGAATGACGAGCGGCTCGGGTTGCATACCGTGTATTGCACATACGCCCGATCGAAGCGGACGGCACGCGCGGCCAGCCGGTCGATGTTCGGCGTTTTCACCGCGGCATTGCCGTAACACCCCAGCAATGTACGCAAGTCATCGACCGCGATGAACAGGACGTTGGGCTTGCTGGCGTTTGCCGCGCGCAGGTGCGTCGCCGCAAGCAGGAGAAAACTGAGGGACAGCCAGGCGAAGGGGATAGAGTGACGGTTCATCGAGAAAGGATGCATTGCGCGGCGAAGCGCGGACTTCGCCGAGGGAGTTTGGCTCATGGGGCGGCTCATTTTTTCTTTCGGTCGCGTTTTGGCTTTTTCGATTTCTCACCGGTGGCGGCCAGGCCGAAGCGTTTGCCCGCGCCGCTTATCGGCGGCTGCATTTCCGCCAGCCACGCATCGTGAAGCTTCGTGAGCGCGGCGACTTTCTCCGGCATGTTGGCGGCCAGGTCGTCCTTCTCGGACACGTCCGTGCTCAGATCAAAAAGCCCAACCTTGGCCTTCTCGCCGACGAGCTTCCAGTCGCCCGATCGCACCGCCCACCAGCTTTCCGTGCTGCCGGCGCTCCAGAATAGATTGCGCGTCGGCGCCGGCGCTTCCCGGCGCAAAATGGGGAGAATATTGATGCCGTCGAGCGGTCGGTCCGGCAGCGCCGGTACGCCGACCGCCGCGAGTACCGTCGGCAAAATATCCAGCGAGCTGACCACCGCGTTGCTTTCGCCGGGTTTCAGCTTCGCCGGCCAGCACACCAGAAACGGCACGCGTACGCCGCCTTCATAATCCTGGTGCTTGCCTCCGCGCAGCGGCGTGTTGTTCGCGGTTTGCGCCAGCGGGCCGCCGTTGTCACTGATGAAAAACAAAAGCGTGTTCTCCCAAACGCCGTCACGCTTGAGCTGAGCAACGATATTACCCACCGCGTCGTCCATTCGTTTGCCCATCGCGAGCAGCGTATTCCGGTCGGGGTTGCCGGTCTTGAATTTGGCGATTTCCTCCGGCGGCGCCTGGAGCGGCGCGTGCACGGCATTGAAGGCCACGTAGAGGAGAAACGGCCCCGCCTTGTTGCGCTGAATGAAACTGACCGCTTCCTGACCCCAAAGGTCGGTGAGGTAGCCGGTGGGCTTCACCGGAGTGGTGCCACGATAAATCGGGTGCTCCGCATCCGTGAAATCAAAGTAGTCGTGCGCACCGCGTCCCAGAAAGCCGAATACCTCGTCGAAGCCGCGCAACGCGGGGCTCCACTCCGGCGTCGGCCCGAGATGCCATTTCCCGATTTGAATCGATTTGTATCCCGCCGGCTGGAGGAACTGGGGGAAGATTTTTTCGGTCATCGGCAGCCCGGAGCCCGCTTCCCCGCCGGTGTAAAGACCCAGCCGCTGCTGGTATCGCCCGGTCATCAACGCCGCGCGGGTGGGCGAGCAGACGTGACCCGTGACATAACCCTGGCGGCAGATGACGCTCTGTTTCGCCAGGGTGTCGAGATGCGGAGTCGTGACCTCTTTGGGATGCTGCGGATTGAAAAGGACGTCGGCGTAGCCAAGGTCATCCGCGACGATGACGACAATGTTGGGTTTGGCCTCAGCGGCGGCGCTGGTGCTGGCCGCGGACGCGAGCAGAAGCGTGGTGATGTTAAACAGGATTCTTGGTGAAGGGTTCATGCTTGAGGCGACGAGTTGACGACGGCGGATCGCGGACGGCTGACGACGGCGGAGACAGGACAGATGACGGACGGCAGACGATCCAGGTGGCCGTTCGGTTGCTGATGCGCTCAAGAAATCAGAGCGGTGTTCAATGCAGCAAAGCATACAGCGGCCCGAAAGGAAGCAGGTGGGCGTGGCTAAGTGCGGCGAGCCAACGCTGTCGACTGGGTTGCAGCAGGAACGGATGGAGCGCGCCCGCGGAGGCGAGCCGGACGCGGAAACGCGTTTGCAGCTGCGCGTGGATCTCGCGGCACGTTTCTGCCCAAGCGCATTGACCGCGCGAATACGCCGCGATGGGATCAAGGGCCAACGCGGCGCTTTGAAATGCCATCGCCATGCCATTGCCCGTGAACGGAGGGATCATCGCACACGCGTCGCCTATCCGCACGGCGGCGGCAGACTCCACCCGCGGGGCAAAGCTCAAGGCTGCGACCGCGCAAAACGACTCCGGGCAGAGCGCGGCACTTTCGAGTCGTTGCGCGAGGGACCGAAAGCCGGCGGCCGCCAGGTAGGCCAGGAGCAAATTCGGTCCGCGGACCGCCAGTGGCCGGCGACGGAAGAGGCCGCAAATATTGACGTGCTCGGCGTCGACGCGGCAAAGCCCAACATAGGCGTGGTCGCCGAGATGAAGTTCCAGATCCCGTTCCACGGCCAGTCCGCGGGCATGCACCTTCAAGCCGAGCCACGGTGAACGTCCGAGTCGCCGGCCGCTGGCGAAAATCCGGCCGGGTGGATGGCGCCCGTCGGTCACGCGCGTGCGTACGCGGAGCGTGCCGCCGGCGGCGGCGAACGCCGAGGCGAGCCGTGCATCGAGCGCATGCCGGCTGATCCCGAGCGCGGGCGAAGGGAGCGGGTGGATGCGGTGGCGTTTGCCGCCGATGAACCAGGCGACTTCGCGGTGTTTTAGCGTATCCGAAAGTAAATCACCGAGGCCGAGCCGCGCCTGCGTAGATCCATCCAGCCCGGTGATGAATTCGCCGCACACGCGATGGCGCGGATAATCGCCCGCCTCGAAAACCGTCGTGGCAATGCCCTGCCGCTGCAGCGCCAGCCCGAGCGAGAGTCCGGCCAGGCCGCCGCCGACGATCTCGATGGGCAAGGGGGCGCTCATGGTCGGCGGGTCGCCCGCATGCGATAGACGCCCAACCACGTGGTCCGACAACGAATGTCCCAATGCTCCTCTTTCAACCCCAATAATGCCGGGAGTTCGTGGCCGCGGAAACCCGCTGCGATGCTGACGTGCGCATCGTGCAAGCTGACCTGGTTTGCTCCGAACAGTGGCGCGATGCCGCGGTAGAGCACCTGGGAAAGACGGCGCCGGGCGGGCTCGGCCGCAATAATCAGTCGCGCGTGGCGGCGCAATTTCCCGCCAATCGCGGCCAGCTCTCCGGCGGAAAACTGATGGAAAATCAGACTCCCGCAGATCACGGGATAACGGTCATAATCCGCGAATGTCCGCGCGTCGGCGCGATGCCATTCGCGTTCCGCCGGCCACGCTGCCGGTCGCGGCCAGCGATCCAGGCCGTCGCAGGCGAGATTCCGCGCAGCGAGCCGCAGACCGAGTTCTCCGGTGCCGGCGCCAAGTTCGAGCGCAATTTTTCCGAACGGCATTTCGCGACGCAGCGTGCGTTCGATCCAGCGATGGTTGCCCACCACGGCATTCGTGAGCCGCAAGTCCCGCCGATTGTGCAGCGCGTCGGGATGATCCGGGGGGAGCGAATCAAGCAGTTCGGGTTGAAGCGTGCGTAGCATCGGGGGAGTGTAGTGAAGAACGCGAGACTTGGAAGACATGGAAGAACGCGAGACAGGGAAGACTTGGATCTTCCCCGTCTTCCCTGTCTCACATGTCTTATATGTCTCACATGTCTTCTTTCCGTTTCTCAGATTGCCCGCAGTCCTGATTGTGTTCAGAGTTCCAGGCAAATCCCATGAGCCCTTCCGCTTTGCCTTCTGCAAACACGCCCGACACGCCGTCGGTGCTGCCGGTGCCGCTGCTGCCGGTTGATATGATCGCGGAGGCGGCGGGGAATTTCCCGCATCGGCCATCGTGGGACGAGTATTTCATGGCCACGGCGGTGCTGATGGCGTCGCGCTCGAATTGCGAGCGGCTTCACGTGGGCTGTGTGATCGTTACCGGCGGCGCGCGCAAGAATCGGATCGTGGCAGCCGGCTACAACGGCTTCCTGCCGGGCACACCGCACGTTTCGCGGGTCCGCGACGGGCATGAGCAGGCGACCGTTCATGCGGAACAAAACGCCATTGCCGACGCCGCCCGACGAGGCAGTTCGGTGGAGGGATGTGTGGCCTACGTGACCCACTTCCCGTGCATCAATTGCGCCAAGATACTGGCCGCGTCAGGCATTGCCGAGGTTCGTTACCGTGCGGATTATTTGAACGATCCGCTGGTGATTCCGCTGCTGGCGGACGCCGGAGTCGAGATTCTGAAACTTTGAGGCCGGGCACTGGTCCTTGAATCGTCATGCGCGAGCGCCGAAAACTCAGTCGTGATACGCTGGCGGGCTCGCTCCTGCTTGCCCATCCCTCGATGCGCGATCCCAACTTCCGGCGCAGTGTCATCTTGATGTCGACCCACAACGCGGAGGGGGCGATGGGCGTGGTGCTGAACCGTCCGCTCAACAAGCGTCTCGGCGAACTGAGTGGCGATTTTGCGCTGGGGCTGCTCAGCAGCGTGCCGCTGTACACCGGAGGTCCGGTCCAGAACAACCAGCTTGTGCTGGCGGCGTGGCAGTCGCGGGCGGACGGGTTCCGGCTCCATTTCGGCATCGACCCGGACAAGGCACTGCAACTGCTCAGCGAGGAAGGCACCTTTGTGCGCGGCTTCCTCGGCTATTCCGGCTGGTCGGCCGGGCAACTCGAGAACGAGATGCGTCTGCACACGTGGATCGTCGCCGATGTCCCGGAGGATTTGCTTTCGCAGGCGCAAGGCGACTCGTTGTGGCGCAATGTCCTTGGACGCGAAGGCGCGGAGTGGCGGCTATTGGCGGAAGAACCGGAGCACCCAGAGCATAATTGATGACTTGGGGCGGGCAGGTGGCGGACGCGCGCGAGGAAGGATTGGTCCGGCGTGGCACGGGCGCCTCGGCCGTTTTCTTCGTCCCATGGGCGTCCCGCCCATTGCTGAGACCCGAAGAAAATCCGCGGGGAGAATCCAGTTGACAGGGGTTTGGCGGACCTATGCTTTGACCACTTTTATGAAAGTCGTCTCTTCCATCAAATCAGCCAAGAAGCGCCACCCGGCCTGCCAGGTCGTGCGCCGCAAGGGCAAGATTTACGTCATTAACAAGGTCGAACCGCGCTACAAGGCGCGCCAGGGCTGATTAACCCATTTTTCCCGCCGTGAAAGCCCAAGTTCATCCGTCACTCAACAACGTCTGCTTCCTCGATATCGGAACCGGACGCCGTTTCCTCACCAAGTCCACGATCAAGTCTGCCCGTAAGGAGAACATCGAGGGCGAGGATTATTTCATCATCGTTCGCGATGTGACCATGGATTCGCACCCGGCCTACACGGGTGAGAAGCGCCTGGTCGACACCGCCGGTCGCGTCGAGAAGTTCACCACGAAGTTCAAGCGTGGCACGGGCAAGAAGTAGTCGTCCGCCGAACTCCCTGACTTTGCGCCCTCCGGAAACGGGGGGCTTTTTGTTGCCGGCCACGCCAGCCACACGTCGCTCGCTTTTTTCCGTGTTTTCCGTGTGTTCCGTGGCAACTCTTTGTTTTTCTCATGCGCCTTCATCCTTTCCAGGGTCTCGTTCCACCACCGGCCCACGCGCCTGATGTCGCCTGCGTGCCGTATGACGTGGTGAACGCAGCCGAAGCTGCCGCGCTCGCCGCGGGCAAGCCGCACAGCCTGTTGCACGTCGATCGCGCCGAGATCGATCTGCCGCCGCAGACCGACCCCCATAGCGACGCCGTGTACGCAAAAGCGCAGGAGAACTTTCTCGCGCTTCAGCGTGCCGGCGTCCTCGTGCGGGAAACCGAGCCCACGCTTTACGTTTACCAGCAGCAGATGGGATCCCACCGCCAGCGGGGCTTGGTCGCCGGTTGCCACGTGGATGACTACGATGCGGGGCTGGTCAAGAAGCACGAAAAGACCCGGAAGGACAAGGAGGACGACCGTACGCGGTTAATCGATACGATCAGCGCGGACACGGGTCCGGTTTTTCTGACGTATCGAGACGACCCGAAAGTCACCGCGCTCGTCGAGGCGAAGACGCGTGAGCAGCCGCTCCACGATTTCACGGCGCCCGACGGAATCCGGCACACGGTGTGGCGCGTGCCCGGCGGCCAGGCCTGGTTGCAGGCATTCGGGGCGGTGCCGGTGACATATATCGCCGATGGACATCATCGGGCGGCCAGCGCGGCGCGGGTGGCACGGCGGCGGCGCGAGCGCAATCCGCGCCACACCGGGAACGAGGAATACAACTGGTTTCTGTGCGTCCTGTTTCCGGCGAGCGAACTGAAGATTCTGCCGTACAACCGGATTGTCATGGATCTCAACCGGCTCACGCCGGCTGAATTTCTGGAGCGGGTGAAGAGCACCTTCGGC
>JBBRCR010000416.1:0-7749 GCA_038204695.1 Opitutales bacterium | reverse complement strand
CGTCGCCTGCGGTTTCGCGAGCGCCGCCTCAATCCGGCGGCCATCGCGCGCCGAGAGGGCTGCGACCCACCCCTGCGATCCTGGACCGCGGCCGGCACGGCCGGCGATCTGCAGAATCTCCGACGCCGCCAGCGGCCGGTTGATCTCTCCGTCGAACTTGTCGAGCTCGTAGAAGATCACGCGGTCCAGTGGCAGGTTCAGCCCGAGCCCGATCGCATCCGTGGCGCACACGATGTCGGATTCACCCTCACGGAAACGCCGCGCCTCGTTGCGCCGCACCTCGGGGGAGAGTCCGCCGTAGATCACCGAAACACGGAGTCCGCGCGATTCGAACATGGCTTTCAACTCGAGCACCATCGCACGCGAAAATCCAATGACGGCCGAACGCGGAGGCACCCGGCGCCAGTCGAGCACCCCTTCGTACTCGAGCGCGCCCTGGCGCTCGAGATAGTTGACGGTCACCGTGTCGCCGCAGAGTTCGGCCAGCCGCTGGATCACCGGTTCGGCGGACCGGGGACCCGTGACGATCAAAGTCTCCGCGGCCACGCCGCAATACGCCGCCACCCAGGCCCAGCCGCGATCGCGATCGAACGCGAGTTGCATTTCGTCGAGGACGCACACCTCGAAACGACGGGAGAAGTCGGTCATCTCGACGGTGCGGGCGGAGTGCGTGCGCGACTGTTCGTCGCGTTCCTCGCCCGTGATCAGCGAGCACGGCGTGCCCAGTTCCACCACGCGATCGCGCTGTTCGAGGGCGAGCAGGCGCAACGGCCCCAGATACATCCCACTCTTCGCCGCGGCCAGGGCGAGGACCGCGCGGTGCGTCTTGCCTGAGTTCGTCGGACCCAGCCAGGCCACCACATTGCGCTGGATCGCCCGCGCGACCGGAAAACATTGCAGATAATCGATGAAGCCCGGGTTCCCGCGGGCGAGGCCCTCGAGCACCGTGCGGTCCACCGCATGCGTGCAAGCCAGACGGATACGGTGGTAAAGCTCCTTCCGGTCGGAGAGCAGCGGGGGAGTGGGCTCGAAGGCGCGGGCCACATCGGGCGCGGCCAGCTGCGCCCAGCCCTCGAATGCCGGCGGGTTCGATCTCAGCCGGCGGGCGGTGTCACTCGCGCCGGGATGCTTGCGGTTGCGCAATTCCGCGCCGACGGCCGCGGCACCCCGCGCGGCGACATCACGAACCAACGGGCCGAGCCCAAGATGAACGGGCGAGAGCACCGGGAGCTGCAAATGATCGCGCAGCGGCACGACCGCCGGCAGATGCAGAACCGCCTCATCGCTCGGATCGACAAACCCGCCGTAACGCACGCCCGTTCCGGCGCCCGCGATTCTTTCCGCCGCAAACCGCGCGAGACTCGCGCGCACGCCGCCGACGCGCACGCGCGGACTGACTGGCGAGTCCACGAAATCCTGTCCCAGGGAGGTGTGTTCGATGTCGAGTTCCGCGACAAGCGACCGGCGCGCGCCGACGACCACCTCTTCATGCGTCCATTGTTCCCGCTCCTGGCTTGTATCCATTAGGGGCGTTGGTAAGCGCGCGGCGGACAAGGCTCCCGATTTCCGGCGTGGCACCGTGCAATCCGCGCGATCGTCGTCGGCACATCGAACCACGCCCCAATCATGTTGTCCACGGGAACGCGGGTCCGGCGCGAATTCGAAATATCATCATCGCCATGCACTCCTCTCCCTCTGCCATGCGCCCCGGCGCCGTGTCCAGCTTGCGCTTCATCGTTGGTTTGGGCGCTTTTGCCCCGTTATCGCTGGTGCCCGCCGCACGCGCCGTGAGTGAGCCGAGCCTCGTCACCGGCAAAAAGGAATCCTACGCGTATTCGTGGCAGCAGGAAGTGCAGCTGGGCGCGGAGGCCGATCAGGAATTGGTCCAGACCATGGGCCTCTATGAAAATCCCGAACTGCAGACTTACGTCCAGGCCGTGGGTGAGCGGATCGCGGCGCACAGCAGCTTCGCCAACCCATCGGCCCCGGAGATTTATCGGGGAACCAAGCTCACCTTCCGCATCATCGACAGCACCGTGGTGAATGCGTTCGCCCTGCCCGGCGGCTACATTTATGTCACCCGCGGATTGCTTTCACACCTCGACAACGAAGCGCAACTCGCGGTCGTGCTCGGGCATGAGATCGGGCACGTGGCCGCGCGGCACTCGTCGCAACAGGCCCGCCGGGCGCAATGGGGACAACTCGGCGCCATCTTCGGCGCCATCCTCGGTCAGAAGGTTCTGGGCGAACAGGCGCCGAATATCGGCAACACGATTTTGAACGTCGGGGGCAAGGCCGTGCAGATGCTGATGTTCAAACACAGTCGCGAGGCGGAATACGAATCGGACAGTCTCGGCGTCAACTCCTCGACGCTCGCCGGTTATGCCGCCGGCGAAAGCGCCGCGTTTTTCCGCACCCTGAAAACGATGGCGGAGGCCGAAGGGAAAGCGCTGCCCTCGTGGCAGTCCACGCATCCGGATCCTGGTGACCGTGCCGAGCGCGTAACGCAACTGGCCGCGCAAGTTCCCAGGGAGCGCGCCGACAATGTTGGCGAAGGAGAGTATCTGCGGCACATCGAAGGCCTCGTCATCGGAGAGGATCCGCGCGCCGGCTTCGCGCAGAACGGCGTGTTTTACCATCCCGTGCTCAAGTTCCAACTGCCGGTTTCACCGGGCTGGAAACTCGAGAATCAACGGTCCGCCGTCCTGATGGCGGAGCCGTCCGGACGCGCGATGATGGGTCTGCGCATGGCCGGTGAAGGCAGGTCGCGCGATGCCGCGACGCGCTTCACGCAGGAGAATAAGATCAAGGTCACGGCCAGCGGCGACACGGCCGTCAACGGCCTGCCGACGTCCGTCGTGATGGGTGAGGTGACCACCGAGGAGGGCGCAGTCGCCGTGTGGAACGCGTTCATCGAAATGGACGGTCAAGTGTATAGTCTTTTGGGATACTCGGAGCCGAAGATTTTCGACCAGATGCGGCCGACGTTCGAGACGGTCGCAGCCGGATTCAGCCCGCTGCGCGTCGCGGAAGCCATCAACGTGCAGCCCACGCGGCTGAAAGTCGTGCGGGCCGATCGCAACGCTCCGCTGGCGACTTTCATTCCCACCGCGCTGCCCGGCGATCTGACGGCAGAAAAGGTGGCGAACATGAACCAGCGAAATTTGAACGACAACGTGACCTCCGGTCAGATGATCAAGGTGCCGGAGGGTGGCTCGCGGCCCAACTTCGCCCACCCCGGCCAGTATCCGAACAACGAAGCGCGGCAGCCGCAGACGCAGTACCCGCCGCAAGGACCGTACGGCCAGTCCTCCCCAAATTATCCGGCACAACAATACCCCAGCGGATCCTCGACCAACTATCCGGGCTCGAATTCATACCCGCAGCAGCCTGGTTACCCGCAGGGCAACCCGTCGCAGCAATCTGGATACCCGCAACCATCCGGCTACCCGCAGCAAGGATATCCGCAGCAGTCTGGGTCTGGCTATCCTCCCCAGCAGCCGTCCAGTTATCCCTCGTCCCAGCCGGGTTACCCGAATCAGCAACCTGGATACCCGCAGCCGGGCGGCACGAACCAGCCGGCCTCACCGTACCCCGGCCAGACCTACCCGCCGCAGCCCGGCTATCCGCAAAACCAGCCGTACCCCGGCCAGGGCACTTCGACGAATCAATCGGGGCAGGCCTATCCGAGCTACCCGCCATCGTATCCTTCCACGGGGTCCAACTATCCATCGTCCCAACCGTCACGCCCGCAGTTTCCTCAACCGCCCGGCGCCAATCCGTCGTCCCACCCGCAGCAGCAGCCGGCGACCACGGGGCCCAACTGGCCCCGGTAGCACGCGGGTGGCCGGCGATTCGCCGGTTGCATCCCGGCGGCGATTCGCCGTGCTCGCGGTGTGCCGCGTGGATCCAAAGCGCTGAGACTCGGAGTCGACGTTCTGCTCGATGAACGCCTCGACTTGGTTCGAGGTAAGCGCGTCGGGCTGATCACGAACCCGACCGGCGTCGATGCGGACCTCGTCAGCACGATTGAGCGTTTCCGGAGCCAGCCGGCCATCACACTCGCGGCGCTTTATGGGCCGGAACACGGGGTTCGCGGCAACGCCCAGGCGGGCGAGTATGTGCCGTTCTATGTCGACCCTGAATTCCAGTTGCCGGTGTTCAGTCTGTACGGGCCGACGGAAAAGCTGCCGGCGGAATTCCTCACTGACATCGACGCGACGATGCGGACGTTCGACACCCAGGCGACCGGGAAAACCGTGGAGCGCCCCATGGTCGATGCCATCGACGTACTGGTCTTCGACCTCCAGGATGTCGGCACGCGGGTGTACACCTACATCGCCACGATGGCGTACGCGATGCAGGCGGCGGCGGGCGCGGGCCTCGAGGCAGTCATTCAACTGGCTGGCTCCGATTTCGCATTTCACGCGGACTATTTCGACCACGTCCTTGGTACCGCCATTGTCCGATCGGCACTCGAGCAGGGCCAGCCGGTCGCGAGCATGGTGGCGGGCTGGGAATCTGGTCTGGCGGAGTTCTCCGCGCGACGCGAAGAATTCCTGCTGTATCCAGTTTCCACTTAACTCGAATCCACTCGCTGGCGCTCGCAGCCACTACCCCGCTCGCGCCGCTCGTCATGGAGGAACGTGAAACCCGTCGATTTCCTCCATTGCCCAAAAACATAGTTAACCGCGAATGGACGCGAATAAACGCGAATTCAACGCACCAGCGGCCACTGCCATCTCAATGTCTGGTATTTTGCGACGAGGCTCGAGATGGCGCGGCTCGCGCGGTTCGGATTTTTCTCCATTCGCGTTTATTCGCGTCCATTCGCGGTCAAAATCAGCCGGCCATCCCGTTCGATGCAGCTGCGTCGCGCGGGGTCCTCTGTGACTCAGGCCCGGGCAACCTCAGCGGAACTTGTCGCGCATCGCCTGGATGCCCGGAATGTGATTCATCAGGTGGCGGTGCCGTGGCTCGAAACTCTGCACGAGCGACCGCTGCTTGCGACCCACCAGAATGGTGAAGATGTAGCCCTGATGCCCGGGTGACGTCACCGTGGGATGATATCCGCGATCGATCAGGAAGGTGTCCCGGTGGCGCGTCATCGTCACCAGCGGCAAATCGCCATTGCCGTCATAGCAAAACTGCGCGCCGAATCCGGTCTCCGGCTTGAAGCGGTAGTGGTAAATCTCCTCGAAATCGGTCTCCTCCGGGGGGCGCTCGGTATCGTGCTTGTGGGGCGGATACCCCGACCAGCAGCCGTCGTCGACATAAAGCTCGCTGACCAGCAGCCGCCCGGACCGGCCGGCCGCATTCTGCCCCAGGACGTGACAAATTCGCCGATGCGAATGCGTTTCGGGCGAACCCACCTCGACCACGTCGACCTCCTCGGGTCGAATGCGGAAAGGCGCAAACGGCTGCTCGCACCATCCTCCGGCCACCGCCACCTCGGTGTCGTCGCGGACCGCGCGGATCGTCACGCGCGGGCACGTGCCGCAGTAAACCGAATCGGCGTGACCGCCCCACACATCAGCCCGGCGTCCGATGTTTTTGAATTCCTGCGCGCACGCGGCGATGTCCGCGCGACCAGACAGAACGACGCACACCAATTCACACCGCGCCATATCAATGGTGTGGGCCTCCCCCGTCTTCAGGCGCAACAGATTGAAATAACTGAGCGTCAGGCCCTCCCGCCCCGGTTCAACGATGGCTGCGTTACGATGGTCGCGGGCGGGAATCAGTTTCGGCATGACGAGCCAGCCGTTTCTCCGCAGCTCAGGCCACCCGGCGGCCTGCGTCATGCGGCGAGATCGGAGCGGAAAACCGTCGGCACGGTTTGCCCCAATGTCCAGCGGGGATTGCGTTTCAGCTCGAGCCAATCGCAACGCGTCCCTCGAGCCCCGGGGCTGAAGCTCGGACCAGCCAGGGCATTCGCCAGACCCCTGGCAGGCTTGTCTCGCAGGGCCCGCTCAGAACAACCGCGGTGGATACGCTCCCGCCTGCACCAGCGCAGCGATGGCTGCGGTCACCCGCGGTTTGTCTTCGCGATAGGTCACCCCGAACCAGGCGCTCTCCGTCGGCCGGACGGCAACTCTGACCTCCCCTCGAGCGATCATCGTGGACACCGCCGCGGGAAGGTAGAACTCGGATTTGAGTTCGCTGCCCCGCGCGACGAGGAACTCACGCCATTGCCCGTCCAGCGCCGGCAGCAAGCCCGGGGTGAAGCCCCAGCAGTTCATCGAGACGATTTGCTCCGGGGAATATTTTCGCCCCACGCCGACGTCACTGGGCGCAATGCTCGTCTGCTCGACGATTGACTGGAGCGCCCCGTCGGATCCGACCGTGCACACGCCGCGGGCCACGGTGCCGTGTTCGGAAAGCGTGTGGGCGAGCCGGAATCCAACCAGCGCGAATTCCTCGTGTTTTGCGTCGCGCAAAAATGTCGCCAATTGCGCGAAGGAATCAGCCCCGTAAAAATCATCCGCATTGATGACCGCAAAATTTCCGTCGAGCGCGTCGCGGGCACACCACATGGCGTGGCCGGTGCCCCATGGTTTTTCGCGGCCGGCCGGTGCCGTGAAGCCCGCGGGCAGCGCATCGATGGCTTGGTAAACATAGTCCACGGCCACCTGCCCCTGATACCGCGCCCCGATGCGTTCACGAAAAATCGCGTCGAATTCGCGCCGAATGACAAACACCACCCGGGTGAATCCCGCCCGCATGGCATCGAACACCGCGTAATCCAGCACCGTTTCACCCGCCGGGCCGACGGGATCGATTTGCTTCAAGCCGCCATAGCGGGAGCCCATCCCGGCCGCGAGTACCACAAGCGTGAGTGACATCGCGGGAGCAGAACCGTTTGGGCGCGGTGGTCAAATCCGCAACGGCGTCGTGGCTGCGCGCCAGCGAGTGGAAGCATGGCCGCGTCTAACTTTCGAAACTCGGGGCGGGACGCCCCCTGCTGTACATCGGATGGGATTTCACGGGCAGGATGCCCGTGCCACGCCGGACACGGCAGAATTCGGAATCTTCCGCGTCTTACTTCTCTTCCCCATCTTCCCTGTCTTCATCCTGGCTGCCGCCAAAGCCGTTGTTGGAGGTCCACAAAACGTCCCACCACCGGACCGTGGGCAACATGGCGCCCATTGGCGATCCGTTGCCGCGCACCAATCCACACGTCGCGAATGGCGCGACGCTCGACCGCAAAAACGATGTTTGCCAGCAGTGTCTCCGGATCGGCGCCGGCGACCGACGGCTCGAACAGATTGACCGTGAAAAAATCAGCCGGCCGACCCACCTCGAGGGCACCACCCGTCGCACCGAGGCTCCGCGCCCCGGCCACGGTTGCCGCGTGCAACAACGCCACCGCGGGATCCGCCGCGAGCACCGCCCGCTCATTCCGCGCGGTGCGCAGCCCATATTCAATCGCCCGCGCGTCTTTCAACAGATCGATTTGGATCTGAGTGTCGCTGCCGACCGCCAAGCCCGCCCCAGCCGCCAGGAACTTGTCGGCCGGGGTCTGCCCGCGACCGAAGTTTTGCGCCGAAGTCGGGCAGGCCGCCACACAGGCGCGGGCGGCCCCGAGCAGCCTCGTCTCCTCCTCCGTCACATGCGCCGCCTCGATGGCCGTGAAGCGCTTGTCGACGTGCCGATGCTCGGCCAGCCACGCGACGGGCGTCCGGCCATGCGCGGCGAGACAGCGGTCGTTCTCCTCCGCTGACGTACCGACGTGCGCCTGGAGTCGCA
>JBBRCR010000415.1:0-7763 GCA_038204695.1 Opitutales bacterium | reverse complement strand
CAGCTAGTGTATTATCCGACGGGCATCCACTCCAGCCACGCGCTGGCGCTCGCAGCCACGATGCACGGAATGACTTTTATGGCGCGGAAGGAGGAGGAAGCGCATGGAAGGTCGCGTCACCACGAGGCCTTGGGCTGCCCGCGGGAAGCTGAAGCAAACTAGAACGTGCCCTTCACGCCGAGCATGACCTGCACGCCGTTCCCGCGGGTTTCGTAGTTCCTGGCATACTCCGGCGTGTCCGGACCGTATCGCTGCCAGGTGTCGTATTTGTTGAAAACGTTCTGTGCGGTGGAGTAGAGAAGCATGTTCTTCCACAGCTGATATTCGGCGTTCAGGTCGAGCGTCAGCCGCACCATTTGATATTCGTATCCACTAACCGAGGTCTGGACGCCGCGCCGCTGTTTGCCACGGTAATTCCACTTCGCCATGAGGCTGATCGGCCTGCGGCTGAAGGTCACTCCCCAGTTGGCACTCTCCGGAACGAACCCCGAAAAATTGGCATCGCGACCGCCCTCGAGTTTCAGCTTCGTGCCGTTGACGAAGCCCTGGAAATGCCGACCCCACGCACCCAATGGCCGGAGCGATTGCCGGATATTGAATTCGAATCCCATCACCCGCGCGGCGCCCGGCAGGTTGAATTGGGTGGTCAGCTCCCAACCCTCATAACGAGGATCGATGCCCAGGTCTTCCAGATTTTGCGCCGTCGCCACGCGCACCCCCGTGCCCCAGAAATCCTGAATCTCTTTGAGAAACGCTCCGCCGCTGATTAGTCCGCCCTGCGCAGTATAGTATTCGATCGAGACATCATAATTATCGCCGGTCCATGGCTTGAGTCCGGTATTGCGCACGTTGATTCGGCCGCGCACCAGTGTCGGATCCGCGGTGTCATCGTCGAGATCGGCTTCATCGATCGTGGAGTTCGGAACTATATTGGAGAAATCGGGCCGGCCGTAGGTACTGGCGTAGGCGGCGCGGAGGAGCAAATTGTCCTTGAGCGCATAGGTGAGATGGAGGCTGGGATAATATCCATCGTAGGTTCGCCGGCCATACGCGGCGCGTTCGTGCCGGATCAGCCGCAGCTCCTCCATTGAACCTGCCGCGCCCGCTTCCGGTCGGCGGATGCGTGCGCCCGTCGGTGTGCGCGTGAAGCCGCCGTCGGGGTCCCGACGCCAAACCGCGGCGGGATCATACAGCGGACCCTCACCACTCGCCGTCGTCGTTTCAAAGCGGACCCCCGTCAATACCTTCAGCCGGTTTCCCAGCAGGCCTGCCTCGGCCTCGAGATAACCGGCCGTGACGGCTTCCTGTACCCGCTCGGAGTTGGTGATCCGCGCGCTTTCAGCGGACACGAGTTGAGCTGGCGTTTGGGTGAAGAGTCCGGGATCGGCCTGAAAGGCCTCCCATACCTTCGCCGGCGAAACCCAGGGCATGTTCTTGAATCCAAAACCATCATCGCGGTTCACATAGGTCGTCGTCGCATAGCGCGCGGGCGTAAAGTCACCACCCGGTGGATTGTAGGTCCACGAGTTGTTATAGCGCCGGACATCGTGCTTCTGTTCTCGATACGCGCCGCCCACCTGGAGCGCGGCCGGGAACGGAAGCACTGGCAGGCTCTTCCGGACGTCGAGTTTGGCGGTCGACATGTGATCGTCGATGTCGCGCGGTTGGGAATTGGCGGTGGTCAGGCGGTAGTTGCGCAGGTCGTAGTAATCCACCTCGCGGTTGCTGTTGTCATAAACGCGGATGGTCTGCGCGCGAACTTCATTGAAGTCGGCCAGCGTCACGCGAACCGGACTGGCCATCGCGATCCCAAACTGCCGGAAAACGCCTTCCTTGGTGTCCTGATATCCTCCATACGAGACGGAGGTGGTCACGCCGGTTTCGACCCGCCAGTCACCGTTATCGAATCGGTAGCGCAGCTTGCTGGCCAGGGTCGTCAGCGTCTGTACGACGACCGCGGTGCCGCCGAGGATTGTGACGGAACCACGGCCCGTCGCGCCGTTCGTGAAATTGTCACCGAACGACATGGGCACGCCCGTGGCCGGAGTCGGCGCGGCATTTGTCCCCGTGCCAAAATCGATGTTGTGCGACGAACGATCGGAATCCAACCGGCTGGCCTCGACATTGAACGACAACACTCCACCCCGGTGAATCCGCCAATCGGCGCGCAACCCCGCCGAGTTGCGCTTGTTGACGCGCGGCCCGGTCGTGAAATGGAGCGTCTGGAGAAACGGCCGGGCAAAGGATGCCCCCGTGTTGGTGCCGCCAGCATTGAAGGTTTTGCGGGTCCGGCGCTGGTTCGTGAACCGGTTCATGCTCGACGCCGTGGCGACGATTCCAAAATCCTTCGTCAGCGGCAGTGTATAGTCGAAGCTGAAGCTCGGCAGAATCTTGTAGATCTTCTTGTCGGAAGCATGCGGCTGCTTGCCGAGCTCAAGGTCTTCGTGGTTGCCTGAAAGGCTCACACTATAGCGCAACTGGGCATCTTTCCGCTCGAACGCGCTCTTCGTCACCATATTGACCGAGCCACCCATGGAATCCGCGGGCGATGATGGCCGCGGCACCTTCGTCACCTCGAGCCGCGAGACGTTGTTGATCGAGACGGGTCCAAACTGAAACACGCGCGAACTTCCCGTCGGATTTCCGGCGCTGGCCATGCGTTCGCCATCGCTGGAGATGACGGCCATGTCCGTGGGAAATCCCCGTACCGACACCGACGCGACAGAGCCGCCGGATTCGGAATCGTATTCGGCCACGACTCCCGGGAGAAACTTCAGAAACTCGCCCACATTGCCGTCCATGAGGTCGCCGAGCGCGTCGGCCGGCACGACATTCTTGATGTTGGCGGCGAAGCGTTGCTCGTTGATGGCAATCGCCTCCCCATCGGTTTCGCGCGAGCTGGAGACGACAAACGAATCAAGCTTGATCGTGTCCGTGCCCGGCCCGTAACGCGAGAGGCTCGTCAGATCCACATTCTGCTCGATCGTGGCGCCCGGCGGAACCTCCACTGAAATTTCCTGCGGATCGAGTCCAGTATAGAAGATGTCGATCACCACCGCACCACTGGGGATGTGTGCGAGATGGTAGGTTCCCGTCTGATCCGTGAAGGCAACCAGATCGGTTCCGCGCACGGCAACGCGCGCGTTGTTCAGATACTGGCCGGTAACGACGTTTTGTACACGCCCAGTGATGGAACCCGCGGGGCGCGGAGTCGAGGTGGCGCTGGAATCAGCGGCGTCAGCAGAGGGAATTGGCAGGACCGCGAGGGCCAGCCAGCCCCCTATAATTACGAGGGCTTTCACAGAGGCGGAGGATTGAGGTGTTAAAGCCGGGCCGACGGCATTGTGCACCGCCGTCGATTACCGGAGAAGCGAGCCGAGTGGAGAACACCCGGCCAGCGAGGTCAAGCGCGCCAACCCCTGTCTCCGCCAACTCGGATCATACCTTCTTCAGCAACGGCTGGGGCGATGCGGATGAACTCACCGCCACGACCAGTTTCCTCGATGGTTCCCGGAAAAAGATCAGGAATATGATCATCACCACGGCAGCACCGATGGCCGGCGTCATCCAAATCTTCTGCCAGTCGTAGCTCAGCGAACCTTGTGCCACTGCGAGCTTGTTGGCGGCCAGGATCCGGCCCGCCAGCATGGTGCCGACAAACGCGCCGACGCCCCACAAAATGAACGCGATGAGGCCCTGCGCCGCGCCGCGAATCCGCTCGTTGGCCTCGCTGTCGACGTAGAGCTGGCCCGCGATGAAAAGGAAATCGTAACATACGCCATGCACCAGGATGCCGGCGTAAATCAAGCTGGTCTGCGCGTCCGGCAGGTTGACGCTCGCGGAGAACAAGACGTATCGCGTCACCCAAAATAGGATACCGATGAAGATGGTGACCTTGTACCCGAACCGCCGCAGAAAGACCGGCAGCAGGAAGAGGAAGATCACATCCGACACTTGGGCGAGCGATGTCTTCACCGCCATGTACCCCCACTTCAACTCGGTCAGATAAATGCCGAGCATCACAAAGTAGAAATAGAGCGGGATGCAGATCAGAAACATGCAGCCGATGAAGATCGCAAAGGACGGCTTTTTCAGGAGTGCGAGCGCGTCGAGACCGAGGATTTCGCCCAGGCTCACGTTAGCGCCAGTTTTCTTGGGCGGTGTGTGGGGCAGAGTGAGGGCGAAAAGTCCAAACAGGAGCGACACGCCGCCCGCGAGATAGAACTGCGTCGCCGACTGTTCGCCCTTGATGGCGCTCAAGGTGAACAGCCCGGCAATCCAGCCCACGGCCGAGTAGACTTTGACGCGGGGAAAATCGTTTTTCGGATCGAGGAGGTGGTGCAGCGACAGTGAGTTTCCGAGCGCCAGCGTCGGCACATACATGGCGCAGTAAAGGATCAGCACCGGATAAAAGGTGCCGAATTCATGCAGTCGCGGGAGGACGCACAACAGCGCGCCGCCGGCGACCCCGAGTACGGCCAGCATCTTTTCCGAAGCGAAATAGCGATCTGCGATCAAGCCGACAAAGAAGGGGGAAATCATCGCGCCAATCGCGAAAGCGCCATAGGCGGCGCCGATTTGCTCGCCGCCGAATTTCAGCGTGTTGGCGAGAAATGTACCCATGCTTACATACCATGCTCCCCAGATAAAATACTGGAGGAACATGAAGACGGACAGCTTGAGCTTGAGGGAGGATTGAGACGGGGTCATGGGGGTGCGAAGCGAGAGGTGCTATTCGGGGGTGGCGTAGCCAAGATTAGATCGCAGGACCGTTGGACTCTGAGAGCGTGCTCGAAGGTGGAGCGCGCAATGCGCTTTCAAGCGTTCGATCGCAACGCACGTCGTGGGGACACGTTCGCCAGCGCTGGGCGAGACAGGCGCTCCCTGTTGCACGCGCTGACTACAGTTCCTTGATGCTGATATTGCGGAACTGTACGAGGCTGGACGCAGGAGAGTATTTTCCGTCCTTGAACCCGCCGTGGTGCTGTAGCGCGAGCTTTCCTTTTTCCGACACGTTCGGCAGCTGCGCGTTCTGGATGACCGTCTTGCCATTCAGGACGACCGTCAGTCGGTCACCTTTCATTGTTATCTCGAAAGTATTCCATTCGCCCACCGGCTTGTCGGCTCGCATTTTCGGGGTCGCGCCGGCGCGCACCGCGGGCGGCATCGTCTTGTCCATCCGATAGCCATACACCTCGCCCGAGCCGATCGGCCAGCACCAGATGTTCAGTTGCGCCTTCGATGAGCCGCGCAGGTAAATGCCGGAATCGGCGTTCGGCGTCGGCGTGATGATGTCCTTGCCGTCGGGACCTTGCTTGTGCGTGCCGTCCGGCAGCACCGTCGGCACATTATACAGGCCGGTCGTCTCCTTGATCCGCCAGTCTATTTTGAGGACGAAATCCTTGTATTCTTTTTCCGACCAAAGGTTCTTGTCGCCGGCGGACTCGCTGCGCGCATCGTAATCAATCACTCCGTTGACCACTTTCCAGTGGCCATTGTCGCCCTCGGGCGCCTTCCAGCCGGAGAGATCCTTGCTGTTAAAAAGGGAAACAAAACCGTCCTTCGGCCTGGCGGAGGCCGCGTGCGCATCGGCGGCAACGAAAGCGCCCAGCGGCGCGATGGCGAAAATCAAGGCTACGACGTGTGGCTTCATGGGGTGAGGTGGAAAGAAGAACGGTTCGCAGTGGCGCGGTCAAATGGAGAGGACGGAGAAAACAATGCAACCGCGAATACTCCCCGCGCAGCACAGCCGCGACCGCCGGAGAACAGGCGAGCCAACCGCGAATGGACGCCAATGAACGCGATTTCAAGCGGATCACCTGCCCAGCATTTTAGGGGTCGTGGCTGCGAGCGCCAGCGAGTGGATGACATTCGATTCACAGACGCGAATCCAACCGCCCGTTCGACAAACGTCAGCCATGCGCTGGTCCGCCTTGCGACCGAATCAATGACGGGTTCGCCCATGCGGCAGGAGCAAACTCACGGGTTCACCGTGATGCGTAAGCGATCGATTTCAGCGCCGGTCGGATGCAGGAGGCTACAGGAAGATGGAGGGGGTTTCATCTCGAACCGGGCACCGTGGAGTCGCGACGTTGGCCGCTCGCGTTTGCGGCGGCGAGGGCTAACTCGCCACGGTCCCCGTTGCATTGACCGCCGCGCACGATGATTGTCTTGTCACCGCACCGCTTCGCCCGCCGTTATGCCGATGCCCCAGGAATCCCGCCGCCTTCGCTGGATTGTCATGGGTGTGACATGGGCGTTGGCGGGCGCCCTGATTCTCCTGCAGACCGCGACGGTGCGTGAGTATGTCCGGCTGCTCAACGCGCAAGGCCTGCGGGGTGCAGCCGAAGCCACGACGCCGCTCCGCCAGGTGATCCCGGCGCGTCACGCGGATGCGCAAATGTGGGTGCGACACGTGCTGGCCGGGCGCGAGGCGGACGAAAGCCGGGTGCGATTTACGACCGTGGACAACGCGCCGGTGGGCCGGGAGGTGCACTGGAGTTCTGGTTTCGCGTGGTTATTGCGCGGCGCCGCTGCGCTGCAGGAGTGGTTGGCCGGGCCGCTGGCCGCAGGAGCGGCGCTGGAGCGCGGGCTGCTCTGGTTCAATGCGCCGCTGCTCTTCGCCGTGATCGTGCTGTGGTCCGGGTGGACGGCGCGGCGCGCGGGCGTGTGGGCAGGCGTGCTGCTGGCTTTTGCGCTCGTCGGGCATCAGCGCTTCATGGAAGCGTTCGCCCCGACGTATGTGGACCATCACGGGTTGATCAACGCCGCCATCCTCGGGTTGGTACTCGGCGCCGCGTTCATGGGGTTCGGCTGGTGGCGGCCAACGCCGGCGGCGGATTCATCACTGCTGCCGCACGCGCTCCGGCGGGCGCGTCACGCCGCGTTGATCTCGGCGTTGTCCGGGGCCGTGGCGATGTGGCTGAGCGCGGCTTCGACGCTGCCGGCGATTGCGCTCCTGGGGGCCGCGGGGCTCGTGATGGCCGGCTGGCAGGGGCGCACTGCGCAGGCCGGCGGCGCCCGGTTCGACCCGGGCGTGTGGCGGCTTTGGGGGCGCACGGGCGCGCTGGCCAGCGGAGTGTGTTACCTTATTGAATACGCCCCCGGCCACCTCGGCTGGCGGCTCGAGGTGAACCATCCGCTGTATTCCCTCGCCTGGTGGGGCGGCGCCGAATTGGTTGCGATGCTGGGCACGCTTTGGGCGGCGGGGCGGCGGGCAGCCGATCGGCCGCAGCTCAACTGGTGGCGGCTGATGCCGGCACTGGGTGCGATTGCGGCGCCACCCATTGCAATGTGGGTCGGTGGTCCGGCCACTTTTCTGCCGACCGATCCGTTCGTCGCCGAGCTTCGCCATTTCGTCGCTGAAAGCCGCTCGCTGCCGGCCATGGTGAAGGTGTACGGGTTGACCGCGGTTGGCTACGATTTGATTGGCACGCTGATCCTAATTCCGGCCGCGGTTCTCCTTTGGCGTCGACGCGACGACACGCGTCTCGTGCTCGGCGCGCTTACCTTTCTGACGGGTGCCTTTCTGCTCCTGGCGTTCTCCGTCGTGCGCTGGTGGGTCGTCGCCAGCGCCATGCAGATCACACTTCTCATCTGGCTCGTGGCTGCCGCCAGTGGAAGCGCTAGCGCTGCGCTGGCCCCCCAATTCTGGCCAAGCACGTCGGCATTCGCACCGGAGCGGCGGCTTTCCTGCCGCCGAAGTACGTTCGGTCGACCGGTCTCGGGCGACTGGAAAGTCGCCCTTCCGGTCAACCGCGCCC
>JBBRCR010000414.1:0-7768 GCA_038204695.1 Opitutales bacterium | reverse complement strand
TCAACGACGCGATGGCGCGGGTGCCGCTGCTGGCGCAGGCCAACCTGACCAAGGTGATCAACGGACCCATCCCCTATACCCCGGACGGCAACCCGCTGATCGGCCCGATGCCGGGCGTGCCGAACGCGTTCGAGGCTTGCGTCTTCACCTTCGGCATCTGTCAGGCCGGGGGGGCTGGCAAGGTGCTGGCCGAATGGGTGACCGAGGGCGCCACCGAATGGGACATGTGGTCCTGCGACCCGCGCCGGTTCACGGGGTGGGAGGATCAGGATTACTGCGTGAAAAAGGGGATGGAGGTTTATGGCCACGAATACGCCATGCACTTCCCCCACCACAGCTGGCCCGAAGGCCGGATGAAGCGGCTGTCCGCCGTGCACGACCGCACGGCCGCTCTGGGCGCGCAGTTTGGCCCTTACAACGGCTATGAGCGGGCCTTGTGGTACGCGCGGACCGGGGATGACACCTCGGAAGGCGCGCAGCGGACCTGGGCGCGCAAGGGGCCGTGGTTTGGCGCCGTGCAGGCCGAATGTGAGGCCGTGCGCGACGCCTGCGACGGACCACGCTGGCGTCGCGATCGGAAACCTACGGCTTGCCAGCCGTCTCGCGCTTTCCGGCGTGAGCCTTCAACCAGTTTTCCACTTCGCGCGCCGCCGGAACGAGGCCGCGCGGACCGGGTTCACCACGCACGGCAATCCTGCCACCGGCGTCGACGAGGTAAATGCGGGACGGCCACCCGGCATACGCCCGGTCCGTGGCGTCATCCATCGTATCAACCACCGCGGGAATGGCCGTCTTGAAAAACGCACAGGCCTGTCTCGTCAAATCCGCGCGCTCGGTCATTGATTTCGGATCCTTGACTGCAATTCCGTCGCGCTGATTGCGCGGCATTTTCCATCCGTCTTCCGGGTGCGCCTCGCGGATATAGACGTAGAGAAACCCGACTGCGCGGCCGTATTCCTGGTGCAGCCGCTCGAGCGTCGGGTAAACATCGCGAAACGGCGGACAGGTGTAGCTGCCGAAAATCAGAACCACCGGCTTTGCGCCGCGGAAGCCGGAGAGCCGGACCGTTTTCTCTCCGTCCGGCGATTTGAGCGCAAAATCCGGTGCCGCATCGCCCACTCGAAGTTTCTCGGGATGGCGGCCGGCCGGCGCGGCCGAGATCGAACCGACCAGGACTATCGCCATCAAGACGACGCTGATTAAACGTAATGAAGACATGATGCGTGGGGGTTGACGCTTTGTGGTGCGCTGGAATTTCGAAATTACGGGCGGCCATCCGTCCTGTCGCACCTTCCGGTTTGGCGAGGCTGTCAGCCTGCGCGTGGCCACGCGAGCCATTTGCCGGAGAGACCCTTCACGAATTGGCCTCGTGATTCAGGGATGTTTCGCGCGCAGGCGGCACCCTTGCCTTTGACAGAAGTCGTGGGTTTGGCGGGCGAAGAAGCGCCGGTCATTTCAGTCAAGCGGGAGATCGGGTGGGCACGGACAGACCCCCGCGGAATTCACTTCAGAGCCGGGAGCGCTTCCAAGGCGGCCGCGGCGCTCACGCGATCGCCGTGGGTCTTGCTCACGTGCGCAAACCGCACACGACTGTTCCGATCGATGATGAACGTCGATGGATACGCGGTCTCCTTCGGCGCATCCCACCGCAGGCCGTAGGCATTCGTAAACGAATAATCCGGATCGATGACATAGAGAAAATCCGCCGGCCAGTCCTGGTGGGCGAGGAACTCCTGGGCATGCGCCTTCAGTTGATCCGCCGGGCCCGGATAGACCATGAGGACCTGAACGCCTTTGGCCGCGAAATCGGCCGCCTTCGTGACAAAGTCATTCACCTGGCGCGAACAGATCGGACACTGATACCCGGGCCAGCCCCGGAGCACGACCAGCAACACCGGGCGTTTGGCGGCGAGCGCTTTGAGTTCGACGGGCTTGCGGTGGGGAAGTGCGCGGGGTGGGCTACGCCAGTTTCACCACCATCTTGCCGACATTTTTCCCCTCGAAGAGGCCGAGGAAAGCGCCCACCGCCTGCTCGATTCCCTCCACCACCGTCTCGTGGTTCCTCAGCTGGCCGGCGCGGTAATAGCCGCCCACTTCCTTTTGAAAATCGTCCTGGTGAGCCAGCCAGTCGCGAACGATCAGCCCCTTCATCGTCAGTCGCTTTGTAATCACGTTGAACAGATTGGAAGGTCCGGGCCGCGGCTTTTCGTCGTTGTAACCAGAGATGGCCCCGCACGCGATGATGCGACCGTGCACCCGCAGCGCCGAAAGCGCCGCCTCGAGCGTATCGCCTCCGACATTGTCGAAATAGACATCGATGCCCTCCGGCGCCTCGACGTTCAGTTGTTCAATGACGGGGCCGGTTCGGTAGTTGAAGGCGATGTCGAAGCCGCATTCCTCCCGCAGAAACCGGACCTTCTCCATCGAGCCGGCTGACCCGATGACACGGCAGCCGCGCAATTTCGCCAGTTGCCCGGCGACATTCCCGACCGCACCGGCGGCGCCCGATATATAGACGACATCGCCGGCTTTGACCCCCGCGAGGTTCAATCCAACCCACGCGGTCATGCCCGTCATGCCGAGGGCACCCAGGTAAACCGAAAGCGGCCGAACGTCGCGGCTGACCGGATGCAGCGCTGGCGGTGATGCGATGAAGTATTCCCGCCAGCCGAAATTCGATGTCACGACATCGCCCAACTTAAACGCCCGGGCGCGCGACGCGATGACTTCACCGACGGCGCCGCCCTCGAGCGGTTTTCCCAGCTCGAACGGCGGCACATATGATTTTCGGTCGTTCATGCGCCCGCGCATATAAGGATCCACTGACAGGTAGAGGTTGCGCACAAGCACCTGCCCGTCCTGCAGTGGCCCCGGTTCGCTCTGCGTCAGCAGAAAATTATCGGCGGTGGGCATCCCGCTGGGGCGGGAAGCCAGCTGGATCTCGCGGCTCATGATTTTCGGTGGGACAGGGATTCGGTTGGGCCGCGTCGATTCGCGCCCGGGAGCAATTTCATCGATTGGTTCGGCCCTTGGCGGTGCGTCGTCATGGCTGACTTTGGGCGGAATTGGTCGATCTCGCAATGGAGTGTTCGTCCCACCCTGGTTCCAGGCAGGATCAGCTCCGGCCGGGTGCCAGTGCGCCAATCAGGTCTTGAGCACGCCTGCATGATCCGGCGTGGCACGGGCGTCTCGCCCGTCGTGGGGGCGATTTCTTTCGGCCTCCAAGTGTGGAGCCAGCGCGCCTGGGCAACAAAAATCTCTCGCCGTTGGCCCGCGCGGCCGTTTGACGGTAGAGCGATGTCGCATCGTCTCGCCCTCAGCCCGCACGGGCGCCTGTTCATCGAGGAAACTGCCGGACCGGAAAGCCCGGCGGCAAACGCACCGGCGTCCGGGACGGGCCATTTCGACGAGGCCACGCTCGCGGCCTTTGCCGAAAGCTCCGTTCGCGGGCTGCTCGCGCTGGCGGCGCGCCGTGGCGAGTCGACGCAATGGCCCGCCGAATCGCTTTTCTGGCGCGACTTCACCGACACCTTCCTCACCGCGCTGGCGCACACGCCGGAGGCCCCGCGAGACGATGGCTCGGGTGTGGCCGAGGCGTTCATGCCGCCCGAACTCGGCTTCGAGCTCACGCTGCGCATTCCGGCGATGCGCGGCGCCGAGTATGCCACGCCCGAGGTCTTCGCCGCGCTGTGGCGCGAGTTGCAGGCGCTCGCCCGCACCGAATCGACCACGGCGGGCGGGGTGCGCGCCTGGCTCGGACGCGTCAACCCCGCGTTGCATCTGCTCGGCAAGGTGACGTTTCACCTGGCCGAGAACAAGCGCTCGCCGGCCGCGCCCTTCGCGTTCATGGCGACCTACACCCATCGCCTCTCCGCGCAGGAAAAGCCGCTGCACCTGCCGCTCGCGCGCGCGCTGCAGGACTACGCCGGCGCGAAAAATCAGGCTGCGCTCCGCTCGCTGCTCGCGCCCGTGCAGCAGGCCGCCGAGCGCAGCACCTGGACGCGCGAACTGCTCGAGTCACGCCGCGTCTTTCAGCCGCAGGCGTGGACTCCGCCGCAGGCCTATGCCTTTCTCCGCGAGGTGCCGGCGCTCGAGGCCGCCGGCATCGTCACCCGCATTCCCGACTGGTGGAAAAACGGCCGCGGCTCCCGTCCGCAAGTCAGCGTGCGCGTGGGCGAAGCGCGAACGGCGGGGCTCGGCCTCGACAGCCTGCTGAGCTTCTCCGTCGCGACCACGCTCGACGGCGAGCCGCTCACGCCGGAGGAGTGGGAAACGCTGATGGCCGCCGGGGCGGGCCTGGTTTCCCTGCGCGGCAAATGGGTCGAGGTCGATCGCGAGAAGCTCGCGGGAGTCCTCGAGCACTGGAAACGCGTGGCCGCCGGCGCGGCCGGCGACGGGCTCTCGTTTCTCGAAGGCATGCGGCTGCTCGCCGGCGCGCGGATCGGCGCCGAGGCCGACGCGGCCGACGCGCCCGAAACGCCGGCGTGGAGCGAGGTCCACGCCGGGGGCTGGCTGCGGGCAACGCTGGAGCGGCTGCGCCGGCCGGAAACGGCGGCGGCCTTCGATCCCAACCGCCACCTCGCCGCGCGGCTCCGGCCGTATCAGGAAAGTGGTGTCAAATGGCTCTGGTTCTTGCAGAGCCTCGGCTTCGGCGCGTGTCTCGCCGACGACATGGGCCTGGGCAAGACCATCCAGGTCATCGCCCTCTTGCTCCGCCTGAAACACGAGGGGACCGGCCAGCCCGTGCCGCCGTCGCTGCTCGTCGTCCCGGCCTCGCTACTGGCCAACTGGAAGAGCGAGCTGGCGCGCTTCGCCCCGGACTTGCGCGCGGGTTTTCTGCACCCGTCGGAGACGCCGGCGGGCGAGTGGCGCGACGCCGCCGCGGCGGAGACCTTTCTCGCCGGCAAGGACGTCGTCCTCACCACCTACGGCCAGGCCGCCCGGCTCGACTGGCTGGCCGCGCGACGGTGGCGGCTGCTCGTGCTGGACGAGGCGCAGGCGATCAAGAACCCCGGGGCGCGCCAGACCCGCGCGGTCAAGCGCCTGCGCGCGCACGCCCGCATCGCGCTGAGCGGCACGCCGGTCGAGAACCGGCTCGGCGACCTGTGGTCGCTCTACGATTTTCTCAACCCGGGCCTGCTCGGCGGCGCGTCACAGTTTTCCAACTACATCAAGCGCCTGCAGGCCGCCACGCCGCCCGATTTCGCCCCGCTGCGCCGGCTCGTGCAACCCTACCTCCTGCGCCGCCTCAAGACCGACCGCACCATCATCGCCGACCTGCCCGACAAGACGGAGCTGACCGCGTGGTGCCCCCTCGCGAAGAAACAGGCCGCGCTCTACGAACAGAGCGTGCGCGAGCTGGCGCGGCTCCTCGAGACGCTCGAGGATGACGACGGCATCCAGCGCCGCGGGCTCGTGCTGGCGTTTTTGATGCGGTTCAAACAAATCTGCAACCACCCGAGCCACTGGCAGGGCGACGGCGCCTTCGCCCCCGAGGACAGCGGCAAGTTTCAGCGCCTTGCCGAGCTCGCGGAGGAGATTGCCTCGCGCCAGGAGAAGGCGCTCGTTTTCACCCAGTTTCGCGAGATGACGGCTCCGCTCGCCGGGCGCCTGCGCGAGATCTTCGGCCGGCCGGGGCTCGTGCTGCACGGCTCCACGGCGGTGAAGGACCGCGCGAAGCTGGTCGAGGCGTTTCAGCGCGACGATGGCCCGCCGTTTTTCGTGCTCTCGCTCAAGGCGGGCGGCACGGGGCTCAACCTCACGGCCGCGAGCCACGTCATTCATTTCGACCGCTGGTGGAATCCCGCCGTGGAAAACCAGGCCACGGACCGCGCCTTCCGCATCGGGCAGAAGCGCAATGTGCTTGTGCACAAATTCGTCTGCCGCGGCACGATCGAGGAGCGCATCGACGCTCTCATCGCGCAGAAGCAGGCGCTGGCCGATTCCGTGCTCGGCGCCGGCGGCGGTGCCGAAAAGCTGCTCACCGAAATGTCCAACGACGAGCTGCTGCGTTTCGTCGCGCTCGACCTGAAAGCGGTCGGCGGAGACGCGGGGTGAGCGTCGGGCTGATTCTTCATCGACTCCAGCCCTGATCACCTTCAACAAGCCAGCACCGCCATGGCCTTTCGATCATTTTACGGATTCCGACCCTACGTGCCTGTTGCCCAGCGCCGCCTCCAGGCGCAAAAGGCCGCCAAGAAGCTGGCCGGCAAGGGCCGTGAGCTGGCGCCCGTCCAGATCGACGGCCGCGCGATTGCCACGACCTTCTGGGGGCAGGCCTGGTGCAAGAACCTCGAATCCTACAGCGACTTTGCCAACCGCCTGCCGCGCGGTCGCACCTATGTGCGCAACGGCTCGGTGATCGACCTGCAGATCGCCGCCGGCGTCATCACGGCGCTCGTGCAGGGTTCCTCGCTCTACACGATCACGATCAAGATCCGACCGCTCGAGGCGAAGCGCTGGCGCACGTTCAAGGAGCGCAGCGCCGGCCGTGTCACCAGCCTGCTCGATTTGCTGCAAGGCCGCCTGTCGAAGGAGATCCTCGCCGACCTGACGGCGCACGACACCGGCCTTTTTCCAGCGCCCAAGGAGATCGATCTCGGATGCTCGTGTCCCGACTGGGCCGACATGTGCAAGCACGTCGCCGCGGTTCTCTACGGCGTGGGCGCGCGGCTCGACCGCGACCCGGCGCTCTTCTTCACCTTGCGGGGCGTCGACATGCAGGAACTCATCACCGCCGCGAGTGCGGCCGCGACGACCGACCTGACCGCCGCCGGGCCGTCGGAGACCGCTTTGGTGGGGGCCGATCTCGCGGCGCTCTTCGGTGTCGAGCTCGACCCCGCGGGTGCGGCGCCCGCGCCGGCAAATCCGACCGCCCCGGAAAAAACCGTGTCGCGAGCACGCGTTGTCCGGGCCGCGAAACCCGTTGCCCAGCGGCATGCCGAATCCGGCCCGAAGCCGCGGCCCGCCCGTAAAGTGAAAAAGACCGGTGCCGGAGCCGGCACCGGTGGCCCGCTCGAACCGGTGGCGGCGAAGACGAAAGCTAAAGCGAAGAAGAATCCGGTGCCACGCGCCAGGCGTTCGCCGTGACGGGCGAAGGGGTCTGCGTTGAATGGCGTTAACCTGGAAAATTCACAGCTCCTATGATAACATCCCACACGCTGGGGCAGCCGCCGCGAGTGGGGCCGGTCTTGACCGGCGTTCCGCCAGTCGGAGACTGACGCTACGGGCGAAAACGCGGTAGGAAATTTCCCGGCTAAAAGCCAAGGTGGCAGAGCCGTGCTCACCCAAACGGCCACATCCGGAAAAACTGCAGGAAGAATACAAACGCGATGAAGTAACCAAACCCCGTGAGCCGATTCCGTTCGCCGAGTGCAAGGGCCAGCAACGCCGCCGAAATCAGTCCCATGCCGATGCCCTCCGCGATGCTGAAGGTGAAGGGAATGCCGATCATCGTGAGCACCGCGGGCGCGGCCGTCTTGAAATCGGTCATGTCGAGCTGGCTGATCGACTGCATCATGATGATGCCCACGATGACGAGTGCGGGGGCTGTGGCGGCGGCCGGAATCGCCAGAACGAACGGGGTGAAGAACAACGCCACCAGCATCAACGCCGCCACCGTGAGCGCGGTGAGCCCCGTTCGCCCACCCGACTCGACTCCAGCGGCCGATTCAATGTACGTCACGACGGTCGACGTGCCGAAGAGTGCACTCAATATCGTCGCGAGAGAATCCGCGATCAGTACGCGGCCGACTTTCGGAATCGTGCC
>JBBRCR010000413.1:0-7769 GCA_038204695.1 Opitutales bacterium | reverse complement strand
TAATCGATGCGTTTCTTGACTCGCCCCATTAACTTGTTCCGACCCGCAACCGCACGACCATGAAACGGCGCTACGGGGTCGCAACGGGCCGTAAACCCGTTTCAAAACTGCGACTCGCGTTTCACGGCAGACACAGATTGGCCGGTGGAGTGGGGCCAGGGCGTGAGGGCGGACGCCGTGGTGCAAGCGAACAACGTTCCTCCGCGGTGAGGTCGCCCGATCTTGCGGGCTCAGCCCACCCACGTGCGGGCGTTCCGGAACAGCCGCATCCACGGCGAATCCTCGCCCCAGCCCGGCGGATGCCAGCTCATGGCGGCGGTGCGGAACACCCGTTCCGGGTGCGGCATCATGATCGTCACGCGACCGGATGTGGTCGTCAGCGCGGTCAGGCCGAACGGCGAGCCGTTGGGATTGACCGGATAGTGTTCGGTCACGCGGTGGTGATTGTCGACGTAGCGGGCGCAGACGAGCCCCGAGTCGCTGCACGCCTGGGCGGCGGCGGCGTCATGGAATTCCGCATACCCTTCCCCGTGCGCCACGGCGATGGGGATGACGGAGTCCTCCATGCCGGCGAAGAGCACACTCGGGCTTTTTTCGATTTTCACCGACGCGAAACGCGCCTCGTAGCGCTCGGATTTGTTCTGCACGAAACGGGGCCAGTGACCCGCGCCGGGAATGATCTCATGGAGATTGCTCATCATCTGGCAGCCGTTGCAGACCCCCAGCGCAAAGGCGTCCTCGCGGTTGAAAAACGCCAGGAAATCCTCGCGCGCGCGCGGGTGAAACAGAATGCTCTTGGCCCAGCCTTCGCCCGCGCCGAGCACGTCACCGTAGCTGAATCCGCCGCAGGCAATCACGCCCCGGAAGTCCCGCAGCGAGACGCGGCCCGAGAGGATGTCGGTCATGTGCACGTCGAACGCGCGGAACCCGGCCCGCGTCAGCGCGGCGCCCATTTCGACCTGCCCGTTGACGCCCTGCTCGCGCACGATCGCGACGGGCGGCCGCACGCTGGAGTTTTTTGGGTTGGCGAAATCAAAGGTGATCTTCGGCGTGATGCCTGGATTTGCACGGTCGAGTCTCAGCTCTTGTTCCTGCTCGGCGCAGACGGGGTTGTCCCGCAGCGTGGCGATCCGGCGGGTGACATCGGACCAGATGGCGCGGAGGGCAAAAAGATCTTCGTCGAACAGAACGTGGCGACCCTGACGAATGCGGAGCCGGTAATCGCGATTGAGCGCGCCGATGGGCGACGTCGCTGTATCCAAACAGTAGTCACGCAGCACGGACATGACCGGGTCGAGATCCGCCCGGCGCACCTGAATCACCGCGCCAAGCTCTTCATTGAAGAGTTGTGCGAATGCGGGCCCGTCCACCCGCGGCTGGCCGGTTGCCCCGTTTTTCACGGGGGCGGGCAGCTCGAGATCAACGCCCGTATGGCCCGCGAAAGCCATCTCCACCACTGTCGCGACCAGACCTCCGTCAGAGCGATCGTGATACGCGAGCAGTTTGTGCTCGCGGCCGAGTTGCTGGATGGCATGCCAGAAGTTTTTCAGATCTTCTGCGCGGTCGACGTCGGGAGTGGCGGCCCCCATCTGCGAAACGACCTGCGCCAGAATCGAACCGCCGAGCCGGTTTTGCCCGCGACCCAGATCGATGAGCAGAAGGACGGTTTCGCCGATGGGCGACGGGGGGATCGAACCTACAGGCGGGACGGGTTTCAGATCTGTATTCACGGGCGGGACGCCCGTGCCACTCCGTTCATACTGCAACTGCGGCGTGAGCGAGAGCCGGATGTCGGACACGGACGCGAAGGCCGAGACGATCAGCGACACGGGCGCGATCATCCGCCGCTGCTCGCCGGTCGGATCGTTCCACACGGTCGTCATGCTCATCGAGTCCTTGCCGACGGGAATCGTGATGCCGAGCGCGGGACAAAGCTCCATCCCCACGGCGTGAACGGCGGCGTAGAGATCCGCGCCATCGCCGGCGACCGCCGGGGCGGCCATCCAGTTCGCGGACAAATTCACTTTGCCGATGTCACCGATCTGCGCCGCCGCGAGATTGGTCAGCGCTTCGCCGACGGCGAGTCGCGCCGAGGCGGCCGCGTTGTTCACGGCGACGGGCGTGCGTTCACCCATGGCCATCGCCTCGCCCGTATAAACATCGTAACTTGCCGCGGTCACGCCGCAGTCGGCGACCGGCACCTGCCAGGGTCCGACCATTTGGTCGCGGCAAATCAAACCGTTGACGGTGCGATCGCCGATGGAAATCAGGAAGGTCTTGTCGGCGACCGTGGGGTGGGCGAGGACGCGGTGAACGGCTTCGCTCAGCGCGGTCGCGGTTGTGGCAGAAGCCGACGGCTCCAGCTCCCGGCCGGCGGAAACTTCCCGCGTGCTCTCCAGGCTGCGGAGGTCGAGCGGCAACTGCGGGCGCGGGCGCGACGTATCGGTGCGGTGCATACGGGGTGGTTTGCCCAGCAGCACCTCGAGCGGCATGTCGATGGGCTGGTTGTTGAAATGCGGATCCTCGAGCACGAGCCGCTTTTCCTCGGTGGCTTCGCCGACGATTGCGAACGGGCAGCGCTCGCGCTCGCAGAGTTGCGCGAACTTTTCCAACCGCGCGAGCGGCACCGCAAGCACGTAGCGCTCCTGCGATTCGTTGCACCAGATTTCCAGCGGACTCATGCCGGGCTCGTCGTTTGGAATTTTCCGCAGGTTGAAACGGCCGCCGCGGCCGCCGTCGTTGACGAGTTCTGGCAGCGCATTGGAAAGCCCACCGGCGCCCACGTCGTGAATAAACGCGATGGGGTTTTCCGCGCCGAGCGCCCAGCAGCGATCGATGACTTCCTGGCAGCGGCGCTCCATCTCCGCGTTATCGCGCTGTACACTTGCGAAATCCAGGTCCTCGCTGCCGGAACCACTCGCGATCGAACTCGCCGCACCGCCGCCGAGCCCGATCAGCATCGCTGGTCCGCCGAGGACAACGAGCTTGTCGCCGGGATGGATGGTGCCCTTCTGGACGTGCCCGGCTTTGATGTTGCCGAGCCCGCCGGCGATCATGATCGGCTTGTGATAGCCGCGGAGCTCGGTGGCGGGCGAACCGCCGGCGGCTGGGACGGCGGCTTCGAACGTTCGAAAGTAGCCGTTGATGTTCGGCCGGCCGAATTCGTTGTTGAACGCCGCGCCGCCCAGCGGGCCTTCAATCATGATGTCCAGCGCGGAAACAATCCGGCCGGGTTTGCCGTGTTCATGCTCCCAGGGCTGGACCGCACCGGGCAGCTTCAAGTTGGATACGGTGAACCCGGTGAGCCCCGCCTTCGGTTTTGCCCCGCAGCCGGTCGCACCCTCGTCACGAATCTCGCCGCCCGAACCGGTGGCCGCACCCGGAAAGGGCGAGATCGCGGTCGGATGGTTGTGCGTCTCGACCTTGCACAGCAGATGGATCTCCTCCTCGTGCGCCGCGTATTCGCCGGAGTTCGGATCCACGTAGAAGCGACCGCCGCGGGTGCCCGTCAGGACCGCCGCATTGTCGCGATAGGCCGAGAGGATGCCGTCACGATGAAGCTGATACGTGTTCTTGATCATCTGGAAGAGCGAGCGACCCTTCGGCTGGCCGTCGATTTCCCAGGTGGCGTTGAAAATCTTGTGGCGGCAGTGCTCCGAATTCGCCTGCGCGAACATCATCAGCTCGACGTCGTTCGGATCGCGGCGGAGCGCCGTGAACGCGTTGACCAGGTAATCGATTTCGTCATCGGCGAGCGCGAGGCCCAGCCTGCGGTTGGCCTCCACGAGCGCGGTCCGGCCCTGGGCAAGCACGGGCACGCTCGTCATTGGGCGGGGCTGGTCGTGGTGAAAAAGCACGCCGCAGGCTTCGACGTCGTTGAACACCACCTGGGTCATCCGGTCATGCAGGCGCGACCGCATGGCGCCGACCTGGGCGGCGGACAACACGCTCAGCGGCTTGGGCAGCGCGGCGGAATCGAGCGCGAGCGTGTAAGCGATCACCCGTTCGATGCGGTTGACGTTGGTGAGGCCGCAAATGTGGGCGATGTCGGTCGCCTTCGACGACCACGGTGAAATCGTGCCGGGTCGCGGCGCGACCACTTGGACCAAACCACTCACGGCTGCGGCCGAGCGGCGGGGGCCGTAAGTCAGAAGCCGTTCGAGCACGGCGCGCTCGGAGGCCGTCAGGTCGCTCGCGAGTTCGGCGACGTGGACGAATTCGGCGCTGATGGCACGCACCGGCACCCGCGCAGCGGTGAGGTCCTGGAGGAGCTTCTGAAGTCGAAACTGGGAGAGGGCCGGTGAGCCGCGGAGGATCAGCATGGTGGCGAAACGGGACGCTCACCAACATCGCGATTCCGGTCAAGGGGTCTGAACGTCATCGCTGTGGGCTGCGCGCGCTGGCTCGTGGCGGCGAGCGCCAGCGAGTGGATGATGCGATTGTGGGTGAGAGTGGAGAAGACAGGACTCGGGGCGGGACGCCCCATCGCGTTGTGCAGAAAGCAATTCATGGGCGGGACGCCCATGCCACGCCGAGCACGGTCGGCACTCGCCGCTACATTGGTACCAAACGCTCTGCCTGCACCCATTTTGGAGAAAGCCGTTGACCATTCCGGCCGGGTCATCGAGATGAGCGGCTCTACCGTCAAGATGCCCGCCGCCTGCACCTTCCCGACCGCGTTTATTTTCGCCGCCCTTTCCGGCATTTGCCTTTGGTGTTCTGTCACCCCGGCTCGCACCGCTGGGCTGCCTCTCCACCAATGAGTGACCGCCTCACCCACGAATGTGGCGTCGCGCTCGTGCGATTGCTGAAGCCGCTTTCCTATTACCAGGAAAAATACGGCTCGCCACTGTGGGGGTTCACCAAGCTTTTCCTGCTGATGGAGAAGCAGCATAACCGCGGCCAGGACGGCGCGGGTGTGGCCTGCGTGAAGCTGAACCTTCCGCCGGGTGCGCCGTTCATGTTCCGCGAGCGCAACATCAAGTCGAACCCGCTCGACCGGATCTTCCGGTCGCTCCTCGGGCAGTACGAGGAGTGCGTCCACAGCGGAGTCATCCACCCCGAATTCACCGAGACGGTAAAAAACAATTTCGACTTCGGCGGTGAGCTGCTGATGGGGCATCTCCGCTACGGCACCAGCGGAGATTACAACATCTCGTCGTGCCACCCGTATTTTCGGCGCAGTCCGTGGCCGACGCGCAATCTTGCCCTCTGCGGCAACTTCAATCTGACGAATACGGCCGAGCTCAACCGTTCGTTGATCGCGATGGGCCAGCATCCGATCTTCGAGACGGATACGCAGGCCATCCTGGAGAAAATCGGCTTCTTCCTCGATGAGGAGCACGAGGACATTTACCGCTTCCTGCGGAAACGCGATTTGATCGGCGAGGAGCTCTCGCGGCGGATCAGCGAGGACCTCGACGTCAATCGTGTCATCACCCGCGCGGCGCAGAAATGGGATGGCGGTTATGTGCTCGGCGGCCTGCTGGGCAACGGCGACTGTTTCGTCGTGCGGGACCCCTCGGGCATCCGGCCGTGTTTTTGGTTTCAGAATGATGAAGTGGTGGCGTTTGCGTCCGAGCGGGCGCCGTTGATGACCGTGTTCGACCTCGAGGCGGCCGAGGTGAAGGAGGTCACGCCAGGCCACACGGTCGTGATCAAGCGCCGGGGAACGATCAGCGAGCAGCCGTTTACGGCTCCACTCGCGCGGGCCTCGTGCTCATTCGAGCGGATCTATTTTTCGCGCGGCAATGACCTCGACATCTACCGTGAGCGTCAGGCGCTGGGCGGGCAGCTCGCCGATCAGGTCCTGAAATCGATCGACTACGATTGGGGTCACACGGTGTTCAGCTTCATCCCCAATACGTCGGAAACCGCCTTCTTTGGCCTGATGTCGGCGCTCCGCACGAAGCGCCGCGACGAGGTGAAAGCGGCGATCCTGGAGGCAAGCCGCCAGGGCGTTTTGAATGAGGAGATGCTCGACGATCTGATCCTGCGGAACTGGCCGCGGGCCGAAAAAGTGATTTCGAAGGACATCAAGCTGCGGACCTTCATCGGGCAGGAGAGCATGCGCAATCAGCTCGCGAGCCACGTGTACGACATCACGTACGGCTCGATCCGGCCGGGCGAGGACAACCTCGTGGTGGTCGACGACTCGATCGTTCGCGGCACGACGCTGAAGCGTTCGATTATCCGGATTCTCGCGCGACTGAAGCCGAAGAAAATCGTGATTGTTTCCACCGCGCCGCAGATTCGCTATCCGGACTGCTACGGCATCGACATGTCGGCGCTGGGGAAATTCGTGGCCTTCGAAGCGACGGTGGCGCTGCTCAAGGAGCGGGGGCAGGGTGAACTGCTCGACGAGGTGTACGAGCTTTGCCGCGACGAGGTGCGGAAGGGCGGCGAGGTGAACCACGTGCGGCGGATCTACGATCCGTTCACGCCCGAGGAGATTTCCCGAAAAATCATGGAATTGGTCCGCCCGCCGAATCTCGAGTGGACCGGCGAAGTCGAAATCATTTTCCAGAAGATCGAGAGCCTGCACGCGGCGGTGCCGAACCATCGCGGTGATTGGTATTTTACCGGCAAATACCCGACGCCGGGTGGTTATCGCGTGGTGAATCAGGCCTTCGTCAATTATCACGAGAAGAACGATGGCCGGAGTTACTAACGCATTCGGCGATCCGAGAATGTCCCTTTCTTACGAGTCCTCCGGCGTCCGCTATGAAGAACTCGATGCGTTCAAGCGCGCGTGTCAGCAGGCGGCGCGGACGACGGCGGGCGCGTTGCAGGCGCACGGCTACGCCGAGCCGGCGACGACCCGCGGTGAAAGTGCCTACCTGATCGAGGCCGCGGATCATTTTCTCGCGCATGTCGAGGAGGGTCTCGGCACGAAGAATCTCGTGGCGGACGTCGTGTATGCGGCGACGGGGAAATGTTATTACCGCGAAATCGCGATCGACACGGTTGCCACGATTGTCAACGACCTGATCACCTGCGGCGCGCTGCCAATTTCCGTCGCGATGCATGCGGCAGTGGGCGACTCGGGCTGGTTCGCCGATGCGACGCGCACGAACGCGCTGGTGGCGGGTTTCGCCGAGGGCTGCAAAACCGCGGGAGCGGTGTGGGGAGGCGGGGAAACGCCGACGCTTGGCGGCGTGGTGGAGGCGGATGCGATTGTGCTGGCGGGTTCGGCCATCGGAAAAATCGCGCCGAAGAGCCTGCGAATCGTCGGCGACATCCGCGCTGGTGACGCCATTATTTTCCTCGCCAGTTCGGGCGTGCAGACGAACGGGTTGTCGCTGTGCCGGCGGATCGCGACGCAATTGCCGAAGGAGTTTCTCACGCCGATCAACGGCGGCGATCCGCGCAGTTTCGGGGAGGCGTTGCTGGCGCCTTCCGTCATCTACGTGGCGTTCGTGCGGGAGTGCCAGCGCCGCGGGTTGAAACTCAACTACGTCGCGCACGTGACCGGACACGGCTGGCGCAAGCTGATGCGACTGGACGAGCCGTTCGTCTATGAGATCACGCATCCGCGTCCGGCGCCGGCGTTGTTCGAATTCATCATCGAGGCCGGTCCGGTGGAACGGCGGGAGGCCTATGCGACGTACAACATGGGCATCGGTTTTGCCGCGTACGTCTCGCCGGAGAACGTCGCGGCAGTGCTCGAGGTTGCGCGTTCAAGCGGCTACGACGCCTGGCTCGCGGGCCGCGTGAAAAAAGACGGGAGCCGCAAGGCCGTCGAGGTGCCCGAGTTTGGGCTCAGCTTC
>JBBRCR010000412.1:0-7778 GCA_038204695.1 Opitutales bacterium | reverse complement strand
CGACCTCCGGTTGGCTGAAGCGTTCGAATAGACGATTGGCCTGGGCAATCTCGTCTTCGCAACTGGGCTCGGAACCTTGCTCTTCCTTAATCAACGCTTCCGCCGATTGTGCACGGCGCAGTTCCTCTTCGAGCAGTGGTCGGTAGGAGGACAAGAGCTCCTGCAGGACGAATTGAAAGTCGGGGTCGTTGACATTGTCGTCGTCGCGCGCGGCATCGTGGGGTTGCGCGGAGGATGGAGGGACTTTTTTGGCCATGATAATATCTCCTGATAAATTCCGGAGAGGGATCCGCTCGTCGCGGGTCAGGTGCTCGCTCCGGCCTTGAGTTGAAGTTGCGAACAAAAAGCCGCTGCGAAGGGGCATCGCCCGGCGGAGAAACTGATTCCATATTGCTGGAAATTGATGGAATACACTTGATCCTACTGACAGGAAAACGCCGTCGTCGCGATCGCCAACCCTCCTGCCAAGCCATCACGCCTTTCTTGTTGGATATTTCGTCGCGGCGGGAAATTTTTGGCGCCTGGGTTGATGGCGAACACTATCCCTGATCGACCGCGCGCGGGCTCGGGCTCGAGTTCACGACTGACGGCTGGCGGAGTGCAGTGTCGCCCACCGAGCCGTGGTTGCGTGACAGGTTGCTTGTCATGGACGACGCTTGCCCCCGACGGACCCGCGCGCTGCCGAGCGGTCGCACCCGAGCGAGGGAGCCAGACGCGAATGCCGGGACAGAAGGGGATCGTCCCGGCATCGCGAGCCGAGACTACCTGCCCAGCCCTTGCTGTTTCAGGATTTCCACGACCCGAGTCGCGATGCGATCGACAAACGGCTCAAAGTCGTCAGGGAATTCAAATTCCTTCTCCGGCTTGCTCAGCTCGGGTTTCATGCGCTCCTTCTCCGGCTTGAGCATTTCCTTCTCGGGCTTGATTAGTTCCTTCTCGGCTTTCACGAGTTCTTTCTCCGGCTTGATGTACTCCTTTTCCGACTTCACGAGCTCAGGCTTTGACGTTTCCGGTTTGTACCGCTCCGGCTTGTATTGTTCGGGCTTCAGCTGTTCCGGCTGAGGCGTGTACTTCACAAACTCCAGCATTTGCGAGTTCACCAGCGCGACCAGGTCTCGTAGCTTGAAATCCGACACCGGTGCATTGTAGTCGATTGCAGTCGGACGACTGCCTCTTCCGATCATGGGCTCCTTCTTTTCTGCGGGCATGGCTATCTCCTTTTGTTTGTTCGTTGTCGCTGCTAAGCGAACACGTTGGTGTCCGCCGTGTGATGTTCGACCAGGTATTCAACCACCGCTCGAGTGATCGCCTGGCCACTCCGCCCCTCGTAGAACGTGAACTGTGGATAGGGATTCACCTCCAGCGCCACAAAACGGCCGTCCGCGTCCTCCTTGAAATCGATGCCGCTCACCACCAGTCCGAGTTGGCGCGTGAAATCCACGCATAACTTCAGCAGCCTCGGAGGCAATTCCGCCGCTTCGACCTGGATTTCGTCATCATCGATGAGGGCGCTGCGCCGATAGTCCTCGTTTTTCGCCCGCAATCTCGTCCCGAACGTGCGGTCACCGATCACGTGGACTCTATAATCAGCGCCCTCGATGTACTCCTGAAACAGGGTCGGGCTATGGGGAAGCAGGTCGATCCGAGGAAGGTGATCTTTGGTCAGGACCTGGGCAAAGGTCATGACATTGCTGCGCCCTTGAAAATAGTTCGGGTCCGGCATGATTTGATGAACCGACGGGCTGCCGCCGGATCGTTCGTCACCAGCGATGCCGGGATGTCGAAACCGGCCTCCGCCATCAGCCCCAGCTGATATGGTTTCGAGTAATTTGAATATGCGTGAGCGGGATGGTTGACGGTGGGGCAGGTGGCAAACAGCAGCATTCGATTCACGTTGGCCTGCAACTCGCCGATTTTGTTCAAATGGCGTGAGTCCAGACAGCGCGCCACCGCGTGTCGTACAAAAATAGAATTAACCGGACGCGCTCCCGTGCAGTCAGCGCCGCGAATCTCAAACTCCGGGCGCCCGTTGCCAGGTCGGCAGAAGACCTGCCATCCGAAGGGTCGATCCTCATCCACGAAGACAAATGGCTCCGACGCCGCCTCCAGGGCTCCCCGCAGCCTGGGATAAACCTTGTCGGCACTTGATCCAATATAGAGAATCATCGGAAATGGTCGGCAATGCCGACGGCGACGTCGTGAAGGACCGATCCTCGTTCACCGTCAAAAAGGGGACAAGCCTCGATGCGGCTGACCGCGGGTTGAGCTTCAACTTGGAAATCCAGTCGACAAACCGAAAGCTGGTGGTGGCGCAGCCATTCATTCAACGTGGCGCGCTTCTCCTGTAGCGACGCAAAAACCGCCTGGGTCTTGGCGTGGCGGGCGATGATTTCATTTCCCGCAATATAAATGCTGCCTCCGGTGGGCGACGAGCCGGGCTCGGTTGCGTTCAAACGGATTTCATAGGGCAATGATGGTGGGAGCGGCGCCAGCGGGATGTCCAGGGCATCACAAAGGCTACTGGCAAGGTGCAGTGGGTAATTCAGATCATGAAGCCACCATCCGAGGGAGAACTGGTTGACGACTGGACAGCGCAGATAACTCAGAAAATTGAACCAGGCCGCGACTGTCTCATGATACACGAACATCTGATCCTCTAGATCGAAGCCTCGATCCGGCCACCAGGTGCGCCCCAATCGCAGGAGCACTCCTGAAATCATGTCACTTGAAATGACCCTGCCATCGATCTGGATCGAACCGGTGGTCTTGAGGCCACGGCGAATGAAGGTGAACCGTGTCCGGGAAAACAGGTCGGTCTCGTCCACGACGAGCACCACCCGATTGCGAACCCCAAGTTCGCGACGCACCGCCTCGAGGAGCGTGTCCGCTGCTGAGCCGAGAAGGAGGATCACACCCTTTGCTTTCGTGGCTGTTCTTTCACGCTTCATGGGAAGCCGCAGGTCCAGGGGCGGACCGGTGGGGGGACGCACACCCAAAGCTCAGCCCGACTCGCGGTCACGGCGCAAGTTTTCAAGTTGATTCCGCCGCGTCTGCCTGCGCAGTGAGTGATTTAGTTCGATGGTAGCGCCCACCCTTCTCACCACGGCGTGCGTTCTCTGCACCAACAAGACACCCGCCTCCGCCTTTCGCCTCTTCTTATATGAAAATCCGCCGCGTTCGCTTTCTGAGTCTCGCCCTGCTGTTCACCACGGTTGCATTGCGCCTGGCTGGAGGCGCGACGCCTGCGACCGCTGCTCCGGCTGATGAGGCCGCGAAACGCTGGGCGCAATACGAGCCGGCCTTCAAGGCATTCGCCGAAGCGGATCAGGCGAAGCCGCCGATCAAAGGCGGCATACTATTCGTGGGCAGCAGTATTTTCCGCCAATGGACGAACGTCGCCGAAATGATGGCGCCGCTGCCGGTGCTCAATCGCGCCTTCGGTGGCTCGCGCACGGGCGATCAGTTGGCGCGATTCAACCAAGTCGTGCTGCCGTATGCGCCCAAGGTGATTGTGTATTATTGCGGCAGCAACGACCTGAAGGCGGCCGCGGCCGACGCACCTCCGGTGATCTTCGGCCGCTTCCGTGAATTCTCCCAGCGTGTGCGCGCGGCGCTGCCGGCGACCCGAATCATATATGTTACCGCCACGCGTTCCCCGGACCGGGTGTCGCGGTGGGAGCAGGTCGATCATTACAACGCACTCGCACGTGCCTATTGCGAGGCGACACCCGGGCACGTGTTCATCGACGTGAACCCCGCGTTGGTGGATGCGAACGGTCATCCGCGGCTCGATCTTTACCGCGACGACAGGCTGCATTTCCATCCGCCCGCGTACGAGGCGTTCACGGCCATCATCAGGCCGGTTCTGGAGCGGATGTGGGACGAGGTGGAGGCGGAAAATCCGGTGCGTTCGCGGTCAGAGTGAGCCGATTGGCGTAGTTGCTCTGCCGCCCCCTGTAACGGCGGGGCCGCAGACCGGAAAATTGTCACACCATGAAACCGCGAATGGAAATCTGTATTCACCGTTTACTGACGGCACCGTTGAAGGCGACCAGCGCATTTCAAATTCGTTCTGAAAAGACTGTCGGGGGCCCGGCGCCGTTCCGCTGGCTCACCGCCGCCGCAGCGAGTCGATTACGCGGGGTAGTTCGCGCAGCGTCTTCAACTGAAAGAAGCGCCCGGCTGCGCCGGACGGCTCCTCGATCCGTTCCGCCGCCCAAGTGAGGTGATACGGGACGTGGGCGCCAGCGCCGCCGAGGTTGAGCACCGGCAGAATGTCGGACTTCAGCGAGTTGCCAACCATCAGGAAGCGATCCGCCGCAATGCCGTGCCGGCGTAAGATTCGGGCGTACGTCGCCTGGTCCTTTTCCGACACGATCTCGACCCGCTCGAAATGCCCGGCGAGCCCCGATCGAGCCAGCTTTCGCTCCTGGTCGAGGAGGTCACCCTTTGTGATCACGAGCAGGCGGTGACTCGCCGAAAGAGCCGCGAGCGTTTCCCCGACACCATCGAGCAACTCCACCGGGTGGGCCAGCATTTCGCGGCCGAGTTCGATCAACTGCTGGATTTCATCCGCGCGAATCCGACCCATGGTGAGTTGGATTGCCGTTTCGATCGCGGAAAGGGTGAACCCTTTCACGCCGTAGCCGTACCGCTCGAGGTTCCGCATTTCGGTCGCGAACAGCGCGCGATCCACCGTGGCCGCATCGTGATAGGTCGCGAGCAGCGCCCGGTAACGATCATGCATCTTCTCGAAGATGTTTTCATTGTGCCAGAGCGTGTCGTCGGCATCGAAGCCAATCACCCATTCGTGCAGCGCCATGCGAGGTCACACCCCACGTATTCCACCACCGCCAAGCAAGGGGATTCACCGCTGCGTTACGTTGGTCTTCGTTCCGGCAAACACGTGCAGTGCGCCTTTTCGTGCACGATCGTCCGCGGCCGCTTTGCGAACAGGCAGACACACGCCAGAGGGCGTGCTTCCTACAAACTTTCGCCGAAGTCGTGGCGGAACTGGGCCACGAGTTTCGATGGCCAGTTGCTGGTGGGCGCGAGCCGGCCGAGGAAGAAACGCAGCACCTTTGGCTCCTCGACGAACTTCAGACCACCGATCAGGTTGCGATTCGCATACAGCCACTTCAGGCGGTCGGCGACATACTTGACCTGCGAAAGCGTGAACACCCGGCGCGGCAACGCCAGCCGCATCAATTCCATGTCGGCGAGGATGTCGTTGCCGTTCTCGTCGCGCACACTGGAAATTGTGCCACGCTCCATGCCGCGTGCGCCGGACGCGATGTAGAACGCCGCCGCCAGCGCGCCGGCGGGATATTCCGTTTGCGGCACGTGCGGCAGGAAACCGCGCGCGTCGACGTGTGCGCCCAGACCGCCCGCCGGCGTGACTACCGGCACGCCGGAGGCATCGAGATCATTGACGAGATAGCGGATGAAATTTGGCGACTGGCTGATGATGGTGTCGTCGAGCGTCTCGCGCAGGCCCACGGCCATGGCCTCGATTTCGCGCACCGACATGCCGCCGTAGGTGAGAAAGCCCTCATAGAGGGGCACGAGATCCTTCATCTGATTGAACAAATCCATGCGGTTCGTCGCAATGGCGCCGCCGCGCGTCGAGCTGACCTTCCGGCTCGAGAAATAAATCAGGTCCGATAGGCCGCAAAGTTCCAGCAGGATGGACTTGATGCTGGCATTCTTGAACTCCGGTTCGCGCTGCTTGATCAGCCAGGCATTCTCGCCGACGAGGCTGACGTCGAGCACCAGCATGATCCCGTGCTGGCGGGTGAGGGCGCGGACCTCGCGCATGTTCTGCATCGAGAACGGCTGGCCGCCGATCAGATTTGTCGAGGCTTCCATTCGGACGTACGGAATCCGCTTGGCCCCGAACTCGGCGATGGTGGCCGCGAGTTTCGCCAGATCCATGTTCCCCTTGAAGGGATGGCTGCTCCGGATCTTGAGCGCCTCGTCGGTATAGAGTTCAAGAACACGGCCCCCGTTGATGTCGATGTGGGCCTTCGTCGTGGTGAAGTGGTAGTTCATCGGGATGAGGTCGCCCGGCCGGATGAATGTTTTTGAAATGATGTTTTCCGCGGCGCGGCCCTGGTGCACGGGCAGCACAAGCGTCGTGCCGAACACCTCGCGAATCGCCTCCTGCATTCGGGCGAAACTGGCGGAACCCGCGTAAGCGTCGTCGGCGACCATCATGGAACCGAGCTGCTCGTCACTCATGGCGTTGGTGCCGCTGTCGGTCAGCATGTCCAGGAACAGATCCTTCGTTTGCAGCAGGAAGGTATTGTAGCCGGCGGTTTCCATCGCGTGGTGGCGATCTTCCACGGGGCGCAGGTGGAGCTTCTGTACGATCCGCACTTTGTGCAGTTCCAGCGGGATTTCTTCGCCGCTGAAAAATTTCACCTGGGTCGGGAAGGCTGAATCGTCGTGCATTATAAGCTGGGGTGCGACGTGACGACCGGGGATTCGGACGGCACTCGCGGCCATGCGAATGCCGGGGCCGCATAATGCTCGCAATTGATTTCAACGGAAAACGACCGCGTAAACGCGTGCGTAATAGCCCGGTGAATCTCAACTGTTACATCCACCCGCACTGATTTCCGCGTCGCGATTTTTCCATATCGGCAAATCCAATTTCCGCGCCGGTTAAAGACCGGAGGCTGCAAAATCGCTACGTTGCGCCCCATGTCCCCGTCCGTACTCCGTTGCGTTCACGCCGGTAACCGTGTGCTTTTGCCTTGTTTTCTGATCCTCCTGCTCAGCCCACTCGGGGCACAGGTCGTTTCCCCGCCAGCACCCGATGCCGCTACACTCGCGCGTTACGACAAGAATCAGAACGGGCGACTCGATCCCGCCGAACAGGCGGAGCTCGAGGCCGCCCAGACCAGGGTGGCGGATGCAGGGAGGGAGTCGGCGCGCGACGAGGCCGTCGTCCTTTCGCCCTTTGAGGTCGTGGCGGACACCAAGGGCTATTACGCGGCGAACACGATGGCCGGCACGCGGCTCAACGCCCGGCTCGAGGATCTCGCCTCGTCTATCTCGGTCATCACGAAGCAGGAGATGGCTGATTTCGCGATGCTCGATATCAACGATGTCTTTCTCTATGCCGCGAACACCGAGGGCACCGGTACCTATACCGATATGCTGGAGGGATCCGGGAACGGCGGCGTGCAGGACAACGTCGCGGGCGATCCCGCGAACGCCAATCGCGTGCGCGGGATCGGCAACGCCAATGTTTCAAACGGCAACTTCGAGACGAGCAATCGCGTGCCCATTGATCCGCTCGATGCGGACGGCGTGGAAATCAGCCGCGGTCCCAACGCGAACATCTTCGGCCTCGGCAATGCTGCCGGTACCGTCAATATAGTCAGTGCGTCCGCCAACCTGCAGCGGGATCGTACACAAGCCGCTTTCCGCGCTGACAGTTTCGATGGCTACCGCAGCAGTCTCGATCTGAATCGCGTGCTGATGAAAGGCACCCTGGCCGTTCGCGCGAGTGCCGTTCAGCAGCACGACGGCTTCGATCTCAAACCATCCGGCGTCGACACCAACCGCTACAACGGGATGATCCAGTTTCGCCCCTTCAAGAAGACGACGATCAATGCGTCGTACCAGTATTACAAAGCCAGCGGCAACCGGCCCAACTCGATTCCTCCGCAGGATGCCATCACCGCATGGAAAAACGCGGGTTCGCCCACCTGGGATCCCGTCACCAGCAGCATGAAGGTCAACGGCGTCGTCACCCGCACGACGACCCC